>NZ_JBQIIT010000015.1:41944-50535 GCF_056795635.1 Adlercreutzia sp. | reverse complement strand
CTGAAGGCGGAGTTCCGCACCAAGGACATGGTGGTGTCCATGGGCATCTACGCCTTCCTGGTCATCGTGGTGTTCGGCGTGGCCCTGTCCTTCGCCCGTCCTGGGGCGGAGTTTCTGGAAGTGTCCGGCGGCCTTCTGTGGGCGCTCGTGGTGTTCACGTCGCTGCTGGGCCTGAATCGCTCGTTTGCCAAGGAGACGGAGAACGGCTGCTTGGAGGGCCTGCTGCTGGCACCGCTCGACCGGGGCGTGATCTTTCTAGCCAAGGCGACGTCGAACCTTGTGTTTCTGGCCTTGGTGGAAGTGATCGCCGTGCCGCTGTTTTGGATGTTCTTCTCCAGCTTCGCAGCGCCGGCCGAGACGGGCTGGCTGCTCGTCGTGCCGCTCGTGCTCGGCAGCATCGGCATCGCCGGCATCGGCACCATGCTGTCCACCATCACCGCCGCCACCCGCGGCAAGGACGTGATGCTGGCCCTGCTGTTCGTGCCCGTGATCTTCCCGCTGCTGTACGCCTGCGTGTCGGCCACCACCTGCGCGCTCGTGGGCGGCGATGTGTTCGCCGACGGATTTCTCACCTCGCTGGCGCTCGGCGCTGGCTACGATGTGGTGATGATCCTCGCATCGTGGGTTCTCTACGATTTCGTCGTCAACTGAAGGAGACGACCTGATGCTGCGGTTCCGACAGGCACCTGCCCTTCGCGTTCAGAGCTTGCCTTCGCGGCACGAAGGCCGCTCAGCCGCTCTTCAAGCGAATTGCAGGCACCTGTCGCAACCTCGCTGACTTATGCTCAACCGGTACTATGGGAAATAATTTTGGAGAGGAGAACGAGTGTCAAGTAAAACGTTGAAGCTGCCCGAGGCGGGGCAGTGGCCCGATAAGCTGGTGGCACCGGCGCTCATTGCGGGTGCGGTGCTGTCCACCATCGGGTTCCTCATGGCGTTCTTCTACGTGGCCCCCGTGGGCGGTGCCACGGTGAACGGCGCCGAGCTCATCGGGGACGTGATGGTGTCCCAGAAGATGCTCCTGTCCCAGAAGATCTTCTACTTCCACATGCCCGTGGCCATCACCTCGTTCATCGCCCTGGGCTTCGGCTGCTACTATGCCGTGCGCTTCCTCATGACGAAGAACCAGCGCTTCGATACCTGCTCGCGCCTGTGCCTGGAGATCGCGCTGCTGTTCGTGGTGCTCACCATGATCACCGGCGAGATGTGGACCCGCTTCGAGTGGGGCGTGTGGTGGAGCTGGGAGCCGCGCCTGACGACCTACCTCATCCTCATGCTCATCGTGATCGCCTACTTCGTGCTGCGCAGCTCGGTGGACGAGCCGGAGCGCCGCGCCACCTTCGCCGCCGTGGTGGCCATCATCGCCACCATCGACGTGCCCATCTGCTTCATGATCACGCGGCTGATTCCATCGTCTATCCACCCGGTGGTGCTGCGCGAGGGCGGCATGAGTCCCGAGATGGGTATGTGCGTGGGCCTGTGCGCCCTTGGCATGATGCTCATCGGCTTTGTGCTGTACCGCGCCCGCTTCGGCCAGGTGCGCCTCACCCAGCGCGTTGACGCGCTCAAGGAAACCCTCGACGACGAACGCTAGGAGATAGCCATGAACCCCATTCTCGCTGACATCTACTCCACCATCCTGCCCTCGGCCCCCTACATCATCGCGGCCTATGCCCTGCTGTGGATCGCCCTGCTCGTGTACGTGCTCATGATCTACCGCGGCACCAAGAAGGCCACCGCCCAGCTCATGCTGCTGGAGGAGGCCGTGGCCGACCAGCAGAAGAAGGCGGAGTAGCCATTTACCTGAGATAGCCCGTTTGGGCGATACGGAAACGGCAGGGGCCGCGTAGTATGGAGGTGGAAAAGTCCGCCGCCTGCGACGCGGCCCTTTTGAGATGAGGAGCCTGTCGTGAACATCATCGTGCGCTATATCATTCTCGGGTTCGCGTGGCTCTGCGTGGGCGCGGCCTGCGTCGGCATCTTCGTGCCGGTGCTGCCCACCACGCCGCTCTTGCTTCTGGCCACCTTCCTGTTCGGGAAGCTCTCGCCTCGCTGCCACGCCATCATCACTTCCAGCAAGGTGTACCGCTCCTATGTAGTGCCCTTCAAGGAGGCCGGCGGCATGCCCGTGAAGGCGAAGATGCGCATGCTGCTCATCTCGTTCACGGTGCTGGCCATCTCGGCGGCCCTCGTGCAGAAGCCCTTCGTGTGGGCCATCCTGGCCGCTGTGGCCCTGTTCCTCGTGTACCTCATGGTGGTGCGCATTCCCACGGTGGGGGAGGACGCCGTCGCGCGCGAGGCTGCCGACGTGGAGGCTGAGGCCTAAGACCGGCTTCCGTCCCCGTCGCCCCAATACTTGGGGCCCCTTCCGACCAATGTTGGGCAGAAGGGGCCGCACTCCCTTTCTATACTGGGCTCATTCGGCGCTTCGGCGCCGCAATCAGGAGAGAAAGAGGAGGACTATGGAAGAGAACGAGCGTTTCGCTCCCACCGAGTTCGTGTCCGAGGGGAAAGTCACCCGTCGCACCTTCGTGAAGGGCGCCGGCTGGCTGACCATCACCTCGGCCCTGGGGGCTGCGGCCGTGGGCTGTGCCCCGGCTGAGAAGCCGGCCGAGGAGGAGTCGTTGGCCGAGACCGGCCCGGTGACCGATCCGGAAGAGGGCTTCACCTACAAGAGCGCCTGCTGCTCGGTGAACTGCACGTCCCGCTGCCATCTGCGGGCCCGCGTGAAGGACGATAAGATCTACACCGTCACCCCGGGTCAGATGCCCGGCCGCGACGACTACGCCAACTGCTGCCTGCGCTCCATCGGCCTGGGCACGCGCACCCATGACGAGAACGTGCGCGTCATGCACCCCATGAAGCGCACCGGCGAGCGCGGCAGCGGTGAGTTCGAGCAGATTTCCTGGGAGCAGGCCATCGAGGAGATCGCCGAGCGCATGGAGGCCACCAAGGCCACCTATGGGGCCAAGTCCTGCGGCTTCTACTCGTTCACCGGCAACCTGTCGAAGCTCTCGTGGGAGGCGCCTACCCGCTTCGCCGGCACCTACGGCGGCACCACCTTCGATATCGAGGGCATCATGGGCGACCATGGCGCCACCATGGGCATGACGCTGTGCTTCGGCCAGGGTCGCGGCGCCCATGACACCCGCGACTACCTGAACTCCAACCTGGTGGTGCTGTGGGGCCGCAACGTGGCCGACACCCACACTTCCGAGTTCCGCTACCTCGTGAAGGCCCGCGAGAACGGCGCCAAGATCGTCGTGGTGGACCCGCGCCTGTGCGCCACCGCCGCCATTGCCGACGAGTGGATTCCCCTGAAGCCCCAGACCGACCCGGCTTTGGCCCTCGGCATGATGAACGTCATCATCGGCAAGGATCTGCACGCCAAGGACTGGCTCCTCGCCAATTCCGTGGCTCCCTTCCTCGTGCGCGAGTCCGACGGCGCGCTCCTGCGCGACGGCGAGGGCGATGAGGCCCCGTGGCTCGTGTGGGACGAGGCCGCCGGTAAGGCAGTGCCCAACACCACCGAGGGCGTGAAGGCGGCCCTGTCCGGCACCTTCGACGTGAACGGCGAGCAGTGCCGCACCGCCTTCGACCACCTGTGCGACGAGGTGTCGAAGTACACGCTGGAGTACACCGCCGAGATCACCGGCCTGGCTCCCGAGGTCATCGAGAACTTCGCCCTGGAGTACATCAACGCCAAGCCCGCGGGCATCCGCATGGGCCAGGGCATGCAGCGCGTGTACAACTCCCATTCGCCCTTCCGCACCGTGGCCACCCTGGCCGCCGTGGCCGGCTACATCGGCGTGGAAGGCGGCGGCGCGTCCCACGCCGGCGGCACCGCGTCCATCCGCTCCACGCCCGGCATCACCATCCCGGCCTTCAACTACGACGACTGGGCGAACACCGGTGAGAACGAGGGCACCATGGCGAAGAGCTCCACCCTCTACGAGCAGATTCTCACGGGCAAGCCCTATCCGCTCGACTTCATGTGGTTCGCCAACTCGAACTTCATCAACATGAGCCCCGATGCCAATAAGATCGTGGGCGAGGTGTTGCCGAAGATCTCCACCATCGTGACCGTGGATCCCTACTGGACCTGGACGGCGAAGTACTCCGACTACGTGCTGCCCGCCTGCAACTACTGGGAGAAGTGGGACTTCCTCGATCGCTCGCCCTGGGTGTTCTTCCAGAGCCCCGCGGTGACGCCGGCCGGCGAGAGCAAGTCCGACGTGGAGATCATGTCGCTGCTGGCCGCCAAGGTGGGTCTGGGCGACCTGTGGAGCAAGACCGACGAGGAATGGGTGCGCAGCTTCGTGAACGAGGAGCATCCGGCCTGGGAGGGCTTTAACTTCGACACGGCCGTGGCCGACGGCATCTGGGGCCGCCCCGACGGCATCTACGACTCCCAGATCGTCTTCGCCGACGGCGTGTTCGCCACGCCCTCCACGAAGTTCACCTTCTACAACGACGACCTGGTGGAGTTTCAGGAGGAAGTGCCCTGCTACAAGCCGATGCTCGAGGATCCGACCGGGCCGCTCGGCGAGAAGTACCCGCTTGTGTTCCTGCAGTACCACGACCGCATGAACGTGCACACCCAGCACATCGGCATCCCGGCGCTCGCGGGCATTCAAGACGAGCCGCTGCTGGAGATGAACCCGGTGGATGCCACGGCCCGCGACATCGCCGACGGCGACGTGGTGAGCATCGTGAACGACCGCGGCGCCTGCAAGATGAAGGTCTTCCTCACCGAGGGCATCGTACCGGGCGTGGTGGCCACCCAGAGCGGCTGGACCCCGGACTACACCATCGAGGGCAACTACCAGACCCTCACCCACTTGACGTTGAACCCCACGGAAGAGCACATTTCCCAGACCTGCACGGCTTTCTACGACGTGCTGGTGGAAGTAGAGAAGGCGTAGGTGCGACATGGCTAAGCAATACGGAATGGTGATCGACACGACGCGCTGCATGGGCTGCCAGACCTGTGCTGTGGCCTGCAAGGTGTCCAACGACGTGCCCGGCGAGCTGTACTGGGCCCATGTGGAAGGGCTTGACGGCGAGCTGTACCGCCCCGTGGGCACGTTCCCGGCCGTGAAGATGAACTTCCGCCCCACCCTGTGCAACCACTGCGCCGAAGCCGCCTGCGTGGCGAACTGCCCCACGGGCGCCATGGCCAAGCGCTCGGACAATGGCGCCGTTGTGGTGGACACCGAGGTCTGTATCGGCTGCGGCACCTGCGTGACCGCCTGTCCCTACGGCGTGCCGCAGATCGACGAGGAGGCGGCTGTGTCCTCGAAGTGCACGATGTGCTTCGACCGCCAGGACCACGACCATCGCCCCTGGTGCGTCCAGGCCTGTCCGGCCGAGGCCCGCATCGTCGGCGACCTGAACGATCCGGAAAGCGCGGTGTCCCAGTACATCGCCGAGAAGGGTGCCAAGCCCTACTTGGAGGAGCACGGCACCCAGCCGTCGGTGTACTACGTGTAACGAGAACGGGGCGGCCGCCGGAAGAGGCGGCGGGCGCCTCGGGTGCTGCCGGGCCTGCGGACCGCGGGGTGCCACAGCCAAGAGCCCTCCCTGACGGGTCGCGTCCCCGGTCGTTGTCGGCCGGGGTCGCGCCCGTTTGGAGGCACTCGTGATAGGATGGGGGCTGCAAAGGCCACCGAGGGGAGGGGAGCCCATGAGTTGGACGGGAAAGAACGAGGTGCTGCAGGAGCCGTTGGGCCGCGACGAGCTGGAGGCCATGCTCGACGGCATCGACGCCACCTACACGGTGAAGCGCGTGCCGGCAGGGGCCATGATCTTCTGGCTCGACGAGCCGAACGGCAACCACTACTACCTGGCCGAGGGCTCCGTGGAATGCTTCCGCGTGGATGCTGCCGGGCGCACCAAGGTGATCGACCGCTACGGGCCCGGGTGCTTTTTCGGCTACCACATCCTGCGGGACGACAACCTGCCCATGTCCACGGCCCGCAGCTGCGACGACAGCCGCATCATCTCCATTCCCAAGGAATCGTTCTTCCGGCTGCTCCACGCCTACCCCGAGTTCACCGACCGGGTGGTGCGCTACTTGTTCGGGCTTCTGTCCATGCAGACCCGGGAAGTGGTGAGCCAGTCGTTCTACGGGGCCGGCCAGCGGGTGCCCATGCTGCTGGCCGAGCTTGCCCGGGAGCGCTGTGACGGGGGAGGGACCGCGCCGGCCCGGCCGACGGTGCTGCCCTACAGCAACAACGACCTGGCCGATATGCTGGGGCTCTCGCGCAACTCGGTGACCACGGCCCTGTCGCGCCTGCAATCCCAGGGCATCATCGAGAAGCAGCGCAACTGCATCCATGTCCTCGACCCCGCCAAATTGGAAGACATCGCCCAAATGGAAGGGGAGTAGAAAGGGCCCGCGACGGCGATCATCGCGGGCCCTCGGCGTTTCGGGCAGGTTATGGGAGGGGCTGTTGCGACGCTCCCGTCCTCTGCGCGGCTACTTGCGCTGGGGGATTTCGGTTTCTTCCACGGCGACGTAGACGAAGCCCGGCTTGCCCTCGGCGGGCAGCTCGTTGTAGGCCACCATCTCGGCGATCTCGGCCGGAGTGGCGGAAGCGGGCTCGGTTTCCACGAGGTAGGCGGTGGAGGCGCGGCGCTTCATGGCGGCCACGAAGTCCTTGGTGCCCACGAACACTTCCTGCATCCACGGGTTCACGCCCAGCTTCTTCGCGCGGTACATGATGTAGGCGAAGGCGGCGATGTTGGCGCCCAGGGCCAGAAGCGACACCACGAGGTTCACGTTCGGGTCGTTCACGGAATCGGCGGCGAAGATGGAGTCGTTGGCGAACATGGGCACCATCTGGCAGAACATGCACCACATGGACAGCGTGAAGGCGCGGTTCTGGATCCAGCCGCCCTTGTTCCAGATGAGACCGGCAATGGTGGGGGCCAAAAGCAGGGCCACGCCGCAGTACCAGGAGTGGGTGGGCAGGTTGTTGTAGGTGTAGCAGAAGTTCCACAGGTCGTAGGCGATGATGAACACCCAGGTCATATCCGGCCACAGCATGTCCTGGCGCTTCTTGGAGATGTAGATGCCGAACCAGCCGGTCATGCACGCGATGTTGATGATGCCGGCGATGCCGTTGAACACGTTGTGCCAGCCGCCGTACAGGGTGACGCCCTCGGAGGATACCCAGGTGGTGCCGAAGGCGCGGATGGCGCTCTCGAAGTCGCTCACCACGGCGATGAGGATGTTGATGGCCACGATGACGAAGGGGAAGGCCTTGAACCAGTGGGCCCGGCCGATCTTGCCCCAGGAGTACTTGATCATCATGAAGCCGATGCAGCCAGCGGTAGCGGCGTACACCTTGGCGTAGTGGAACCAGCTGTTCATATCGGTGTGGGTGGGGTTGGTGAGCGCCCACTCGGCTCCGGCGGCCGCACCGATCTCCACGGCCAGGCAGTAGACGGTCATGGCGCCGCACACGCCGAAGAACATGAATATGCCGCCTGCCTTGGTGCGACGGGCGAGCTCGTTCAGCAGGATGAGCAGGACGAGGACGAGAACGAGACCGAGCCATTGGTAGGCGGCGTTGGGGCCGTACACATCGAAGAGCATGGGTATCCCTCCTTATTAGATACCGGGTAGGGAAGCTCGTCGCGGCCGGGGCGGATCGGCGGGCGCGGGTGCGCCTTCCGGTCCGCGTCTCCGACTCGGCCGCGACGGCTGCGCAAGGGATGCTTGCGGTCGTTGCCCTGTACCTTACTCGCCTTCGTATCTTCAGTCAATATCCATAAATTATCAAATTGGTAGTAGTTGACGGAACGTTAAATTTCGTCAATATATCCTTGCTATACGGGTAAAACGCTGATATGCTCCGCAGCAATAAGTTCATGAATGTAAATAAAAGAAAACTTTCATGAAGAAATATCAGTCCAACAACGGCGAATGATTGGAGGGACTATGAACGGCGTGAGGACAACGGCAGCGCTCTGCGGTGCCACGGCGCTCGTGCTGGGACTTTCCGGATGCGGGGCCAGCTTCGAGGGCTCTGGTTCCAAGGATGCGGCCACGGCCGAGCAGCTGGCCCTGCGCACCGAGGACCCTTGGGCGGCCGAAGCGACTGCGACGGGGCCGGCCCGGGCCGAGGGCGATCTGCATGATGGGGTGTACACGGGCCGCGGCCGCGGTATGGAGGGCTGGATCTCCGTGACGCTGCTCGTGGACGACGGACGCCTGACGTGTTTGGAGACCGCCCAGGACGGCGAGAGCCAGAGCCGCGGCGGCTACGAGGCCATCCGCGACGGGCGCTACGCCGCCATGATCGAGGCGGCCCAGGGCGCCGATATCGATGCCATCGCCGGGGCTACCATCACCACGGCCGGCGTGAAGCAGGCCGTGGAAGACGCCCTCGCCCAGGCCGAGGCGGGCGCCGCATCTGCCGAGGGTGCCGCCGCGGCCGACGCCGCCACGGCTGCCGATGCTGTTGCGTCCGGTGCCGCGACGACCGAGAAGGAGGCTGGTAGCCGTGAGTAAGCTCAATCAGGGCGCGGGCCTGTCGCGCCGCGACCTTCTGACCGGGTCGGTCCTGGCCGCGGCCGGGGCC
>NZ_JBQIIT010000015.1:0-41934 GCF_056795635.1 Adlercreutzia sp. | reverse complement strand
TGTCGCGCACCGCCTTGAAATAGCCGGGCGAGGCGTTGCGCCAGGGCGAAAGGCCTTGCGCCAGACGCGCGGTTTCCTCCGGGTCGGCCCTGGCCGCGGCCGGGGCCGCTGCCGCAGGGCTGCTCGCTCCCGAGGCGGCCCTCGCCGCGAGCGCCGAGCGCCGGGGCGACTGGACGCGGGAGGGCGACCCCGTGGCCGCCTCCGACCCGAGCCATGCCACCAACGCGAGCGCCGCCGACGGCACCTTCCGGGAGCACGACGCCGCGAGCTTCCCCGCCAACGACGCCACGCCCATTCCGCCCCGGGCCGTGCCCGCAGCGTGGGACTACGAGTGCGACATCTGCGTGGTGGGCGCCGGAGGCGGTGGCCTGAACGCCGCGGCTCGCGCCTGCGAGCTGGGGGCCGAGGTCATCTGCGTGGAGGCCATGGGGCTTCCCGGCGGCAACGCCCAGGAGGCGGGCATGTGCGGCATCCTCGGCGGCTACTCCGGCCAGGAGGAGAAGAAGTTCGCCTTCCCGAGCTACCCCTTCTCGCCCCAGGCCCTGACCGACTGGGCCATGGACGAGTACCACTACGCGGCCGACCCCAAGCTCATCTACAAGATCGCCGAGGAAGGGGGCAGGAGCCTCGACTGGATGGCCGACTGCGGCGTGCACTGGCGCCTCGGCGAGGTGCCCGTGTACGTGGCCCCCAAGCGCTCGACGCTGGACCACCACGTGCTGAAGATGAAGGATGCCACCGATGCCATGTTCAACTACGGCTACAAGCACGGGGTGGAGTTCCTCTTCCAGAGCCCGGCGGTGGCGCTTGTGCAGGACGGGGACGGGCGCATCGTGGGCGTCGTGGTGAACGAGGACTACGGCGCGGAGAAGTTCATCCACGCGAAGCGCGCCGTCGTCCTCACGGCCGGCGGCTTCTGCAACAACAAGGCGCTGCTCGACAAGTACATCCCCACGGCGGCCATGGGCTGCGCCTCCAGCTATCTGACGGCCGGCGAGACCGGCGAGTGCTTCCGCATGGGGCTCGGAGTGGGGGCCGATGTGTCCGGCTTCAACAGCTCAGCCTCCTTCGACGGCGGTGTGGACTGGCAGGCCGAGGGCGGCACCTGGGCGCGGTTCCTCTACGACGGCATGACCCAGCTGTCGCGCCAGCCGTGGCTGACCATCGACCGCTGCGGCAACCGCCTGCGCTATATGGACTCCCGCGTGGCCGAGGACGGCGCCAACGCCATCTACGCCCTGGGCGACTTGGCCACCATCCAGATGACCCCGCCGGGCCACCGCTCCTACATCGTCTTCGACGCGAACTACGAGGATCACTTGGCGGGCTTCGCCCAGGAGCACTGCCGCAAGCTGCTGACCCCGGACCTGGAGCAGATCGAGAAGGTGCCCGAGCACTACCGCGACTGGCACCACGGCGTGGCCGATGCCATCGAGGCCGACGTGCTGAAGCGCCGCGACACCTTAGAAGAGCTGGAGGCCGACCTGGGCCTGGCCGAAGGGGTGCTCACCGAGGCCGTGGAGCGGTGGAATGCGGCCTGCGAGCGGGGCGAGGACGACTTCATGTACCCCATGCCGTCCGAGTGGCTGCACGCCATCACCACGCCGCCCTTCTACGGCTGCCGCATCGGCGGCAACCTCTACGGCACCAAGGCCGGCCTGCTCATCAACGACCAGATGCAGGTGGTGGGCACGAGCGGCCGCGTCATTCCGGGGCTCTACGCCGGCTGGCACACCGCGGGCGGCGCCTGCGGCGAGAACAGCTACATCGGCGATCCCATTCTGGGATCGCTCATGGGCGATGTGGGCTTGGCGTTCTGCGGCGGCTACCTCTGCGGTACCTCGGCGGTGGAAAACGAGATGGGCGAGGCCTAGGGCCGCGCTCGGAACGCGCGGGGCGCAGGACGTTCCGCGGGATTGCTTCGGAAGGAGCTGACTATGAACGATATGAAAGCAATGGCGCGGCCGTTTCTCACGCTGTACGCCATGGCGCTCGTGATGGCTATTCTGGCCCGCATCGGGCTTGCCGTGGCCGGGGGCACCGGCGTGCTCGCCTTCGACTACATCTCGGCGTCCGGCGTGCCCATTCTGGATGTGATCTGCTCCATCCTCACGGGCTCGGCCTTCGTGGCCTTCCTGTTCGCGGCGGGGCTCGCGCTCGTGGTGTCCACGGCCGGTCCGGTGCTCTACGGGGCGCTTGCGGCCCGCGGCGAGGGGCGGCCGCGCCCGGCAACGGCGTTTCTATGGGGCTGGGCCACGGCGCTGGTGGCCATTGTGTGCCTGGTCGTGGTGGTGCTCGGCATCCTGTCGGCGGTGCAGGTGGGCTCCATGAGCTCGAAGTTGCCGGGGCTGCCCGTCATTGTGCTGGGCGTTATCGCCTTCGCCGCTTTCCTGGGCACGCTGCTCGGCGCGGCATCGATGGTGGTGTGTGCCTGTGTGGCCCGCGCCCGTGCGGGGCACAGCTTGGGGACGAGCCTTGTGGCGGCCGCAGCTGGCTGCGGCGCGGTGGTAATGCTGCTCACCGTGGGCACCTTCTCGGCCCTGAACGTGGCGACGGTGAGCCTGCCGGTCCTCGGCGGCTGGGCGGCGGCCGACCTGGTCGTGAATGTGGCCCTGCTGTTCGGCTCCGCGGCCCTTATCCGCAAGCTGGAAGGCACTCCGGCGCCGAAGGCGAGCGTACCGGTGCAGCCAAAGGCGGCGCTGTCGTAGCGGGTGGCGAAATACCCTAGATTTCCTGGAGCAGGTCGTAGGCGGCCTGCTCCTTTGCTTGGCGGCGGGCGTCCAGCTCGGCCACCACGACGTGGCCGACGCGCTCGATGGCCTCGCGCTGGCCGGGGGTAAGGTGGGCCCACAGCTTCGTGGCGGCCAGCTCATTTACCGTGGCGCTGATGAGGAACCCCTGGTAGACGCCCTCGTCGGTGAGGGCTACGTAGACCGCCTTCTTATCGGCGGGCGACTTCAGGCGCCGCGCCCAGCCGCGCCCGACGAGGCGCTCGGTGGCCCGGGCGGCGTTCACCGGGGACAGGTGCAGGGCCGCCGCCAACTCGCCGACGCGCTCGGGGCGGTCGGTCTCGCTCAGGCGCTGCACGATGCGGCACTCGTTGAACGAGGCACCCGTGGCCTCGCGCAGGGTGCGCTCGGTCTCGGCCCGCAAAAGCTCGATGGACACGAGGGAGCGGGTGGCGGGGAAGCGGTTGGCCATCTCCGAATTCAGCGGCGGCTCGATCTGGGCCGCCGCTGCCACGGCCGCCTCCAAAATGGTGCGGTAGGTGGGGTTGGCCGTGGGGAAGTGCTCGTAGAGGCTCTCGACGAGGGCCTCGTTCACGGCGGCGACATGGGCCGCGCCGGCATCGGTGACGCGCAGAAAGCGGGTGCGCCCGTCGGCCCGACCGCTCTCCCGGGTTGCGAGCCCCCGGGCTTCCAGCGCATCCACGGCCTGGGTGATGCCGTTGGGTTTCATGCCGAGGAGTTTCCCCAGGGCGCCCTGGTTCACGGCCTCGCCGGCTTGCAGCAGCTTGGTGAGCACCCGGTACTGGGTGATGTTCAGATCGCTGGCAGCGGCCAAGCCCCGGGCCAGGGCCTCGTGGGCCATCTCGAAGGCCACGAAATAGGTGGAGTCCAGGTTGAACTTGTCTTTTTCGGAAGTGGCGCCCACGGCCCGGCTCCTTGCCTCGGGAATAGTTCATTACTGTAACAATTATAGCGCTCCGGGCGGGCGGCGGAAACGGCTCGGGCGAAAGACCACAGAGGTGCGAGCGGCCCGCTGCGCAGGGTGGGAAGACCCCAGGGGCGCGTGCGGGCTGGCGGTGCGAAAGGCTACAGGGGTTCTAGCGGTCCGGGACTGAGGGCGCGAAAGACCCGGGGGGCTTTAGCGGGCCGGGGTGATGCGCCCCTCCCGGTCCACGAAGAAGGCTTGCTGGATTTCCGGGTGCCGCTGCACGAGGGCACGACCGCGCTCGCTCCCCAAGGCGAGCAGGGTGGTGGAGAACCCCTCGGCGTCGATGGACTGCTCGCAGATGACGGTCACGCCGGCCACGTCCGTCGCGGCGGGCATGCCGGTGCGCGGGTCCAGGATATGGTGGTAGAAGGTGCCGTCGGGGGCGGTGAAGCAGCGCTCGTAGATGCCGCTCGTGACCGCCGAGCCCGCGGCCAGGGGCACGGCGCCGAGCAGGGTGGCCGGGTCGGCCGGGTTGCGCACCCCGATGCCCCAGGGCTCGCCCGAGGGCTTCGTTCCGCGCACGGCCACGTTGCCCCCCAGGTTCACGATGATGCCGTCGAGGTTATGGGCGGCCAGGGCCTCGATGAGCCGGTCGGCGATCCAGCCCTTGGCAATGCCGCCCGCATCCACGGCGGCTGCCGGGTCGGCCAGCTGGGCGTGGCAGGTGCCGCCCTCCTTCCACAGCTTCAGCTGGCGCCAGTCCACATGGCCCACGGCCTCGGCCAGGGCGTCGGGGTCGGGCACCGTGCCCTCGTGGAAGTTCCACAGGCCCACGGCCGGCCCTACGGTGATGTCGAAGACGCCCTCGCTGGCCGCGCAGTAGGCGACGGCGCGCGAGAGCAGGTCGTAGGTGAGGGGGTCTATGGCCACCGCCGCCCCGTCGGCGCCGTTCACGCGGGCGATATCGGAGTGGGGAAGCGTGCGGCTGAACAGGCGCTCGTAGGTGCGGCAGAGGGTGCGGGCCTCGTCGAAGGCGGCCGCGCAGGCCCCGTCTTCGCCGTAGGCCTCGATATCCACCACGGTGTTGAAGGCGAGGAAGCGCACGGCGGCCGGCTTGCCGGCTTCGGCGGCGCGGTACCGGACGAAGGCCTCGTCGGGAATGGGGTCGGTATGTTGCCCGTTTTCGTTTTCCATGGCCCCAGTATAAATGAAGGCCGGCGCTTGGGGCGGTGTGGCTTGGAAATGGAGGTTGTGCGACAAGATCGGCCCCTCGGGTGAGGGGTGCGCGATACCGCCCGGGCATTTCCCCTGGTGCATCATGGCCAGGAAGGGGCCGGCAGTCCCGAAGCGTCGCACAACCTCGATTTTCAAGCCACGGGGGGTCGTGCGGGAGCAGGCGGTGGTATCATGGGCCGACGATATGCGAAGACACGGGGCCCGCCCGGTGCGGCCCCCTCAGAGAAAGGCGCCCGATGAAGGCTCTCATTCCCGCGGCGGGGCTCGGCACCCGCTTCCTGCCGGCTACGAAGGCCCAGCCCAAGGAGATGCTGCTGGTGGTGGACCGCCCGGCCATCCAGTACGTGGTAGAGGAGGGCCTGGCCTCGGGGGCCGACGGGGTCGTCATCATCAACAGCCGCGAGAAGCGCGCCATCGAGGAGCACTTCTCCCCGAACCCCGAACTGGTGGCCCTGCTGCGCGAGCGCGGCAAGGACGCCTACGCCGATGCCGTGGAGGCCGTGGGCAACTACCCGGTGAGCTACGTGTACCAGGAAGAGGCCCTGGGGCTCGGCCACGCGGTGCGCTGCGCCGCCGAGGCCTGCGCCGGCGAGCCCTTCTACGTGCTGTTGGGCGACGTGCTCGTGCCCGACAACAAGATGCTGCCGGCCATGAAGGCGGTATCGGACGCCCACGGCGGGGCCAGCGTCATCGCCGTCATGCCCGTGCCCGACGACCAGGTGAGCCGCTTCGGCGTCATCGCCGGTGCGGCCGTGGCCGACGACGTGTGGAAGGTGGACTCGCTCGTGGAAAAGCCGGCGCTCGAGGACGCGCCGAGCAACCTGGCCGTGTTCGGCCGCTACCTGCTCTCGCCCCGGGTCATGGAGCTGCTCGCCGACGGAAAGCCGGGCGTGGGCGGCGAGATCCAGCTGACCGACGCCCTGGATGCGGTGCTCGCCGAAGAGGAGATGTACGCCCTCGTGGTGGATCCGGCCGACGGCTTCGACACCGGCACCGTGGAGAGCTGGCTCGAGACCAACAACATTCTGTTCCAGCGGAAAAACGGCTAGGGATCGCCGGCGCGGCCCGCGACGCCTGCGCCCCGCGACCCCCGAGGGCGCCGCGCGTTTCCGGGGGTCGCGGGTGAAGCTCGCGACAGCGGTGCGCTGCCGGTCTGCCGAAGCCGTGCGCAGGCTTTCCGGAAGCATCGCGCCGTCGGCCCTTGGGAGAGGCGCCTGCGTCCCGCTTCCGCGACCGTCGCGACGGCGTTGACGGGTTGTTACCGCTGATGGGAATTCTTCTCAATTCTGAAGAATTGCTTAAAGATGACCCGTTGAATCCACAAGTTCCCCACCTTCGCGTCATAGGGAATTCAAGGGCGGTTGTTATACTGAGCCCAGCAAGTGAGACAACCCCCTCCGATCACTTGCCTGCTTTGTCTCTGAAAAGCAGAAAGCGGCTCCTGAGAGAGTCGCATCCCCCCTCCTTCTGGCCCGGCTGGCCCCCTCCAGCCGGGCCGCTTCTTTTCTCGCCCTCGCTCTCGGAGCCCGCGCAGAGCCCGTACACGGGCCTTTCGCCCGAAAGTCAATGAAAAGCGGCGAGGTCGGCATTACACTGAGCGCTTAGGCTGGCAGACGGAAAGGCATTTTCCCTTCATGATTTGGCATTGCGGTCGCTTCGACTTCGATACATCGACGCCCATCGTCATGGGCATTCTGAACATCACGCCCGACTCGTTCTCCGACGGAGGCCTCTATCTCGATGCCGACGCGGCGGTGGAGCACGCCCTGGCCATGGTGGACGCTGGCGCGGCCATCATCGACGTGGGCGGCGAGTCCACCCGCCCCGGATCCGACCCGGTGGATCCGGCCGAGGAGTGGGAGCGCATCGGGGCCGTGATCGCGGCCTTGGCCGAGCGCGAGCTGTGCGTGTCGGTGGACACGCGCCACGCCGAGGTGGCCTCCCGGGCCCTGGCCGCGGGCGCCTCCATCGTCAACGACGTGTCCGGCTTCCGCGACCCGGCCATGGTGCAGGTCGTGGCGAAGAGCGGCTGCGGCTGCGTGGTGATGCACATGGCCGGCGAGCCGAAGACCATGCAGGACAACCCCGTCTACGACGACGTGGTGGCCGAGGTGCGCGACTACCTGCGCGACGCGGCCGCCGCCCTCGAGGAAGCGGGCGTCGACCATTCCCGCATCTGCATCGATCCGGGCCCCGGCTTCGGGAAGACCCCCAAGCAGACCATCGAGCTCATGCGCAACCTCCACGAGCTCGTGCACCTGGGCTATCCGGTCATGGTGGCCGCCTCCCGCAAGAGCTACGTGGGCTACGCCTACGGCGTGGAAGAGCCCCACGAGCGCGACGTGGCCTCGGCCGCCGAGGCGCTGCTCGCCTGCGAGCTGGGGGCGAGCGTGGTGCGCACCCACAACGTGCCCCTCACCGTGGCGGCCCTGGGCGACCTGCGCCCGGCCGTGGTGCTGGGCCTGGGCTCCAACGTGGCCCTGGTGGCCGAGCCCGGCGAGGAGACCGAGGCCAAGATCGCCCAGATCAATCTCGCCGTGGGACAGCTCTGCGCCCTGCCGGACACTCAGATCATCGACATGGCCCCCTTCTACGAGAGCGAGCCGGCCTACTACACCGACCAGGACGCCTTTGTGAACACCGTGGTGCTGCTGCGCACCGGGCTGCCCCCCAAGGAGCTGCTCGGCTACCTCCACGGCATCGAGAACTCCCTCGGCCGCGTGCGCACCGTGGAGAACGGCCCGCGCACCCTGGACCTGGATATCGTGGACTACCAGATGTACGTGGCCTCCGACGACGAGCTCACCCTGCCGCATCCCCGCGCTGTCGAGCGCGACTTCGTGGTGCGCCCCTTGCTCGATATCCTGCCCGGCTACGAGTTGGCCGACGGCACGGTCGCCGATGCGGTTCCGGCGGCCGAGCGCGTGGGGAAGGCGAGGCGGTTGTAGATGAAGCTCACGGTGATCGACGAGGTGACCTCGACCAACGAGGTGGTGAAGGAGGCCCTGCGCGAGGGCAAGGCCGAGGGGCTCGTGGTGCGGGCCCGGCGCCAGTCCGGCGGCTACGGCCGCCAGGGCCGCGGCTGGGACAGCCCCGAGGGCGGCCTGTACATGTCGCTGCTGCTGCGCCCCGACGTGGCCGGCAGCGGCCTGGCCACCTTAAGCCTGGTAGCGGGCCTGTCCGTGCAGCGGGCCCTCGCTTCCATGGCCGATCCGTCCCTCGAGGACGGCATCCAGCTGAAGTGGCCCAACGACGTAGTGTACATGCCCGCCGACTGCGAGCGGGCCGACGAGTACCGCAAGCTCTGCGGCATCTCGCTGGAGGCCTGCGGGGGAGGGGTGTGCGTGGGCATCGGCATCAACGTGTTCCCGCCCGATGTGGAGCGTCCCATCGAGGGCCGCAACATCCCCGAGTACCTGGCCGATCTCATGATGGATCCCGCTTCCGCCCCCGGCCATCCCGTCACCGTCCGCGCGGCCATCGAGGCGCTCGACGAGCCGGAGCAGGCGGCGCGCCGCGAGGAGCTCATCACCGACGTGCAGCGCGAGGTGCTCGCCCGGGTGCTCGTGAACTACGGCCGCTGGCGCGAACTGGGCTTCCAGCCCTCCCTGGCCACCTACGAGGCGGTGTCGTTCTTGGATGGGCGCCCCCTGCGCATCGAGACCATCGGCGGGGCGACCACGGTGGAGGGCGTCGGCGCCGGCGTGGACGAGCGCGGTCGGCTGCTCGTGCGCACCGCTGACGGCATAGTGCCCGTCGCCTCGGGGGAGGCCCACGTTATCCCGCTGCCCTAGGGGCTACAATGGCGCTCGGCGTTTTTGAGGAAAGGCACGAGCCCCATGGATGAACCGAAGCAGAGCGAACCGACCGAACCTATGACACCTTCCGACCGCACTCCGGGAGCCGACGGCCCCGGCGCGGGCGTTGCCGCGGCCGAGGACGGCTCCGGCCGCTCTTCGGGCGACGCGGCCCTGGACGACCGGGGAGAGGCGCTGCACGGCCGCTCGGCCGGCGACGAGAAGGTGCTCCGCATGGGCACCGCCTCCATCCCGCGGCTCATCACCGAGTTCGCCATCCCCTCGGTGGCCGGCATGCTCATCAACGGCTCCTACGCCATCATCGACTCGGTGTTCCTCGGCCACGCGGTGGGGGAGATCGGCCTGTCGGCCATGACCGTGGCCAACCCCATCATGATCGTGTTCATGGCCCTGGCCATGCTCATCGGCAACGGCGGCAACGCCCTGGCGGCCCTGCGCCTGGGGGAGGGCCGGCGCGAGGACGCGGAACGGGCCCTGGGCAACGTGGTGTCCCTGAGTCTCGTGGCCGCCGTGGTGGTGCTGTTCATCGGTTGGAACCCCCTGCTCGTGAACGGGGTGCTCGACCTGGCATCGGCCACCGAGGAAGTGCGCCCCTACGCCCTCACCTTCATCCAGATCCTCTGCTCGGGCTTCCTGTTCCAGTGCATCGGCATGGGCGTGAACAACTTCATCCGCACCTGCGGCGCCCCGAACCGGGCCCTCGGCACCATGGTGGTGGGCCTCGTGAGCTCGGTGGCCTTCAACTTCCTGTTCGTCATCATGCTCGGCTGGGGCGTGGCCGGCAGCGGCCTGGCCACGGTGCTCGGCTGGGCCTGCTCCTGCGCCACGGTGCTGTGGTACTTCTGCGGCCGGACCGATGTGCCCATGCGCCTGTCGGTGCGCTCCATGGTGCCGAGCGGGTCCCTCATCGGCACCATTTTGGGCTACGGGCTCCCGAGCTTCTGCGTGCAGGCCGGCATGGCCGTGGTGAACTTCGTCATCAACTTCCAGCTCGTGAAGTACGGCGCCCTCACCCCCATCGGTGCCGACGATGCCCTGGCGGCCATTGGGGTGGTGCAGCGTATCGGTCAGTTCACCGTCATGCCCCTCATCGGCATCGCCATCGCCCTGCAGCCGCTGCTCGGCTTCAACTACGGTGCCCGCAAGGTAGCCCGGGTGCGCAAGACGCTGTGGTACGGCATCGGGGCCGCCACCTCCATCGCCGTGGTCATGTTCGCCGGGGTGGAGCTGTTCGCCGCCCCCATCGCCCACGGCTTCGGCATCAAGCACGACGGGCTCGTGGACTTCACCGCCTTTGCCATCCGGGTGCAGTTCATCGTGCTGCCCTTCGTGGGCTTCCAAATCGTGAGCGCCAACTACTTCCAGGCCACGGGCCAGCCGGCCAAGTCGGTGTTCCTCACCCTGACGCGGCAGATCCTGTTCCTCGTGCCGCTGCTTTACCTGTTGCCCGAGGTGCTGCCCTCGGTGGCTTCGGGGCTCACGGGCCTCGATGCCCTGTACTTCGCCGCCCCCATCTCCGACCTGCTGGCCACCATCGTCACGGCCGTCTTCATCGGATGGGAGATGGCGCGCCTGCGCCGTCTGGCCCGGCTGTGCGCCCGGGGCGAGGAGGCCTGAGGCCGAGGCATTTTCATATTTTGTGCATTTGCTCAAAACTGAGCAAATCGCTTTCCATTGGCCGCTCAAGCGCGACTCTGGCGCCGGAAGCGCGCGGCGTCCCGTAGTATCTCCCTCGTCGAAAGGAGATATGACCATGGAAACTGTACGCACGAAAACCAGCGCTTCCGCGCGCACCCGTTCCGTGGCCTTTGTGGGCCTGACCATCGCCATTATGGCGGTATCGGCATGGGTGACCGTGCCGCTGGGGCCGGTGCCCTTCACGTTGCAGATGTTCGCCGTCACCTTCGCCATCGTGGTGCTGCGCCCCAAGGAGGCCATTGCCGCCATCGCGGGCTATCTGCTGCTCGGCGCCGTGGGCGTGCCGGTGTTCTCCGGCATGCGCGGGGGCATCGGGGTGCTGGCGGGCCCCACGGGCGGCTTTCTGTGGGGCTACCTCCTCGGTGTGAGCGCCGCGGTGCTGTTCCTGCACCTGGTGCGCACGGCCCGGGGCTCGGGCGCGGGGAGTGCTTCGCGCCCCACGGCCGCCGAGCGGGCCGCCCTCACCCCGGCCCAGCGGGCCGTGGCGTTCCTGCGCACCTTCGGGGCCGATCTGGCGGCCGGCCTCATCTTCACGGCCGTGGCCTACGTCTGCGGCTGCGCCCAGTATATGGCCGTGGGCCAGGTGGACCTCATGACGGCCTTCCTCACGGCCGTGGCCCCCTTCATGGTGGTGGACTTCTGCAAGATCGTGGCCGCCGTCATCTGCGCCGACGCCGTGAAGGCCGTGGTGAAGTAGGGCGGTTCGGGCGAATCGGCACATCCGCCGCTCCCGACCGAGAGGCGCGACCATAAGAAAGAGGCTCCCCGACGGGAGCCTCTTGACGTTCAAGATGGGTGTGCAGCGGTTACGCCTTGAAGCGGTAGCCGTAGCCGCGGACGGTCTCCACGAGGCCGGGATCGTAGCCGGCGGCGTGGATCTTGTCGCGCAGGCGCTTGATGTGGGTGTCCACGGTCTTGGTCTCGGTGAGGTACTCCCAGCCCCAGGCATCGCGGAGCAGGTCCTCGCGGGAGACCACCTTGCCGGCGCTCTTCATGAGGCTCGCGAGCAACTCGAACTCGCGCGGGGTGAGGTCGATCTCGCCGTGGTCGCCGGCGGCGGTATGGGCATCTTCGTCGAGCGTGATGCCCGAGGCGGTGATGGAATTGGAGGCACCCGGGAACTCGCCGCCCTGGCCGCGACGGAGCAGGGCGCGCACGCGGGCGATGAGCTCGCGGACACCGAAGGGCTTGGCCAGATAGTCGTCGCCGCCGATTTCCAGGCCGACGACCTTGTCGAGCTCGGTATCGCGGGCCGACAGGAACAGCACGGGAGCCGTGGTCTTGGAACGAAGGCGGCGGCACAGCTCGTAGCCGTCCATTCCCGGCAACATGATGTCGAGGACGAACAGATCGTAGTTGTTCGCGCTCGCGAGGGCGAAGGCCTCCTCGCCGTTGTCGACGATGTCGGCGTCGTAGCCTTCCTTCCGCAACGCGTAGCTGACGAATTCAGTGATCGATGGCTCGTCGTCAACGACAAGGATTCGGCTCGGTGTCTCAATCATAATCTTGCCTTTCTCTCGTCATGTCGACGATTGCCCCACGGGGGCAGATCGTTTAATCCTTGATATAATCAAGCACCGTGTTCACTATAAACACTGTGTCATATTTTACTGGAAAACTGAGGAAGATTGTCATAATTATGTTACTTGCTATTGACATAGGGAATACCCATACCGTTATCGGGGCCTACGACGGCGAGCGGCTCGCTGCCATGTGGCGCGTGGCCACCGATCGGTTGGTGACCGCCGACCAGCTGCGGGTGACCCTTTCCTCGCTTTTCGCCCTGGACGATCTCGCCCTAGCCGAGGTGCGGGCCTCGGCCGTGGCCTCGGTGGTGCCCCAGCTCAGCCGCGCGTGGATACAGGCCATCGCCGATGCCACGGGCACCGCGCCGCTCGTGTGCTCGGCCGAGACGGCGGCCGGGCTCTTCGAGGCGGACTACCCGCATCCCCACGAGATCGGGGCCGACCGCGTGGCCGATGCCGTGGCCGCCCGCAGTCTCTACGGGGCTCCGGTCGTGGTGGTCGATTTCGGCACCGCCACCAACATCGAGGTGATCGACGGCGAGGGGCGTTTCCGTGGCGGCATTATCGCGCCGGGCGTGCAGACCTCGGCCAACGCCCTGTTCACCCACGGGGCCCAGCTGCCCGACATCGCGCTGGTGGTGCCCCCGGCCCCCATCGGCACCTCCACGGTGGAGGCCATCCAAGCCGGCATCATGCTGGGGGAGGCCGATCGGGTGGACGGCCTCGTGCGCCGCATCTTCGCCCAGCTGGGCTACGAGGCCCCGGTCATCGCCACGGGCGGCCTGGCCCCGGTGGTGGCGCCCCATTCTGCCACCATCTCCACGGTGAACCCGGAACTGACCCTCCACGGCCTGCGCCTCATCGCCGAGCGGGCCCAATAGGGAAGAAGCCTCGGGGCCGTATCGGGGGGAAGTTGCGCCCTTGGGGGAACGGTGAGGGTCGCGGGGCGGTTCCATGGCTAGAATGGGGGCTGCGGCCCGCACGGGTGCGGGCGCATTCGTCAGAGGAGGCTGCCAGGACGTTCCCGGCGCCGTGACATGAGAAAGAGGGCCCGACGTGTTGACCGACATTGAAATTGCCCAGGCGACCGAACCGAAACCCATTGGCGAGATCGCCGCCATTGCCGGCGTCGACGAGAAGTACCTTGAGCTGTACGGCAACTACAAGGCCAAGGTGGATTTCAACCTGCTGCGCGAGGAGGAGCACGCTTCCGGCAAGCTCATCCTGGTGACCGCCATCAATCCCACGCCGGCCGGCGAGGGCAAGACCACCACCACCGTGGGTCTGGCCGACGCCCTGGCCCAGCGCGGGAAGAACGTGGTCGTGGCCCTGCGCGAGCCGTCGCTCGGCCCCGTGTTCGGCATCAAGGGCGGCGCTGCCGGCGGCGGCTATGCCCAGGTGGTGCCCATGGAGGACATCAACCTGCACTTCACCGGCGACTTCCATGCCATCGGCGCGGCGAACAACCTGCTCGCGGCTTTGCTGGACGCCCATATCCAGAACGGTAACGAGCTGAACATCGATGTCCGCAAGATCACCTGGAAGCGCGTGGTGGACATGAACGACCGCCAGCTGCGCCACATCGTGGACGGCCTGGGCGGCAAGGCCCACGGCGTGCCCCGCGAGGACGGCTTCGACATCACCGTGGCCAGCGAGGTCATGGCCATCTTCTGTTTGGCCACCTCCATTACCGACCTGAAGGAGCGTTTGGGCCGCATCGTGGTGGGCTACACCTACGACGATAAGCCGGTCACGGCCCACGACCTGAAGGCCGAGGGCGCCATGGCCGCGCTTTTGAAGGACGCCCTGAAGCCGAATCTCGTGCAGACCTTGGAAGGCACCCCGGCCTTCGTGCACGGCGGCCCCTTCGCCAACATCGCCCACGGCTGCAACTCCATCATGGCCACCCGCATGGCCATGGCCCTCGGCGACTACTGCGTGACCGAGGCCGGCTTCGGCGCCGATCTGGGCGCGGAGAAGTTCCTCGACATCAAGTGCCGCCTGGCGGGGCTTAAGCCCGATGCCGTGGTGGTTGTGGCTACCGTGCGCGCGCTCAAGAACCACGGCGGCGTGGCCAAGGCCGACCTGAACGAGGAGAACCTGGAGGCGCTGGAGGCGGGTCTGCCGAACTTGCTGCAGCACGTGGAGAACATCACCAACGTGTACAACCTGCCCTGCGTGGTGGCCATCAACGCCTTCCCGACCGACACCAAGGCCGAGCTGGACCTGGTGGAGGCCAAGTGCCGCGAGCTGGGCGTGAACGTGGCCCTGTCGGAGGTGTGGGCGCGCGGCGGCGAGGGCGGCCTGGCCCTGGCTGACGAGGTGGTGGCCCTCTGCGAGAACGGCGACGCGGCCGGCCGCTCGGCCGAGACCTTCGCGTTCTCCTATGAGGACGACCTGTCCATCGCCGAGAAGATCGAGGCCATTGCCCGTCGCGTCTACCGGGCCGACGGCGTGGTGTTCGAGCCCGCGGCGCAGAAGGAGATCGCGCAGCTGGAGGCGCTCGGCTTCGGCGATATGCCCGTGTGCATGGCCAAGACTCAGTACTCGTTCAGCGACGATGCCACCAAGCTCGGTGCCCCCCGCGGCTTCACCGTCACGGTGCGCCAGGTGAAGGTATCCGCCGGTGCCGGCTTCATCGTGGCGCTCACCGGCTCCATTATGACCATGCCCGGCCTGGGCAAGGCCCCGGCCGCCCACAAGATCGACGTGCTAGAAGACGGTACCATTGTGGGGTTGTTCTAAAGAACAACCCCACGCAGCTGCCGCTGCGGCTCCGACCGGCACCTGGCCTTGCACCTCACCGCTCTCCCTCGCGGCGCGAAGGCCGCTCGGCCGCGGTTCGGCCCAATGCCAGGCACCGGTCGAACCCTCGCTGACTTCCTTGGGCGAACCAGCGATTTTTGATATCTCGATTAAAAGGCCCGCAGCTTCAAGCTGGGGGCCTTGTTTGTTGCTAGAATAAAAAAAGAAAGCCCGGCGGCAACCGGGCTTAATCATTAACACCGCGCCGCCCGTACCAGGTCTAGCCACCTACGGGCTTTGCCAGTGCCCTTGTAGTATAACTGCTTCGGCGCCCTGGCGCAAGGAGGCGCGACCGCTCAAAGGGAGGAGCGAATATGGTAGATACCGAGTTCATCGACGCGCTGGCATCGAAGGCGCCCACGCCGGGCGGCGGCGGGGCGAGCGCCTACGCCGGGGCCCTGGCGAGCGCTTTGGCCTCCATGGTGGGCAACCTCACCGTGGGGAAGAAGAAGTACGCGGCGGTAGAGGAGCGCGTTCAGACTGAGCTGGCGGAACTTGAGGATACGCGCATCCGCCTGCTGGAGCTCATCGACGAGGACGCCGAGGCCTTCGCGCCCCTGGCGGCGGCCTACGGGCTGCCGCGGGGTACCGAGGAGGAGGCCGCTGCCCAGCGCGCGGCGCTCCAGGCGGCTCTCGTGGGTGCCTGTGAGGCGCCCCTGGCCATTATGGGCCAGTGCGTGCAGGTCATCGAATCCTGCGTGTTTTTGGCCCGTCACGGCTCGGTGCTGGCCGTGTCCGACGCCGGGGCCGGGGCGGTGCTGGCCAAGGCGGCCCTTCTGGCGGCCAGCCTGAACGTGCGCATCAACATCGGCTCCATGGACGACGAGGCCCGGGCCGCCGCCTACCGCGACCAGATGGAGGATCTCATCGCCGCTGGCAGCGCCCTGGCCGACGATGTGTACGCCGATGTGGTGGAGAGGTTGGGATAATGGCGAAGCTGCTTACCGGTAAGGAAGTGTCGGCGGCCCTGGCCGACGATCTGGTGCCGCGCATCGAGCGCCTCGCCGCGGCCGGCATGACCCCGACCCTGGCCATCGTGCGGGTGGGGGAGCGTCCCGACGACCTGTCCTACGAGCGCACCGCGCGCAAGCGGGCCGAGGCTCTCGGTATCGCCGTGCGCCGCTTCGAGCTGGCCGCTGAGGCGTCCCAGGCCGAGCTCGAGGCTGTCATCGAGGCGGTGAACGGCGACGAGGCCGTCCACGGCTGCCTGCTGTTCCGCCCCTTGCCCCCCTCCATGGACGAGCGCGCCGTCTGCGACCGTCTGGCTCCGGAAAAGGATATCGACGGTATCGGCTCCGCGTCGCTGGCGGGCGTGTTCGCCGACACGGGGGAGGGCTTTCCGCCGGCTACGGCCCAGGCCTGCCTGGAGATGCTGGACTTCTATGGCATTCCCGTGGCGGGCAAGCGGGTGGTGGTGCTCGGCCGCAGCCTGGTGATCGGGCGCCCGGTGGCCATGATGCTCTTGGCCCGCCATGCCACGGTCACCCTGGCCCATTCCCGCACCGAGGATGCGGCGGCCCACACGCGCGAGGCCGACATCGTGGTGTGCGCCACGGGCCGCGCCCGGGCCTTCGGGCCGGAGTTCTTCGCGCCGGGCCAGACGGTGCTCGACGTGGGCATCAACTTCGACGCCGACGGCAACCTCTGCGGGGACGTGGACTTCGACGCCGTGGAGTCCGTGCTGGGGCCCGAAGGCGCCATCACCCCGGTGCCCCGGGGCCTCGGCGGCGTGACCACGACGGTCACCATGGCCCACGTCGTGCGGGCTGCCGAGGCGGCCTGTCGGTAGGTCGTACCGCTGCCCGATTCCTCTGGGAGCCCCGTCTTTGGCGGGGCTTTCTCGTGAAATGATATGTCTTTCGCTGATATTCACGAGAAGGAGAGCGACCATGTCCATCTTCACGCCCACCGAGATCACCGATAACTACATGAAGGCTTCGGTGGGAAAGGCGGCATCGCCGGCGTGGCGCCTGTTCGTCCTCGCCGTGGCCGCGGGCCTGCTCATCGGCCTGGGCGGCGTGACCTCCTCCACGGCGGCCCACGCCCTCGACAACGCCGGCATGGTGCGCCTCGTCTCGGGCCTCATCTTCCCCGTGGGTCTCATGATGGTCATCCTCATGGGCACCGAGCTGTTCACGGGCAACGCCCTCATGATCACCGCCGCCCTCGACGGCAAGATCACCTGGGGGCGCCTCGGGCGCAACTGGGCCATCGTGTTCGCCGGCAACCTGGTGGGCGCGGTGCTCCTGGCCGCCTGCATGGCCTTCTTCGGCCAGCTGAACATCGGCGGGGGCGACTTGGCGGTGTACACGGCGAAGGTGGCCGCCACGAAGAACGGGCTGCCCTGGCTGAACGCCTTTGTGCTGGGCATCTTCTGCAACCTCATGGTGTGCATCGCGGTGTACCAGGCCAACACCGCCCAGGACACCGCCGGCCGCATCCTCGGCATCTTCTTCCCCATCATGGGCTTTGTGCTGGCCGGCTTCGAGCACTGCGTGGCCGACATGTACTACGTGCCCGCGGGCATCTTCGCCTATATGAACCCGGCCTACACCGGCATGATCGACGCGGCGGGCGTCAACACCGCCCTGCTCACCTTCGGCGACTTCATCACGGCGAACCTCATTCCCGTGACTCTGGGCAACATCGTGGGTGGCGTGGCCGTGGGCGTTGTCATGTACGCCTGCCACGCCACGAAGAAGCGGAAGTAGGCAACCGCTGACGAAATCGTCAGGGATGTCGGGGATGTGTGGGTTATCTGGTCAGGTTTTGCGGCTTCGGCCGTTTCGACTGATCAGCGCCGCGCGGGCGGGCTATGATAGCCCTATGGCCAACGGACTGACATACCAGCGCACAACCACCACCCCCGAGGCGACCAAGCAGCTCGCCTCCACCCTGGCGCCCTATCTGCACCCGGGCGACGTAGTGGTGCTCGACGGCGACTTGGGCGCCGGCAAGACCCAGTTCGTGCAAGGGGTGGCCGCCGCCCTCGGCGTGCGCTCGCCGGTGACGAGCCCCACCTTCAACATCCTGCTCGAGTACGGTGAGGGGCGCATTCCGGTATACCACTACGACCTGTACCGCCTCGACGATCGCTTCCAGCTGGAGGATATTGACTACTACAGCGCCATCGACGGCGATGGCGACGGGGTGGCCTTCGTGGAATGGGCCGAGAAGTTCCCCGAGGACATGCCCTACGACTACCTGGAGCTGACCGTCACCGTGGAGGGTGACGGCGCCCGCCGCATCGTGGCCCATTCCTACGGTGCCCGGTCGCGCCAGCTGCTCTGCGTGTGGGCCAACGACTCGAAATCCCGCCTGGGGAAGTGCAAGCTGTAGCCTCGCGCAACCGTCATTTTTGTCATCTCGCAGCGGCCGACGACCGCGCGCGGGGGCTGCGGTACAATACCGGGACGATATACCGACACGGCATGGAAGAGGTTTCCGTGAGTACAGCTGCGCGCTCCTTCGTTCTCGCTTTCGATACCGCCAACGAGGTCATTGCCCTGGGGCTCGGGCAGCTGTGCGCCGACAGGTCCGCGGTGACGGTCGTGGCCTCGGCGGAAGTGGAGGCGCGGCGAGCCTCGAACACCCAGCTCATTCCCCGCATTGACCGCCTGTGCGCCGAAGCGGGCGCGGCCCGCGACGAGATCGCCTGCGTGGCCGTGGGCCGCGGGCCGGGGTCGTTCACCGGCGTGCGCATTGCCCTCGCCACGGCCAAGGGCATCGCGAGCGCCCTGGGCGCGGCCCTTGTGGGGGTCTCTTCCCTGGATGCCGTGGCCTGGGGTCTGTGGGACGCGGGCCTGCGCGGCACCGGTGCCGTGGTGGCCGACGCCATGCGCCGGGAGGTATACCCGGTGCGCTTCGCGCTGACCGACGGCGGTGCGGTGCGCCTGACGGCCGACCGGGTGGTGAAGGCCGCCGAGGCCGCCGAAGAGCTGGCCGCGGGCGGTTCCCTGGATTTCGTGGCCGGCGATGGCCTGCGCAAGTACGGCGAGCTGTTTGCCGCGACGGCCCCCTGCGCCCCCGAGGCCCTCTGGGCGCCGACGGGCCGCGGCCTGCTCCAGGCGGTGCAGGCCGCTTGGCGGGCGGGGGAGTGCGACCCCCTCGACCGGGAGCGCCACGATCCGGGGCTGCTGCTGCCGGTATACACGCGCCTGTCCGACGCCGAGGAGAGCGAGCGGCAGCGCCTGGCCCGGGCCGATGGGGCTCTGGCGGGCACGCGCGGGTCGAGGCACGTGACCATGAACGACACGGCCATCGCCAACGCCCGGGCCAACGGCGAGGGCATTGCCTACAAGCCCCTGGACGCACGGCACGTGGCCGCCGTGGCCGCTTTGGAATCCCAGGTCATGGGATCGGATGCCTGGAGCGAGGCCCTCGTGGCCGACGAGCTGGGCCGTCCCGACCGCCTCTGGTGGGCCGCCTACGCCGCCGACCCGAAGATGCCGCTTACGGCCGACGCGCCCCTGGTGGGCTATGCCGGCGGCTGGGTGGTGGACGGCGACGTGCAGATCCTGAAGGTGGGGGTCGATCCGGCCTGGCGCCGCCACGGCATTGCCCGAATGCTGCTGGCCCGCGTGGCCGACGACGCCCGCAACCTGGGAGCCCGCACCTGCTCGCTGGAAGTGCGGGCGGCCAATGCGGGGGCCCAGGCGCTCTACGGGGCCCTCGGCCTGACCGTGGCGGGGAAGCGCCCGCGCTACTATTCCGACGGGGAAGACGCCGTCATCATGGCGGGCCCCTTGCCCACCCTGGCCCTGGCGGCCCTGCCCAACGGCGAGCCGGCCGCATCGGTGCCCGCGTCCGAGCCGGGATCGGGAACGGCGCCCTGCGGAAGCGCCCCGGAAGGGGAAGCAGCGGCCCCGGCGCACCCGCTCATCCTCGCCATCGAGTCGTCCTGCGACGAGACCGCCGCCGCCGTCATCGACGGTGCGGGCGTGCTGCGCAGCGACGTGGTGGCCACGCAGGTGGACTTCCATGCCCGCTTCGGCGGGGTGGTGCCCGAGATTGCCAGCCGCAAGCACATCGAGGCCATCTGCGGCGTGTGCGACGAGGCCCTGGACCGGGCCGCGGGAAGCCTCGGCCGGGGTGCCCTGGCCTGGCGCGATCTGGACGCCGTGGCCGTCACCTACGCCCCGGGGCTCGTGGGAGCGCTCGTGGTGGGCGTGGCCTTCGCCAAGGGGGCGGCCTGGGGCGCCGATCTCCCCTTCATCATCGTGAACCACCTGGAAGGGCACCTCTACGCCAACCGGATCGGCCTTGCGGACTTCGCGCCCCCGGCCGTGGTGTCGCTGGTGTCCGGCGGTAACACCATGCTCGTGTACATGGCCGGCTGGGGCGACTACCGCGTGCTCGGTGCCACCATCGACGATGCGGTGGGGGAGGCCTTCGACAAGGTGGCCAAGGCCCTGGGGCTCGGCTACCCGGGCGGCCCGGTGGTGTCGAAGTTCGCCGCCGAGGGCGACCCGGACGCCATTCCCTTCCCCCGAGCCATGCTGCATTCGGGGGATTTGCGCTTCTCTCTCTCGGGCCTGAAGACCGCCGTGGTCACCTATATCAACGGCGAGCGGGCCGCCGGCCGGGATCTGAACGTGCCCGACATCTGCGCGAGCTTCACGGCCGCCGTGGTGGACGTGCAGGTGGCCAAGGCCCGGACAGCTCTGGAAGAGACCGGGGCGCCGACGTTCTGCCTCGGGGGTGGCGTGGCGGCCAACCCCACGCTGCGGGCGGCCTACGAGCGGCTCTGCGCCGAGATGGGGGTGCGTCTCGTTATGCCCCCGCTCGCCTCCTGCGGCGACAACGCCGGCATGATCGCCGAGGTGGCCCTCGACCGCTACCGCGCCGGCGCCTTCGCCCCCCTCGACACCGACGCGGCGGCCCACGGCGATCTGGAAGAGCCCTACTAAGCCATCAATCCCATACCGATGACATCCCGCTGCGGAAGGGGAGGGCCCGCGGCGGACGTCTGAGCGCCCCTTGGAGAATGCGGCCGTTAAGAAGCAGATTCCACTTCAGCAGCAATGATGGCGGGATGGTACCGGCCTGCGTGCATCATCTTCTCTGCTTCTGTTGCCGCATTCGGAAAGGGACCAGCGCGAAGTCGGCCGCCGCGGGTCCTCCCCTTCCGCGATGCCGGGGCGGTCGGCTCTTTCCCATCTTAATACTCCCTTAATGCCCGAGCGCGAACCTTAAGGGCGCGTTTATCTCCCTTTTCCTAGACTGAGTTCATCCGGTGCGGAAGGCCGAGAGCGGCACCGCACCGTCGGTGACGGCGCGGCCCTGCGGGGCCCTGGACGAAAGGGGAGCGCCATGGCGTATGTGACGGCGGCGGTGGGCATGCTGGCCCTGGCCGCGATGGCGTACCTCGCGGTACTGCTGCTGAAAGACGGTGACGGGCGATGAGCGCGGAGGTGAGCGCGGCCCTGTTCACGGCGGCGGCCTACGGGGCCCTGCTGGTGGCCTGCGCGGTGCCGCTGTCCGGCTACCTCGTGAACGTGATGGAGGGCCGCCAGGCCCGGGCCCGGCGCATCGTCGGCCCGGTGGAGCGCGGCGCCTTCCGCCTTCTGCGGGTGAACCCGGACGACTCCATGGGCTGGAAGCGCTATCTGGTGTGCGTCGTGGCCTTCACGGGGGTGTCCATCGCGGGGCTGTTCGTGCTGCTGGTGGCCCAAGGGGCCCTGCCCGCCAACCCCGAGGGCTTCGGGGGGCTGCCCGCCGATACGGCCCTGAACATGGCCGTGAGCTTCGCGACCAACACCGATTGGCAGGCCGTGGCGGGGGAATCGCACCTCAGCTATTTGTCCCAGGCCGCGGGCCTGGCCGTGCAGAACTTCCTGTCACCGGCCGTGGGCATCGCCGTGGCCTTCGCCCTCATGCGGGGGCTGTGGTCGGCCGGCGACGGGCGGCTCGGGAACTTCTTCGCCGATGTGGTCCGCGTGACACTCTGCGTGCTTTTGCCCCTCTCCCTCGTTCTTTCCATAGCCCTGGCCTCCCAGGGCGTGCCCCAGACCTTCCAGGGCTACGAGACCGTGCAGCTGCTGGAACCTGTGGCCGTGGACGAGGCGGGCACCGTGGTGGCCGCCGACGATCCGGCGGCCGTGGAGGAGGTGACCGAGGCCGTGGTGCCCCTGGGCCCCCAGGCCTCTCAGGTGGCCATCAAGCAGCTGGGCACCAACGGCGGCGGTTTCAACGGGGCGAACTCCGCCTCGGCTCTGGAGAACCCCACGCCCTTGGCGAACCTGCTCGAATGCCTGGCCATTTTGCTTCTGCCCTTCACCCTCATCCTCAGCTTCGGGCGCATGGTGGCCGACCGGCGCCAGGGCCGGGCTCTGCTGGCCTGCGTGCTCATCCTGCTGGCTGCCGGCACCGCCGTGCTCGTGGGGGCGGAGTTCCAGGCCACGCCCCAGCTGTCTCAGGACGGGGCCGTCTACACGGGCTCCCTTTCCCAGGCCGCCGGCAACATGGAGGGGAAGGAGTGCCGCATCGGCACGGCCGGTTCCGCCATCTGGACCGCGTTCACCACGGCGGCGGCCAACGGGTCGACCAACGCCTCTCTGGAGGGGCTCACGCCCATCGGCACCCTGGTGCCGCTCGTGTTCATGGGGCTCGGCGAGGTGGTGGGCGGCGGGGCCGGCACGGGCCTGGCGGCCCTGGTGGGATTTGCCGTGCTCACGGTGTTCATCGCGAGCCTCATGGTGGGCCGCACCCCCGAGTACCTGGGGAAGAAGATCGGCCCGACCGAGATGCGCGCCGCCGTGGTGATGGTGACGGCCCCGGCCCTCGTGATCCTGCTCGCGGCCGCCGGGCTCTGCCTGGCCCCGGCCGGGGCCGTGCCCGTGGGCGAGGGCGGTCCGGCCGGCTTCGCCGAGGTGCTCTACGCCGCCGTGTCGGCCGGGGCCAATAACGGCTCGGCCCTCGCCGGGCTGGACGCCGATGCTCCCCTCGTGAACATCGTGCTGGCCGGGGCCATGGTGGCCGGCCGCCTCATTCCCGTGGCCTGCGCCCTGGGGCTGGCCGGCTCCCTGGCCCGGCGCGAGCCGGTGGCCGCCGGCCCCGGGTCGCTCTCCACAGCGAGCCCCCTGTTCGTGTTCCTCCTCCTGATGATCATCGTGCTCGTGGGCGCCCTCACGCTGCTGCCGGCCTTGGCCCTGGGGCCTCTGGCCGAGCAGCTCGGCACCCTCGCGTAGGAAAGGCAGTGCGCTATGACGACGTTGGCAAAGAGCGGGAAGGATCTCCGCGCGGCGGTCGAAAACGAGCCGGGCACGGGGAATGAAGCGGGCGCCGGGGCCACCCTCGACCCAGGTGCGGAAGCTGCCCCCGTCGGGGGGCGCCGGGGGGCGCCGGCCGTGGGGCCGTCCCCGGTGGGGCGGGCCCTGCGCGGGGCCGTGGCGAAGCTCTCGGTGCGGGACCAGGCCAAGAACCCCGTGATGTTCATGGTGTACCTGTCGGCCCTCTTGACCACGGCGCTGTTCCTGCTGGCTTTGGGCGGCATCTCCGATGCGCCGGCGGGCTACATCGCGGCCGTTGCCGCCATCCTGTGGGCCACAGTGCTCTTCGGCAACTTCGCCGAGGCCCTGGCCGAGGGGCGCGGCAAGGCCCAGGCCGATGCCCTGCGCTCGGCCAAGCGCGACGTGCAGGCTCGGCGCATCGACGGGGCCGTCCTCGCTGCGGCCGAGGGGGCCGACGACCCGCTCGCCCTGCTGCGGGATGCCTCCTCGGTCGTGTGCTCCACCGATCTGGCCCGGGGGGATGTGTACCTCGTGTGCGCCGGCGAGGCCGTGCCCGCCGATGGCGAGATCCTCATGGGCGCGGCCAGCGTGGACGAGAGCGCCATCACCGGCGAGTCGGCCCCGGTGGTGCGCGAGAGCGGCGGCGACCGCTCGGCGCTCACCGGGGGCACCACCGTGCTCTCCGACTGGCTCGTGGCCCGGGTGGCGGCCGAGGCCGGCCACAGCTTCCTCGACCAGATGATCGCCATGGTGGAGTCGGCGGCCCGCAAGAAGACCCCCAACGAGCGGGCCTTGGAGCTGCTGCTCATCGCGCTCACCCTGGTGTTTCTGACCGTGTCGGTGGCCCTGTACGCCTTCGGGTCGTTCACGGCCGGGGAAGCCGGTGTGGCCAACCCGCTGGGGCTCACCTCCCTCGTGGCCCTGTTCGTGTGCCTGGCGCCCACCACCATCGGCGCTCTGCTGTCGGCCATCGGCATCGCCGGCATGAGCCGCCTGAACCGGGCCAACGTGCTGGCCACGAGCGGCCGGGCCGTGGAGGCGGCCGGCGATGTGGACGTGCTGCTGCTGGACAAGACCGGCACCATTACCCTGGGCAACCGCCAGGCCGCGGCCTTCCTGCCCGTGGACGGCATCTCCGAGCGCGACCTGGCCGATGCCGCCCAGCTGGCGAGCCTGGCCGACGAGACCCCCGAGGGCCGCTCCGTGGTGGTGCTCGCCAAGGAGCGCTTCGGCATCCGCGAGCGCACCCTGGCCGGCGCGGGCTTTTCCGTGGTGCCCTTCACGGCCCAGACGCGCATGAGCGGGGTGGATTTCGGCGGTCACGAGATTCGCAAGGGGGCCGCCGATGCCGTGCGGGCCTACGTGGAGGAGCGCGGAGGCCGCTACAGCGCTCAGACCGCGGCCATTGCCGACGGCGTGGCCCGGGCCGGCGGCACCCCGCTCGTGGTGGCCCGGGACGGCCGGGTGCTCGGGGTCATCCACTTGAAGGACGTCATCAAGTCGGGCATTCGCGAGAACTTCGCTGATCTGCATGCCATGGGCATCAAGACCGTCATGGTCACCGGCGACAACCCGCTCACGGCCGCGGCCATCGCCGCCGAGGCGGGGTTGGACGACTTCATCGCCGAGGCCACTCCCGAGGCAAAACTGGAGGCCATCCGCCGCTACCAGGCCGAGGGGCACCTCGTGGCCATGACCGGCGACGGCACCAACGACGCGCCGGCCCTGGCCCAGGCCGATGTGGCCGTGGCCATGAACTCCGGCACCCAGGCGGCCAAGGAGGCGGGCAACATGGTGGACCTGGATTCCTCGCCCACCAAGCTCATCGAGATCGTGCGCATCGGCAAGCAGCTGCTCATGACCCGCGGCAGCCTGACCACCTTCTCCATCGCCAACGACCTGGCGAAGTACTTCGCGGTCATCCCGGCGCTGCTCGTGCCTTTGTACCCGGGCCTGGAGGCCCTGAACATCATGCACCTGGCCAGCCCCGCCTCGGCCATGCTGGCGGCCATCATCTACAACGCCCTCATCATCGTGGCCCTCATCCCGCTGGCCCTGCGCGGCGTGAAGTACCGCGAGGGCACGCCGGCCTCGCTTTTGGCCCGCAACCTCACGGTGTACGGCCTCGGCGGCGTGGCGGTGCCCTTCGTGGCCATCAAAGCGCTGGATATGGCCCTCGTGGCCCTGGGCGTGGCCTAGGGAAAGGAGAGAATCATGCATGGAAATCAGTGGGTGCGCGCCATCCTGCGCTCGGCGGTCCTTCTGCTCGCGGCCACGGCGCTGCTCGGGGTTCTGTACCCCCTCGCCGTCTGCGCCGTGGCCACGGCGGCCTTCCCCGCCCAGGCCACGGGATCCCTCATCGCGGTGGACGGCGTGACCTACGGCAGCGCTCTCGTGGGCCAGCCCTTCCGTGAGCCCGGCCATCTGTGGGGGCGCCCCACCGTGGCCGACGCCTCCACGTTCACCACCGAAGACGGCGAGCGGCTTCTGTGGTACGGCCCCGAGAACCTGAGTCCCGCCAGCGACGAGTTCGCCGAGCGCGTGGCCGCGCGGGTGGAGGCCGTGCGAGCGGCCCATCCCGACCAGGGCGACACACCGGTGCCGAGCGAGCTGGTGACCGTGTCCGGCTCCGGCTTCGACCCGCATATCTCGCCGGCCGCCGCCGAGTACCAAGTGGGACGCGTAGCTGTGGCCTGCGGCCGCACCGAGGAGGAGGTGCGGGCCATCATCCGCCAGTGCACCGAGCGGCCCCTACTCGGCGCCATCGGCGAGGCCCGGGTGAACGTGCTTAAGGTGAACCTCATGCTGGACGGCATCCTGTAACACGTTCGCCCTGACGGGGCGAACGCATTACGCCGACGCTGCGGCTCCGACCGGCGCCTGGCCTTGCACGGCACCGCTTTCCCTCGCGGCCGCGTTGGCCGCTCGGCCGCGGCTCAGCACAATGCCGGGCACCGGTTGGAGCCTCGCTGACTTCCTGAAGTGCTTCCCTGCCATTGGGTAACTGTTGAATGAACGAAACCATCGGGGGCCAGTGCGGTGATAGGATGAGGGAAACGGTAAGCAATGGAGCGGAAGGAGGGTGCGGTGACGCTGGGGCGCGACAACGGGGAGGCGGCTGAGGCGCGCCGCGATCCGGAGGCCATCCTGCACCGCCTGCGCGAGGAGGAGGCCGCCGCTCCGAGCGGCCGGGGGAAGCTGAAGGTGTTCTTCGGCTATGCGGCCGGGGTGGGCAAGACCTACGCCATGCTGAGCGAGGCCCATCGGGCCCAGGGCGCCGGCGCCGACATCGTGGTGGGCTACGTGGAGCCCCACACCCGCGCCGACACCCTGGCCCTCGTGGAAGGGCTCGAGGTGCTGCCCTGCCGCGAGCTGTCCCACCGCGGCATCGCCCTGCGGGAGTTCGACCTGGACGGGGCCCTGACCCGGCGTCCCCAGATCGTGCTCGTGGACGAGCTGGCCCACAGCAACGCGCCGGGATGCCGCCACCGCAAGCGCTACCAGGATGTGGAGGAGCTGCTCCGCGCCGGCATCGACGTGTACACCACGGTGAACGTGCAGCACCTCGAGGGGCTCAACGACAAGATCGCCGCCATCACCGCCGTGGCTCCCTCCGAGCGCATTCCCGACCGCATCTTCGACGCCGCCGACTCGGTGGAGCTCGTGGATTTGGAACCGGCCGACCTCATCGAGCGCCTGCAGGCGGGCAAGATCTACGCTCCGGAGCGGGTGGGCACGGCGCTGGCGCACTTCTTCTCCCGCACCAACCTCGCCGCCCTGCGCGAGGTGGCCCTGCGCCGGGCGGCCGATCGCCTCACCCGCAACGCCCCCGCCTCGGCGGTGCCCCACGCGGCCGGGGGCGAGGACGTGCTCGTGCTGGTGAGCGGCGAGGATGCCGCTGCCCGGGTCATCCGCACGGCGGCCTCCCTGGCCGAGGCCGCCCACGGCACCTTGACGGCCCTCGTCGTGGAATCGTCCGAGGAGGCCGCCGCCCCCGATGAGGTCGAAGGGCGCAAGCGGGCCGTGGCCCTCGCCGAGGAGCTCGGCGCCCGCGTGGTCACCCTCGCCGGCGACGATCCCGTGCAGCCCCTGGCCCTCTACGCCGCCACGGCCGGTATTCGCCGCATCGTGGTGCCCGCCGGTACGGGCCGCTCCCGGCTCTTCGGGCGCGGAGAGGTGGCCTGGCGGCTCATGCGGGCTGCCCCCGAGGCAGTGGTCACGGCGGTGCCGGCCGTGGACGCCCCCTCGGTGCTCAAGCGCCTCCATGCCTCCACGGGGTTTACGCCCACGGCTGCCGACGGGGTTCGGGCCTTGGGGGCCGTGGCCCTGGCCACGGCCGTGAGCGCGGTGGCCTGGGCCGTGAGCCCTGCCACCTCGGTGGTGCTCATGGTCTATCTGCTCGTGGCCCTGCTCGTGGCCACCCGGGCCGACGGCTTCCTCTACGCGGTGCTGGCGGCCCTGGGCAGCGTGGTGGCCTACAACTTCTTCTTCACGGCTCCCCGCTTCACCTTTCACGCCTACGGCCTGTCGGCGCCGGTGATCTTCGCCTTCCTGCTCATAGGTACTCTGGCGGCCTCGTCGCTGGCCATCCGCCTCAAGCGCCAGGCGGCCCAGGCGGCCCGCCGTTCCTACCGTACCGAAGTGCTCTTGGAGAGCAGCCGCAAGCTCCAGGCCGCCTCGACGCTGGACGGCTGCCTCGAGACGGCCGCCGCCCAGGTGGTGAAGATCCTCGACCGGCCCGTGGTCATCTACCGCGCCGACGATCTGGCCCCCTCGGGCCTGGCCGCCCCCCGGGTCTTCGACGTGCCGGGCACCGGCGGGGGCGATGCCGAGGCCGCCGCGCTCACGGCCCCCGGGGAGCGGGCCGTGGCCGCCTGGGTGGCCGCCAACGGCGAGCCGGCCGGAGCCACGACCGATACGCTGCGGGAGACCCGCTGCCTGTATCTGCCCATCCGCTCGGCCGAGCGCGTGTTCGCCGTGGCCGGCCTGGTCATGGAACGGGACAGCGGCGATTTCGGCTCCTTCGAGCGCAACCTGCTGGCCGCCCTTCTCGACGAGTGCGGCCAGCAGGCCCAGGCCCTGGTTCTGGCCCGGGAGCGGCGCAACCTCTCGGTGAAGGCCGAGAAGGAGGCCCTGCGGTCGAACCTGCTGCGGGCCATCTCCCACGATCTGCGCACGCCGCTCACGAGCATCTCCGGCGACGCCGATGTGCTCCTGACCGCGGGCGATGCCCTGGACGGCGCCCAGCGCCGCCGTCTGGCCGCCGACATCTACGAGGACGCGACCTGGCTCATCGACCTCGTGGAGAACTTGCTGTCGGTGACGCGCCTCGACGACGGAGCCGTGGAAGTGGCCCGGGCCCCCGAGCTGGTGGCCGACGTGCTCGACGATGCTTTGCGCCACGTCAGCCGAGCGGCGGCCGATCACGCCGTCGTCGTGGAAGTGGAGGATGAGCTGCTCATGGCCTCCATGGACGGCCGGCTCATCGTGCAGGTGGTGGTGAACCTCGTGAACAACGCCGTGGCCTACACCCCGCCTGGCTCCACTATCCGCGTGACGGCCGCCCGGCAGCGCTCGGGGGCGGGCGAGGCGCTCGTGGCCGTGGCGGTGGCCGACGACGGCCCCGGCATCTCGGACGGGGAGAAGGCCCGCGTCTTCGAGCTGTTCTACCACGGCTCGGCCGCCGGCGAGGGGCGGTCCGGGACTCCGGGCGAGGGGGGCGACAGCCGCCGCGGCATGGGCCTCGGGCTGTCCCTGTGCCGCTCGATTTTGCGGGCCCACGGCAGCGACATAACTCTGGCCGATGCGGTGCCCCACGGCTGCGTGTTCTCCTTCACCCTGCCCGAGGCCGCGGTTCCGACGATGGAGGGAGGCGAGGGCCATGGCAGTTCACGATGAGGGCGTCATCCTCGTGGTGGAGGACGACGGGGCCGTGCGCAACCTCGTGGCCACGGCCCTCGATGTGCACGGCTATGCCCACCGCGAGGCCGCCACGGCCACGGCGGCCCTCATGGAGCTGACGAGTGCGACCGACATCAACCTCGTCATTCTGGATCTGGGCCTGCCCGACCGCGACGGCGTGGAGGTCATCGGTGCCCTGCGCGGCTGGTCCCGCATGCCGGTCATCGTACTGTCGGCCCGCCAGGAGGACGCCGACAAGGTGGCCGCCCTGGATGCCGGGGCCGACGACTACCTCACGAAGCCCTTCTCTGTGGAGGAGCTCTTGGCCCGGGTGCGGGTGGCCCTGCGCCGCCTCGCCTACGACCAGCCGGCGCCCGAGGCGCCCGAGCGGTACCGCAACGGCGGCCTGGAGATCGATTTCGACGCCGGCGTAGCCCTCCGCGATGGAACCGAGCTGCACCTCACCCCCATCGAGTACAAGCTTCTGGCCCTCATGGCCCGCCATACGGGGAAGGTGCTCACCCACAACTACATCCTCAAGGAGGTGTGGGGCGCCGCCCTGGCCTCCGACCTGCCGAGCCTGCGGGTGTTTATGGCCACCCTGCGCAAGAAGATCGAGCCCGATCCCGCCAATCCGGTCTACCTCCAGACCCACGTCGGCATCGGCTACCGCATGATGCGGGTGGAATAGGGGAGGCGCCACATCCCGGCCCTCGGCTCCATAGGTAAACATTTGTTCGATTTCCTGTGGCTATTTGGGCGGCGCCGTGGTAGGATAGGTCCATGGATACTTTGTTTACAGCCATGGAGAACGATCGGCGGGCCACGGTGGCCCCCCTGGCCGTGCGCATGCGCCCCCGCACCCTCGACGAGGTGGTGGGCCAGGGCGAGGCCGTGGGCGAGGGCAGCTGGCTTCGGGCCGCCATTCAGAACGACAGCCTCAGCTCCGTCATCCTCTTCGGCCCCGCCGGCACGGGGAAGACCTCGCTCGCCCATGTCATCGCCGAGTCCACCCGCGCCACGTTCGTGGAGGTCTCGGCCATCGGGGGCACCGTCTCGGATTTGCGCCGCGAGATCGACGCGGCGGAGAAGCGGCTCGTCATGGGTGGCCTGCGCACCATCCTGTTCGTGGACGAGATTCACCGCTTCAACCGCAGCCAGCAGGATACGCTGCTCCACGCCGTGGAGGACCGGCTGCTCGTGCTCGTGGGGGCCACGACCGAGAATCCCTTCTTCGAGGTGAACTCGGCCCTCATCTCCCGGTCCCGGGTAGTGGAGCTGCACTCCCTGTCCGACGACGAGATCGCCGAGCTCGTGGGCCGGGCCGTGGCCGACGAGCGGGGGCTGGCGGGCCTCTATGTTCTGGAAGACGCCGCCCGCGACGCCATCGTCACCCTGGCCGGGGGCGATGGGCGCGGGGCGCTCACCACGCTTGAGCTGGCCGCCGGCATGGTGGCCCCCGGTACCCTTGAGGCCCCGGTCGCCATCACCGAGGCCATGGTGCGGGCCGCCACGCCCCATCGGGCGCTGCCCTACGACAAGAACAAGGACATGCACTACGACATCATCTCGGCGTTCATCAAGTCCATGCGCGGCAGCGACCCCGATGCCGCGGTGTACTGGCTCGCCCGCATGATCGACGGGGGAGAGGATCCGAAGTTCATCGCCCGCCGCATGTTCATCGCCGCCTCGGAGGATATCGGCAATGCCGACCCCCAGGCCCTGCTCGTGGCCGAGGCCGCCTTCCGCGCCGCTGAGGTCATCGGGTACCCCGAATGCCGCATCAACCTGGCCCAGGCCGCCATCTACCTGGCCCTGGCCCCCAAGTCCAACGCCGCCGAGGCCGCCATCGACGCCGCTCTCTCGGAGGTGCGTCACGGGCCGGCCCGCAAGGTGCCCGACTACCTGCGCGACCGCCATCGCCCCGGTTCCGAGAACTACGGCCAGTACCGATACCCCCACAACTATCCCGGCGGCTGGGTCGACCAACGGTACCTGCCCGACGGGCTCGAGCGGGGCTGCTTCTACCAGCCGAGCGAGCGGGGCTGGGAGGCCTGGCGCATCGATGCCGCCGCCCGGGATCGCGGGCAGTAGGCCCCGCGCCGGGCACGGTTGACGCGGTGTCTCCATCCGTTTACGGAATGGCTACTGTGTGGGAGCCTTCTGTGGAATGGGCCGGGCGCCTTATTAGAATGAGCGCGGTAATAGTATAGTCTGGTCTTCGGAACTATAAGGAGGCTCATCATGGAATTCGCCGCTCTTGTGGATATCGCGCTGCCGGTCGTCTACGTGCTCGTAGGTGCCGTGCTCGTCTGGTTCGTCGTGGAACTCGCCCTCACCATTCGCTCGACCCGGGCCACCATCGACGACGCCCACGAGGAACTGGTCCCCACCCTGCAGCATGTGGAGAAGATCACGGCTCAGGTGGAGCCCCTCGTCGGCAACGTCAATACTCTCATCGTCGAGCAGGTCACGCCCCTCATGGAGAAGGCGAACGTCCTGGCCGAGGAGGCCCGTCCGGCCGTGGGCCGGGTTGATCCCCTCGTGGAGCGCCTGTCTCTCACGGTGGACGCGGCGAATCTGGAGCTCATGCGGGTCGATCAGATCCTGGAGGACGTGACCCAGATCACCGATTCCGTCTCCAAGGCCGCCGGTGCCGTCGATACGGTGACGAGCGCCCCCATCGATCTCGTGAACACCCTCACGGGCAAGCTGCGCAGCAAGTTCAAGCCCCGCTACGCCTCCGATGAGTCGGTGCGCCTCGGCGGCGGCCCGGCGGCCCCCGAGGCCGGGCGCTCCGCTACCGTCGCCGATGCCGTGAGCGCCGTGGGCGACGCGGCCAGCGCCGTGGTGTCCGAGCAGAAGGCCCGCCATGCGGCCCGCAAGGCCGAGACCGCCTCCCGCGCTTCCCGCTCCGAGGCCTTCGAGAGCCAGCTGACCGATACCGCCGCCACTCTCACCAACGCCGCCGTGGACGCCGCCGGCGCCGATACCGAACCTGCGGGCGACCACGCCCGTGTGGTATCCCCCAACGCCGCCGCGGCCGAGGCCCCTGCGGCACCGGTCGGCCGCGATCCCTATTCCGTCCAGTAGCCCGATCTTCGAGGAACCATCTATGAGCACCGAGGTACCCGCTGACAATAACCCCCGCGCCGCGGCCGACCGCAGCCTGACGGCGCGCCAGGCCAAGGCCCGCATCCGCTTCCTCGACCTGTGGTCGGTCATCGCCGCCATCGTGCTGCTCGGGGGCGTCGTGTGGCTCATGGGCATCCTGTCGGTGCCCGTGGCCATTCTCATCTGGACGCTCATCATCGTGTTCTGCCTGCGGGGCATCGTGAACGGCCTCGAGCGCGTCCACGTGAATCGCGCCATCGGCACCACGGTGGCCTACGTGGTCATGGCTCTCGTGGTCGCCGTGGTGGGCTTTTTGCTGTTCTCCCCTATGTTCGGCCTGAACGCGCAGTTCAACGACTTGCTCACCAGCATGCCCCACTACGTGGACGCGGTCATCGCCTGGGGCAACGACATCTACGCCCGCTATGCGCCGGTCTTCGAGGACGATACGGTGAAGAACCTCATCGCCGAGGCCCAGAAGGCGGCCGCGTCCTGGGCCGCCGGCATCGCCCAGGGCAGCGCCAACGGCGTGGTGGCCTTCGGCACCACCCTCGCCAACGGGCTCATGGCCTTCGGCTTCGGCCTCGTCATCGCCTTCTGGGTGCTTATGGAGTTGCCGGCCATCGGCCGGGAGACCCGCCGCCTCATCGGCCCCAAGCATGCGGGGGACGCCGAGTTCTTCCACGCCACCTTCACCCGCGTTATGGGCGGCTACATCAAGGGGACGCTGTTCCAGTGCGCCATCATCGGCGTGGGCTGCGGCGTGCTGTTTGGCTTCATCGGCGTGCCCAACGCCGCCGTGCTGGGCCTTATCACCGGCGTCATGAACATCATCCCCATCATCGGCCCCTGGATCGGCGGCGCGCTCGCGGCCATCGTGGCCATCTTCTCCGGCCCCATGACCGCTGCCATCGCGCTGATCGGCACCATTATCATCCAGCAGCTCGTCTACACCTTCATCTCCCCGAAGATCATGGCGAACTCCGTGGACATCCACCCGGCCCTCACCCTGTTCGCCCTCATGGTGGGCTCGGCCCTGGGCGGGGCCATGAGCGGGCTGCTCGGCTCCCTTGTGGGCATGCTCGCCTCCATCCCGCTCGTGGCCGTGGCCAAGTCAGTCTTCGTGTACTACTTCGAAAAGCGCACCGGTCGCCATCTCGTGGCCGAGGACGGCGTGTTCTTCAAGGGCACGCCGGCCAACGCCGAGGAGGTGAATCCCATCGCCGACGCCACGGCCCCCAGTACCACGGGTACGCTGCGGCCCATTCGCCTCGACGGGGTTCCCGGCCTGAGCGGCCGCCTTCCCAAGTTGCGCCCCCCGAGTTCCGGCGGGGTGCCCCCTCGGCACTTCCGCGACGGGGACGAGCCCCGACGCAAGAGGTAGCCGTCCTGCCATAAATGTCCCCGGGCCCCGCCGACGCTGTGGGGCCCGTTTGCGTCTGGGGAGGGGGAGGGGTCGTGGCATCGATGGGCTGTGGGGCTCTCCAACGATGGAAGCACCGGCCGACGATGAGGGTGCCTGCTGGCGGAGGGAGGCCCAACGAAGAAGGGCGCTAGGTCCGTCCCTCCGGCCGCTTGCGTCTGCGGGCCGTCCCGCTCGGGATGGCGTTTAGAGGGAGGGGGCCCGTTTTCGGCCCGTTGCGCTATAATGCTCGGTTGGATATTTACGACGTGCCGTAAAGGACGGATAGGACACCTATGCAGTACATGACAACCGCTGAGATCCGCGAGAAGTACCTCGCTTACTTCGAGGAGAAGGGCTGCAAGCGCATGCCCTCGTCCTCCCTCATCCCCGACGACCCGTCGCTTCTGCTGACGAGTGCCGGCATGGTGCAGTTCAAGCCCTACTTCCTCCAGCAAAAGCAGCTGGAGGCGCCTTACATCGGCACGACCACGGTGCAGAAGTGCGTGCGCACCAACGACATCGACATCATCGGCACCACGGGCCGCCACCTCAGCTTCTTCGAGATGCTCGGCAACTTCTCCTTCGGCGAGTACTTCAAGGAGGAGATGTGCGCCTGGGCCTACGACTTCTCCGTGAACGTGCTGGGGCTGCCCCCGGAGCGCCTGTACTTCACCGTGTTCGAGGACGACGACGAGACCATCGAGATCTGGAAGAACCTGGGCGTGCCCGACGACCACATCTCCCGCCTCGGCGAGGACGACAACTTCTGGCGCGCCGGCCCCACGGGTCCCTGCGGCCCCTGCTCGGAGATCTACTTCGACCAGGGCCCCGACTTCGGCTGCGGCAGCCCCGACTGCGCGCCGGGCTGCGACTGCGACCGCTTCCTGGAGTTCTGGAACTGCGTGTTCACCCAGTACGACGGCCAGGAGGACGGCACGCTTTTGCCCCTGCCCAAGAAGAACATCGACACGGGCATGGGCCTGGAGCGCATGGCCGCTATCATGCAGGGGGTGCAGTCCAACTACGAGACCGATGTGCTGCGCAGCCTCGTGGCCGTGGGCGAGCGTTTGTCCGGCCGCACCTATGGGGAGGACGCCGAGGTGGATCTGGCCCTGCGCATCATCGCCGACCACTCCCGCTCGGTCACGTTCATGATCGCCGACGGCATTCTGCCGGGCAACGAGGGCCGCGGCTACGTGCTGCGCCGCCTGCTGCGCCGCGCCATCATGAAGGCCCAGATCATCGGCATCGAGGGCCACTTCCTCAACGAGTACGTGGACGAGATCGTGCGCCTTATGGGCGATGTGTACCCCGAGATCGTGGAGAACCGCGAGCTGGAGCGCGGTCTCATCATGGCCGAGGAGGATCGCTTCGGCGCCACCCTGCGCCAGGGCCAGGCCTACCTGGAAGAGGCCCTGGGCAAGCTTACGGGCGACACGCTCTCGGGCGAGGAGGCCTTCACCCTGCACGACACCTACGGCTTCCCCGTGGAAGTGACCCAGGAGATCGCCGAGGGCCGCGGCGTGAAGGTGGATATGGAGGGCTTCGAGCGCTCCATGGCCGCCCAGCGCGAGCGCGCCCGTGCCGCCGGCGCCAAGGACGCCGAGGCCGCCTGGTCCACCTACGGCGGCGTGTACGCCGATCTGCTGCGCGAACTGGGCCCCACGGCCTTCGTCGGCTACGACGCCACGGCCGCTGAGACCACCGTGGTCGCCCTCGTGCGCGACGGCGAGCGGGTGGACGCGCTGGCCGCCGGCGAGACCGGCGAGGCGCTTCTGGCCGCCACCCCCTTCTACGCCGAGATGGGCGGCGAGGTGGGCGACACCGGCCTCATGGAGAACGGCGCCGGCCGCGTGGCCGTGCTGGACACCCGCGCTCCCGAGGCGGGGCTGTTCGTGCACGCAGTGCGCGTGGACGAGGGTTCTCTGGCCGTGGGCGATACGGTGGTGGCCCGCGTGGATGCCAATCGCCGCGCCGCCATCGAGCGCAACCACACGGCCACGCACATCCTGCACGCCGCCCTGCGCCGCGTGCTGGGCGATCACGTGAAGCAGGCCGGCTCCTATGTGGGCCCCGACCGCCTGCGCTTCGACTTCACCCATTTCGAGGCCTGCACGGCCGAGCAGCTGGCCGAGGTGGAGCGCGAGGCCAACGACCACATCATGGCCGCCGTGCCCACGACCATTTACGAGACCTCTCTGGAGGAGGCCCGCGCGGCCGGCATCACGGGGCTGTTCGGCGAGAAGTACGGCGAAGTGGTGCGCGTCGTGGAGGCGGGCGACAAATCCCGCGAGCTCTGCGGCGGCTGCCATGTGGGCAACACCGCCGAGATCGGCTTCTTGAAGATCACGAGCGAGTCGTCCGTGGGCGCCAACGTGCGCCGCATCGAGGCCGTGACGAGCTTCGGGGCGCTCGCCTATGTGAACAAGGTGGAGGCCGAACTGAAGGAGGCCGCCGCCATCCTGCGCGTGCCCCCCTTCGACGTGTCCGAGCGCGTGGCCGCCGACCAGAAGGCTCTGAAGGACTTCCGCAGCAAGGGCAAGCGCGCCAAGGAGATGATCGGCGGCGATGTGTTCAACGAGCTGCTCGCCCAGGTGCAGATGGCCCCGGCCGGCTACCCGGTCATCATCGCCCGCACCGAGGTGCGCGAAGGCGGCCAGCTGCGCAATTTGTGGGACGTGCTCAAGAGCCGCATGGAGGCTCCGGGCGCGATCGTCGTGGCGGGCGTGAAGGACGGCAAGCCCCTGCTCATGGCCGCAGGCACCGACGAGGCCGTGGCCGCGGGCTTCGACGCCGGCGCGCTCATCAAGGCCATGGGCCCGGCGGTTCAGGGCGGTGGCGGCGGCAAGCCCACCATGGCCCAGGCCGGCGGCAAGAACGCCGAGGGCATCGACGAGGCCCTGGAAATCGCCCGGAACATGGTGCTGTAAAAGTATCGCTTAAACGCGCAATTGCCACGAGTGAGGGCGGCCCAGGGCCGCCCTCACTCGTACTGCACCTCGCTCGACTCTACAGATTCTCAATGATCGCTGCGCTTGTATCGTTGCTTCGGACTATTCGGCTTTTCCGGGATAGTGCGCTCAATGAGTTTTGCCTCAAGGGCTGGCTTAAGGTACTCATTGTTGAAATTGTTCCTGTCGGTGAGCTTCAGCCGGTCGCGAAGGTCTTGTGCGGAGCACTCTTCTGAGCCCAAAGCATCAAGAAGAGCCCTTACCTGCCATGAAAGCTTGCTGGGTACTTGCTGGGTACTTGCTGGGTTTTCCGTATCCTGGGGAGTGGCGTCAACCGTTTCTTCTTGAGCGGAAAATGTTTCGGCGAGGGTCTTCTCTATCATGTCAAGCATGAACTCTACGAATGCCGCCGAATCGCCTCCTGAGGAGCCCGCATCGCCAAGCGCCTTATAGTACTCTTGCTGATGCTGGGCAACGAGGCTTTCGATGGGAAGCCATGCGAAAACCTTCTGCCAATTTTGCAGTAAAAGGGAATGCCACAGCCTGCCAGTTCTGCCATTGCCGTCCGAGAAGGGATGGATGAATTCAAACTCATAGTGAAATACACATGATGCAATAAGCGGGTGAAGATCGGTGTGCTTGATCCAATCGAACAGATCTTGCATAACTTCGGGGACGTAGCGTGCGGGGGTTCCTGCATGAATCAATCTCTCGCCATCGAAAACGCCGACGTTGCCCGATCTGAAGCAGCCGGCATCCCTTATCAGGCCGCTCATCATGAATTTATGGGACCTGAGCAAATCGCTCAGGGAATAAGGATCCATCTGGGAAAGGGTTTCGTATGCTTCGTAAGCGTTCTGCACCTCATGAATGTCCTTTGGCGGTGCTAGAACTCGTTTGCCGTGAAGGACGGCGGTAACTTGGTCGATTGTCAGAGTGTTGGCCTCAATGGCAAGCGAGGAGTGTATGGACTTCAAGCGGGAGATGCGTCTTAGCTGAGGGCTTGGAGAAAGCTTGTCAAAAGCAGAGACCTGACCGACAAGCTGGCCGATTTCCACAATGCTGCTCATCATACGGTTGGTGAGGGTGAACAGGGGGGTGTAGGCCATCAAATCCTCCCTCTCAGCAATATTCTGCCCAAGCGCCCTTGATATTTTCGGTAATTCTATCTTACGTTGATGAGGGGCAGCGAAGGAGTCGGACTTTTCCATCAAGGACGCAATTCGCCTCGGCTCTCTGTTGCGGGAGCGGGTACGATGGCGTCGGAAAACCGTAGCCTCGTTTTCTGCGACTTTTTCGAGGAGGATAGTTGCTCCGCGTCTGCAGTCGCCCCCAGCTGTGCTCGCTCTTTCGCCCTTGCTGATTGCGTGGGATGGGGCGGGGTGGGGGCGGCCCGTGGTAAGATGGCGGGGAATTTGACGGGGGCGCGGCCGAAGGGTCGTGCCGGCACAGTGGGAGTTTGTCGCATGAATCCGCAGAGTTCGGGAAGTGCGGGGCCGCAGCGGCCCCAAGGCAGCGGGGGAGGGCCGCAGCGGCCCTACAACGGCGCTGGCCGGCCGCAGCAGCCGGGTGTTCCGCAGCAGCCCGGGCCCGAGTACGTGTACGAGACTCCCGACGAGTTCCAGAATGCAGGCGGTGCGGGCTGGGGAAATCCCGCGGGCGGCGGTGCCTCCAACGGCGCCGGCTCCGCAGGCTCGCCCGGCGGCGCGAAGGCATCGGGCCCGGGTTCCGCCTCGACGGGGCCGTGGGCGACGCGTCCGGGCGAGAGCCCGGTGCCTGGCATGTCTGCCAAGGACTTCGAGCGCCTGTGCCACTCGGTGGACAAGGCGTTCTCCCAGTTCGCCAAAGCGGTGGAAAAGGGTGCGGGCGAGGTGGCCGAAGCTCTGGGATCGAAACCCGAGGACAATCTGCGGGCCTACGAGGAGATGGCCCGCAAGCGCCAGGCGAAGGCGCGGAAGCGCCAGGCCAAGCGGGAGCGCAAGGCGGTCGAGGCCCAGTACCGCGCCGCCCAGGCCCAGGCGGCCGCCCAGGCAGCCTGGCAGGCCCAGCAGGCCCAAGCGCAGGCCCAAGCTGGCAGGGGCCGGGGCGTTCCCACCGCTCCCGCCCCCGCGCCGGCCTACCCCGGTCCCACGGCCCTTGCCAAAGGGCGGTTCCGCTCCTCCGGCGGCCTGACGGCGTCCGGTGTGATCATGACAGCCATCGGCGGCGCGTGCACCTTCGCCTTCGGCACCTTTACGGCTGTGGGCATCGTTGCGGGGCTCGCCACGGGTCCTGCCGGCGTGGTGACGGCGGTGCTGTTCGGCACGCTCACGGCGGCCGGAGCGGCGCTGCTCGCCGGAGGCATCGATCGCTTGCGCACCGCCTCGCAGCTCAAGTCGTTCCGGCGCATCTTCGGCGACCGCGAGGCCTGCACCTTCGATGACATTGCCGCCCGCGCTCTGATCAGCCGACCCAAGGCTCTGGCCCGGGCCCGCAAGCTGCTCAAGCGCGGGCTCATTCCCCACGGGCGCATCGACGACGAGGCCACCACCCTCATGGTGACCGAGAACGCCTACCGCCAGTACTGCACGTTGCAGCAGCATCAGCGCCAGATCGCCGAGAACCAGCGGGCCGCCGAAGCGGTCGCGGCCGCCGAGGTCGCCGCGCGCCAGGACCGCGAGCGTGACCTTCGCGACCGCCTCACGCCGGATCAGCGCGCCTTCGTCACGGCGGGTTGGGACTACCTGGGCCAGCTTCGCCGCTTGGACGAGGCCATCGATGACGAAGCCGTGAGCGAGCGCATCGTGGCCATCGAGGAGGTGGTGGGCCGCATTCTCGCCCGGGCCGAGGAGGCGCCCGAGGTCATCGCCGGCCTCGATCGCCTGACCGCCTATTACCTGCCCACGACGGTGAAGCTGCTCGCGGCCTACGAGAGCCTGGAGGAGCAACCGGTCCAGGGCGAGAACATCTCCTCCTCGCGCCGCGAGATCGAGCACACCTTAGGAGTGCTCCACAGCGCCTTCGAGAAGCTCTTTGACGATACCTACCAGGATCTGTCCCTCGATGTGTCCGCCGATATCACGGTGCTCCAGGCCATGCTGGCCCAGGAGGGGCTGGTAGAGGGGCCCTTCGATGTGAAACCCTGATAACCTATCGCGCCGCCGCGCCCATCGCGCGCCGCGGCCCCGTTCCGTTTTCGACCCCGCCCGAAAGGAATTCCCATGAACGACGAGCTGACGAACCTCACGAACATTCCCGCCCCCACCCTCACCCTGGACCCGGTGGCCGAGGACACCACCGTCAAGGCGTCCATCATCGAGGTGGAGGCCCCCGCCGCTCCCTCCCTCGCCGATTCGCTCTCGGCCGAGGAGCTGGCCCAGGTGGACGCCTTCGCCCAGCAGATCGACATCGCCAACTCCCAGCAGGTGCTCACCTTCGGTTCCGGCGCCCAGAAGAAGATGGCCGACTTCTCCGAGACGGCCCTCGAGCGCGTGCGCACCCAGGATCTGGGCGAGGCCGGCGATCTGATCGCCGGGGTGGTGACCGAGCTGAAGAGCTTCGATGCCGATGAGGAGAGCAAGGGGCTGTTCGGCCTGTTCAAGCGCCAGGCGAACAAGATCGTGGCCCTGAAGGCCCGCTACGACAGCGCCGAGGCCAACGTGGACAAGATCGCCCGAGCCCTGGAGGCCCACCAGGTGACCCTCATGAAGGACGCCGCCACCATGGACAAGCTCTACGAGCTGAACCTTACCTATTTCAAGGAGCTGACCATGTACTTGCTGGCCGGCCGCCAGCGCCTGGCCGAGGTGCGCGAGGGCGAGCTGGCCGCGCTGGCCGCCAAGGCCCAGGCCTCGGCCTCCACCGAGGATGCCGAGGCAGTGCAGAAGCTGTCGGCGGCCTGCAACCGCTTCGAGAAGAAGCTCTCCGACCTGGATCTGTCCCGCACCGTGGCCATGCAGATGGCCCCGCAGATCCGTCTCGTGCAGAACAACGAGATGCTCATGATCGAGAAGATCCAGACGACGCTCGTGAACACCATCCCGCTGTGGAAGAGCCAGATGCTTCTGGCCCTGGGGCTCGCCAACAACGAGGCGGCGCTCAAGGCCCAGTCTGCCGTCACCGACATGACCAACGAACTGCTGCGCAAGAACGCCGAGAAATTGAAGCAGTCCACGGTGGAGGTGGCCCGCGAGTCCGAGCGGGGCATCGTGGACATCGAGACTTTGAAGGCCACCAACGAGAACCTCATCCAGACCTTCGACGAGGTGATGAAGATTCAGGCCGAGGGCCGCGCCAAGCGCGCCGAGGCCGAGGTGGAGATGCGCCGCATGGAAGCGGAGCTGCGCCAGAAACTGCTGGAGGTGCGCTAGCCGTGCGGGTCATGGCCCTCGATATCGGAGAAGTGCGCGTGGGAGTGGCTGTGAGCGACCCGGGCGAGCGGGTGGCGAGCCCCGTGGCCGTGCTGCCCGCCGTCGAGGTGACGGGCGCGGCCAAGCCCTTCCGGCGCCTGCTGGAGGATTGGGAGCCGGAGCTGTTCGTCTGCGGGCTGCCGCGCACCCTATCTGGCGAGGAGGGCCCCCAGGCGACCTGTATCCGCAAGGCTGCCGCGTGCATTAGCGATGCCTGCGGCATTCCCCACGTTTTCGCAGATGAGCGCCTGAGCTCGGCCGAGGCCAAGCGGAGTTTGCGTGAAAAGGGCCTGAGCGAGCGCGAGATGCGCGGAAAAGTGGATATGATAGCCGCGAGTTTGTTTCTGCAATCGTGGCTCGACGAGCGCGCTCGCGCCGAGGGGAGGCGCTGAGCCGCCAGGCGCTTTCGGTCGGGCTGAGGAGAGAAAGGCTGTTCTGTGGCCCTTCATAAGAAGACGGTAACCTATTCCTCCCGACCTACCCATGCGGCCCGCGCGGCCCATGCCAAGGGCGATCGGGAGTTCCGCACCTACGACACGAGCGCCATCATGCCCAAGCGCGATCCGAAGCCGGCCATCTTCCTCGGGGTGTTCGCGCTCATCGTGCTCGCCGCGGTGTGCTTCTTCGCCTTCAAGGCCTGCTCGGGCACCGAGCTCTTGCAGCCCGGCGAGACCGTGGAGGTGACGATCACGGAAGGGGAGAGCGCCACTTCCATCGGCGATGCCCTGGCCGCGGCGCACCTCATCGGCAGCGCCCAGGATTTCACGAACGAGGTGACGCGCCTGGAGGCCGCCGCCGCGCTCATTCCCGGTACCTACACTTTCGAGGGCGGCAGCACCCCCGAGGCCCTGGTGCGGGCCATCATGGCCGGCCCGGCCACCGTGGGCGATACGCTCGCCGTGCCTGAGGACATCACCCGCGCCGAACTGTCCGATCTCGTGGCCAGCGCCACGGGCGGCCGCATCACGGCCGAGGCCTTCCTGGCCGCCTCCGAGAACGCGAGCGCCTACGTTGCCGACTATCCCTTCCTGGAGAGCGCCGGGGAGAACTCCCTCGAGGGCTTCCTGTTCCCCAAGACCTATGCCGTGACCGAGGAGATGGATGCCGAGGCCGTGGTGCGCATGATGCTCGATCAGTTCGGCGCCGAGACCGCCGGCATTTTCGGCGACTTCGCCAACAGCTATCCGGCGAGCCAGGGGCTCTC
>NZ_JBQIIT010000043.1:3323-7870 GCF_056795635.1 Adlercreutzia sp. | reverse complement strand
CTTGCGGCAGTGAATCATGAGATGGTTCGAGCCTATTGGGAAATCGGGAAGCGCATTGTCGAGGAACAGGGAGAACGCGCTGAATACGGAAAGCGTCTCATCGAATATCTTTCGGAACGTTTGACCAAGGAATTTGGGAAGGGGTTCGACAAACGAAATGTGCACTATATGAAACAGTTTTATCTGACATTTCCAATTGTGAACGCACTGCGTTCACAATTGAGTTGGACACACTATCGTCTGATCATGAAGCTGAAAAGCGCGGAACAGCGTGAGTTCTACATGAATGAGGCTGCCAATGAAAACTGGAGCTCTCGGCAACTCTCGCGGCAAATCAATTCCCATTATTACGAGAGGCTTCTTTCGGGTGCATCGTCTTATCAGGATGAAGTGCGCACAGAGGTTAAAGCGCTTGTCCCACGAGCGCGGGTCGATGAGGTGATTAAAGATCCCTATGTGCTCGATTTCCTGGACTTACCGGAGGACAATCGTTATGCAGAAAAGGACTTAGAGCAGGCAATTATCGATCGTCTCCAGCTTTTTCTTCTCGAACTGGGAAAAGGATTCTCGTTTGTCGCTCGTCAAAAGAGAATCAGCGATGGCGAGGAGGATTATTTCATCGACCTGGTTTTCTACAACTACTTCCTGAAGTGTTTCGTGCTCATCGATTTGAAAACAGGGAAGCTCACTCCCCAAGATGTCGGCCAGATGGATTTTTACGTGAGGCTCTATACGGATAAGTTTAAACTTCCCGAAGACAATCCGCCCATCGGAATTATTCTGTGCTCGGGCAAGAACAAAACCGTTGCTCGCTATTCGGCATTGGCTGACAATAAAGCTCTTTTTGCGTCAGAGTATGTGCTTTACCTCCCTTCGGAAGAGGAACTTGCCAGTGAAGTAGAGGCTGCGGCGCTTCATCATGGCCTCCAAGAGGAAGTTGGCTAGCGCTCCTTCGTTGTGGCTTTCGGACACCACCAAGCCGTGGTAGGGTGGGAGGAAGACTTTCGTTGAGGTGAAGGAAGGGTGGCGCGATGCTGGAGGTGCGCAAGGCGCGAGTCGATGAGCTGGATGCGGTGTTCGAATTCTACGGGCAGATGGCTGACCAGATGGAAGGCACCGATTTCGACGTGCAATGGCGGCGCGGCGGCCACCCGTCCGCAGCGCTTCTGCGAGAGTCGGTGGAAGCCGGCCAGATGATCATCGGCGTGCTCACCGGGGATGCCGACGGGGAGGGCGTGGAAGCGGATGCGTGCGCTTCGGGCGCCGGCGGGGCTATGGACGCCCGGGCCGAAGGCGGCAAGGGCGCTGCCGGCTCCCATCCCGTCATCGCGAGCGCTATGGTGGTGAACCACGAGGGGTCGCCCGGCTACGAGGCGGTGCCCTGGGCTGTGAATGCGGCGCCCGAGTGTGTGGGCGTGCTGCACGTGGTGGCCACGCTGCCGGCCTATCACGGTCGCGGTTTCGCGCGACAGCTTCTGACCCGGGGCATTGAGATTTCCCGCGCCGACGGGCTCGAGGTTCTGCGCCTGGACACCTTCCCCCGCAATAAGCGGGCCCGCAGTCTCTACGAATCCTGCGGCTTCGAGGATCGGGGCGACTGGACCGTCTACTACCCGGCCCTCGGCGACATCCAGGTGTCCATGTACGAACGGGCGCTGTAGGTTTAGCGAGGTGGCGGGGCCTCGCGTGATGGAGGCTTGGGTGGTGGGGCCTCGGATGATGGGGGCTTGGGCCCGCACCGTTTCCGAGGGTCTCCCCGCAGGTCGCGCGCTTCCGCCTGCGGGGCCGTCCGTCGCAAAGCGACGCCTTCTACCCGCAGGCCTCCGGATCCAGGCGGTAGCCGATGCCCCAGACGGTCTCGATGATGCGCGGCGACCGAAACGACCGAATAGCGACCGAAACGACCGAATAGCGACCGAAACGACCGAATAGCGACCGAAAGTGTGTACTGTTCTTGGGAAGAGCTCCGACGGATGCAAAGGAAGCGCTTATGGAATGGAAGCAGTTGGGACAGCTGCGCGAGGGCAACCGCCTCGAGGCCAAGCTGGCAAAGGGCGGTGTTCCGACAAGCGTGTGGGAGACCTACTCGGCGTTCGCGAATACCGAGGGTGGCATTATTTTGCTGGGCGTTCGCGAGGAGAGCGACGGCACGTTGGCTGTCGAGGGGCTTGAGGGCGCCGAGAGACTTCTCAAGAAATTTTGGGATGGTGTGAACAATCCCTCGAAAGTAAGTGCAAATCTGCTCACCAACAGCGATGTTGCCCTCGGCGAAGTTGCCGGGAAGACGTACCTCAGCATACAGGTGCCGCGGGCTCCTCGCCAGTTCAGGCCCGTTTATGTGGGCGGCGACCAAGCGCGGGGCACCTATCGGCGCAACGGGGAGGGAGATTACCACTGCTCGCCTGACGAGATCGTCGCCATGGTGCGCGATGCCAGCCCATCCCCGCTCGACGCGCTTGTTTTGGACGACTTCGGCCTTGATGCGCTGAACATGGAATCGGTAGAGCGTTTTCGCGCCACAATGGAGGCGGTGCGTCCCGGTCATCCCTGGAACAGGCTGAGCTTGGAGGATCTCCTCCTTAAGCTCAATGCAGCTGGCCGTGTGGAAGGGGAGCACGAGCTGCGTCCCACTCGTGCCGGCCTGCTCATGTTCGGCTACGAGTACGAAATCGTTCGGGAATACCCCGAGTACTTTCTCGATTACCGGGAAATGGGTGAGGGCACGCGCTGGCGAGATCGTGTTGTATCCAACGACGGCACCTGGAGTGGCGGGATCTTTGATTTCTGGAGTCAGGTGCTCCCGCGTCTTTCGGCAGGGGTGAAGCGGCCCTTTATGCTCGGCGAATCGCTGCAGCGGGTGGACGATACGGAAATGCACGCCGCCGTGCGCGAGGCCTTCGTCAACGGTCTCGTCCATGCTGACTACTATGGACGTCGCGGTGTGGTTGCGCTGCGATTCCCCGACAAGGTTGAGGTTGGGAATCCAGGCGGTTTGCGGATTGCGCTGGATGTCATGCTTGCCGGCGGCGTCTCCGATGCGAGAAATCCCACGCTCATGAAGATGTTCGGGCTCATCAACGCTTGCGAGAAGGCGGGGAGCGGCTTCGATGTCATGAGGCGGGCGGCGACGGATGCCCGAGCTCCGATGCCCGAGGCCGAGGAAAGCTTCGGCCCTGATCGCGTTGTCGTAACGGTGTATTTGGGAAGCGCCGCCGCCGATCGGGCTTACGAGCTCGCCCCCTCCAGGGATGCGGCGCATCGCTCAGGATTAGAAGCGCCGTTTGCGGACAAGCCGCCCATTCGCGAGATGCCGGCGGCCGACCTTCGCGGGTACTCGGCGGAAGAGCGCACGGTGTTGTTTATGGCTCGCGAGCGGGGAGAATTCGCCCGTCGCGATGTCGAGCAGTTGCTCTCCTGCGGCCCGACGAAGGCCAAAGCTGTCGTGGGTGCCCTTCTGAAGAAGCGAGCTATCGCTCCAAAAGGGGGCGGTCGCAGCACGCGCTACGTCATATCGGAGGGGTAGCCCGGCGACTGGCCGACCCGGCTCCAGCTCATTCCCGAGGGGCACCCCCCCCGCCGGTCGCGCCGCTTCCCGCCTGCGGGGCGGCCGCCGTACAGCGACGCCTTCTACCCGCAGGCCTCCGGGTCCAGGCGGTAGCCGATGCCCCAGACGGTCTCGATGATGCGGGGCTCGGTGGGGTCGGCCTCTATCTTGGCCCGCAGCTTCTTGATGAACACGGTGATGCTGCTCGTCTCGCCCACGAACTCGGGGCCCCAGGCGGCCTCCACCAGCTGCTCGCGGGAAAGCACGGTGCCGGGGGTCGCGGCTAGAGCGGCCAAGATCTTGAACTCCTTCGGGGTGAGCGCCACAGGCTTGCCACCGAGAGTGGCCCGGTGCTGGGCCATGTCGAGCTCCAGGCGTCCCACGGCGATGGTGCCGGTGGCCGGCGCGGCGACGGGGCGCATGGCGGCGCGGCGCAGATGCGCCTCGATGTGCATCATGAGCTCGCGGGGGTCGAAGGGCTTCACCATGTAGTCATCGCCCCCGGCGGCAAATCCCACGCCCTTGTCCACGATGTCGCCCTTGGCCGACAGGAAGATGACCGGCACCGTGACGCCCCGGGCCCGCAGCTCGCGACAGGCGGTGAAGCCGTCCATCTTCGGCATCATCACGTCCATGATGACAAGGTCGGGCGCGATCCTCCCCACGAGCGCCAGCGCGTCCGCGCCGTTCTCGGCGTAGGCGAACTCATAACCGGCGCCCTCTACCATGTCGCGCACCAGCTTCTCGATGCGCGGCTCGTCGTCGACGAGCAGAATCTTCGCCACCATCGCCCTCCTTCGTCATGGCCGTCTAAAGCTGGAGCGGTATGCTCCCTCCATTGGGGCAACCTTACCCGGCAAGACTGTCCCATTCCTGCGGCACGGGAACGTGGGGGATGCGCACCGTGAAGGTGCTGCCCTCCTTCACGCGACTTTCCACGGCGACCGTTCCCCCGTGCAGCTCGGTCAGGTCGCGCACCACAGCCAGGCCCAGCCCCGTGCCC
>NZ_JBQIIT010000043.1:0-3223 GCF_056795635.1 Adlercreutzia sp. | reverse complement strand
ACGCGCCGCAGCTTTTCCCAGTCAGCCATGGAAAGCGGCACGTCGGGGGCCACCGAGCAGGTCAGTTTCACATCCTTGGCGGCGGCGATGGGAGCCAGGGCCTTGCGCACGAACTGGGCTAAGTCCACGAAATCCACGGGCTCGGGCAACAGCTCGTCCTTCTGGGCCGCGTGCTTGGAAATGACCAGGATGTTGTTCACCATGTTCAGGAGCAGGGTGGCGTTCGACTCAATTTCGGCTACGGCTTCACGGGTCTTGGGTGCTAAGCTTGTGTCGGCGTTCAGGATGCGGGCGTAGGCCAGGATACTCGTGAGCGGCGTGCGCAGCTCGTGGCTCACAATGGCGAAGAACTCGTTCTTGTAGGCCACCTCTTCGCCCAGGCGATCCAGGGCTACTTTCAGCTCGCGCTTCTGGTAGTTCAGCAGGTCGTTGAGCACCATGAGGTCATCGGTTTTCTCCCGCACCTGGCCCTCCAGGTCTTCGTAGAGAATTTGCAGGTCGCGGGCCATGCGGTCGAACTCGCCCGTGAGCTCGGTCAGTTCGTCGGGGGCGCCCCACAGGCCGCCACCCTCCGCGCCGTTCGATGGCAGGCGTCCTTTCCGCTCGCCCTGCACTCGCTGGTGCCGGCGCGGTGCGGCGCTCGGTTTCGCTTCGTCTTTCCCGGTGCGGGGCTCCGTCGCATCTGCGCTGCAGCAGAAATCGCCTTCGGCCACCGATTTGGCGGCCGTGCGCAGCTCGTCGATGGGCCGCAGCACCAGTCGGCTCGTGACGAAATACACGGCGGCGAAGGCGGCCACCATCACGAAGAACACCATGACCACCTGCTGCGTCACGCTGTTCTGGATGCCGTCGGCGTAAATGTCCATAGGCTCGGTGATGGACATGGCGCCGCCCACGGCTCCCACCTGCATGCCTTCCTTCGGGTAGCCGTACTGGTCCAGCTCGCCCACTGGCTCGCCGTGGCATTCCAGGCACGATTTGGTCACGTACAAAGGCTCGGTGTAGCGGAACACCCGGCTTCCGTCGTTCGCGCTTTCCACACGCCAAAAGGCGCGCAGGTCGGGGTCGGCGTTGAAGGCGTCCAGGGCCTCCTGCTCGAAGGGGTCCGGCGCATTGGCCTGCTGGCGCGGCGTGTCGTTGGTGAAGCGGATGGAATAGTCGGTTTCCGTAGTGAACAACATGGAGATGGATTTCGCCGCCACCACGCACACGAGGTGCTTCGTGCGGAAGCTGCCGTCTTCAGCACGGTTGATGGCGTTTTGGTTCATGTCGACGAAGTCCCAGGCGGCGCGCATCTCGGCGGCCAGCACCTCTGCCTTTTCGCGGGCCTCGTTTTCGGCCTGGGCGGTTTGCAGCGACAGGTTCCACACAATGTCGATGGCCATGAGCGCAATCATAATAACGCCGATGAACACGGCGATCTTAAAGCGTATGCCGAAGCGGAATGATCGTTGCTGCGGTGCATCCGACATTGCGTCCCCCTCGTTATCAACCCCACTATTATGCCCGATGAAGAAGGGCGGCGAAATGGCTGCGGCAGAAGGTAATTCTTTTTTAATATTTGCTCCGAATTCTTAATGAAAAGTTCCGTGGACTGCCATTGAAATAGCGGCCCGTCGACGGCAGAATGAAGGGCAGCGAGCGGGGTTTCGGCCGAGGAGGGCCGCCCCGGCGTCTGATGGCGAACAGCCGGAAGCGACGCGGCTCGCGGAGGAGAACCGTATATGAGGGAGGAGAGTTCTATGACGAAGAACGTCGAATGCGCACGCGATCCCAAGATCAGCCGCCGCGCCTTCGTAGGTGCTGCCGCAGCAACTGCAGCTGTGGCGGGCCTAGCAGGATGCGCGCCGACGGCCGAGCCGAAAGACGAGGCTTCCGGCGGGGAAGTTTTGTCCTTCACCGGCGAGGACGAGTTTGCCGACTGCGAGTTGGTGTACGGCTGCTGCTCGCCGGAGTGCCAGCATCACCTGCTGAAGGGCTATGTGCGCGACGGAAAGCTGGTGAAGGTAGAGAGCGGCGAGGTGAACGAGAGCCCCGCTTGCGCTCGTGGTTTCGCCCGCGTGGAAATGTGCAACTCCGAGAAGCGACTCACCAAGCCTTTGAAGCTCGTGGGCGAGAAGGGCTCCGGCAACTTCGAGGAGATTTCTTGGGACGAGGCTTACGACCTCATCGAGGAGAAGCTGCGGTATGCCCTGGACAACGGCGGAAGCCAGTCTATCATTGTCCAAGGCGGCTCGGGGAACTTCAGCTCGCTGACGAGCGCCATGGGCACGCTGGGCTCTTGGCTCGGCGGCACCACCGCCATTTCCGGCAACTTCTGCTGCGCTGGCATCGATTCGGGTCTCGGCACCGTGCTCGGCAGCCGCACCACGCCGTTGCGCAACGAGCTGGAGAAAGCCGATTATATTATCGCCTGGGGCAACAATCCCGTCGTCACCATGACTGGCTATTTCGGTCGCTTCCAGAAAATGATGGACAACGGCGGCACCCTGTGCACCATCGATCCGTTCCTTTCCGAAACTGCCGACAAGTCCCAGGAGTGGATTCAGCCCTGGCCCGGTACCGACTCCGCCGTGGCTCTGGCTATGCTGAAGGTGGTCATCGACGAGGGCCTCGCCGATGAGGAGTACCTTATTGCCCACACCACGGCTCCCTGCCTCATCGACAAGAAGACTAACGCCCCGGCCTTCACCGATCCTGCCGACGACACCACTTACCAGGTCTACGACCCGGCGTCCAAGAAGCTCGTGGCCCACGACGCCGCGGGCGTGACGCCCCCGCTTTCCGTGGAGGGTACCGACATCGCCAAGGATTACGTGACCATTTACGACCTCGTTAAGGCCGAGGCTGACAAGTGGGGCAAGGAGGCCGTCGAGGCCGAGACCGGCTGCTCCTACGACGACATCGCCCGCATCGCTCGCGATTACGCCAACGCCGAGAAGGCCATTATCATCCAGAATATGGGCGGCTATCAGCGTACTGAAAACGGTGCTTACGCCACGGCAACCCAGGTGTATCTGGCGCTGTTCTGCGGGCATATCGGCCATGAAGGCGACGGTATGTACGACGCCGGCGGGTCTGCGGCGCTCGTGCCGTCGGGCCAGGCCTTCGAGAGCAATCCCGACGCCGGCCAGTACGAGCCTATTCCCTTCCCGCACTTTGGTGAGATGGTGCTTGAGGACAAGCCCACTAAGATCAACTTTATGTGGGTTGATTGCGGCAA
>NZ_JBQIIT010000042.1:5631-7881 GCF_056795635.1 Adlercreutzia sp. | reverse complement strand
GTGCTGGCCCTGCTCTCCGAGCTGCAGGAGGCCCGCATGCAAATGGCCATCGTGGTGGACGAGTACGGCGGCACCGACGGCCTCATCACCATGGAAGACATCGTGGAGGAGATCATCGGCGAGATCGTGGACGAGACCGACCGCGACCGCGAGCTCGTAAGCGCCGTCGGTCCCGACCAATGGCGCTGCGACGGGCGCTTCCCCGTGGAAGACGCCGTGGAGCTGGGCTGGCCCATGGAGGAGTCCGACGACTACGAGACCGTGGCCGGATGGCTCATCCACACTCTGGACTTCGTGCCGAAGGTGGGCGACGAGTTCGTCGTGGACGGCTTCTCCTTCAAAGTGGAGAAGATGCGCCGCAGCCGCATCTCGGTCATTCGGGTGCGCAAGATTGCCGACGGAGAATCGAGTTGTGGAGAGGCCTCCTCAACTGACTGACAGCCAATATGCTCACGGGCTTCCAATGCCACCTGCGGGAATATTTCAGCTGGTATTTGTCAAGCGAACAAAACGTGAACGTCGGTTGCCGCCGTTTTTGCCGTTGGGGCCAACTAGGGTAAAATAGCCGAGTCAAAAACAGCATAGCCCTGACTTTTTGCAGCAAATCATCCACCCTAATCCAACACGCTGCTGCCGCTTGTGCGGCTTGTTTTGTGCTGTCGTGAAAGGATGTATGTGGTTACGCAACGGAGAAAATCTCGCGGAAAGGTCGTCGTGCTCACGATGGCTGCTGCGTGCGTGCTCTCCGTCTTCGCGGTGGGCTTCGTCAACTTCGACTGGGCATCTGCCGGTTCCAACGACGCGACGGCCGCTACGTTCGGCTTGGAGCATCAGAGCGCCGAGGATAAAGCTCGCGCCGGCGTGTCCCCCGAGACGGTTGACGACAAATCCGATGCAGAGGTGCTCGCCGTCGAGGACGTTGCCGCCGGGGCCTCGCTGTCCACGGCGTCATCCCGCGACGTGAGCGCCGGTGTTGAGGAGATTGCCGCCGAGGAGGAGGCTGCCCGCGTCGCCGCCGAGGAAGAGGCCCGTCGCGCCGAGGAGCGTGCCATCGCCCGCGCCGACGCCGCCCGTTCCGAGTACTATGCCACGTTTGGCGGCTTGCCCGCCGGCGATGTGGATTTCTCCGTCGGTCGCGAGGCATTCATCGCGGAATGGGCCGAGCGCATCGACAACTACCTGGCCGGCAGCCCCCTTGCGGGTCACGGCTCCACCTTTGCCGAGGCGGCATGGGATGCGGGCATCGACCCCCGCTGGTCGCCAGCTATCTCCAATACGGAGTCCACCCAGGGCCGCGTGTGCTTCAAGGCCCACAATGCCTGGGGGTGGGATCAGACGAACTGGCCCGATTGGGACACGGCCATTCGCGCCCATGTGGCTGGCTTGGCTCGCGGTTACGGCTTCACCATCAGCTACTCCTATGCGCAGCGCTACTGCCCGCCAAATTATGACAACTGGTATAGAGATACGCTCGGCCAGATGCAACTGATCTAAAAGAATGAGAAAATGGCTTCGGCCATTTTCTTATATACAGGAGGAAACGCGATCATGAGCAACGTCATTGTCGTAGGATGCGGGCGTGTGGGCTCGCAGCTGGCGAACATGCTCTCGGACAATGGCAGCAACGTCTGCGTGGTCGACAAGAACGCCGAGGCGTTCTCCAACCTGGGACGCAACTTCAACGGGAGCACCATTCAGGGCGTCGGCTTCGACGAGGACGTGCTGCTGCGCGCCGGCGTCGAGGATTGCGACGTGCTGGCCGCGGTGACCCAGTTCGACAACGCGAACCTCATGTGCGCAGAGGTGGCCAACCACCTGTTCGGCGTGCCCCACGTCATCTCGCGCCTGTACAACCCCGACCACGAGCGCGCCTACATGCAGCTCGGTATCGACTACGTGTGCGGCACGTCGCTTGTGGCCGAAGACGTGTTCAGCAAGATTGTTTCGGGCCATGGCTCGCATATCGACACTTTCGGCGAGTTCGAGGTGCTTCGCTTTACGTTGGATCTGTCGAGCCGCGATAACGCCCGCACCATCCGCGTGTCCGAGCTAGAGCGCGACCACGAGGTGCGCATCATCGCCTTTGAGCGCGCGGACGGGTCGGCCTCGTCCATTCCCACGGTCGATTCGCTGCTCTATGCGGGCGACTCCATTCTCGCCTGCGTGCGCCATGACGTTATCACGCAGTTCTCGCGCTACATTCTGGATTAGGGAGGATCTATGTACATCGTCATTGCCGGCGGCGGAAAG
>NZ_JBQIIT010000042.1:0-5531 GCF_056795635.1 Adlercreutzia sp. | reverse complement strand
CATTTCTCCGACGAGGACGGCGTGCTGGTCGAGGAGATCCCGCTGCCCGACAATGCGCTGATCGCAGCGGTCTCAAGCGGTGGCGACGTGGAGGTGGCCAACGCGGAAACGCTACTGTTTTCCGGCGACAAGGCCATTGTGGTGGCCGATGAGGATGTGCTTGACGACGTGCGCTTGGCGTTCAGGAGCCTGTAGTGTCTGCAGCGGCTCGGAACATGCGTCTGCGCCTGCGCGCTCTGCTCGTTCTGACGGCGGTGCTCTGCGGCATGCTGGCCTGCCCGGCCGACGCGTGGGCTGCCGACTACCAATGTTCCCAGGTCGACCTAACGGCCGTGGTGGAGACTGACGGGTCGGCAACCGTTACCGATCAGCGTATCTTCGAGTTCCCCGGCGACGGCGAAGCGCGCGAGACCTTGAAGTGGCTGTATGCCGGTTTTCCGGAAGATGCCGAGGTGAAGGTGAAGCGCGTGCGTCTGGCGCCCGTGGACGATGAGGGCAATGTGGTGGATGAGTGGACGAAGCTGAAGTCCACGACCTTCCAGATTCCCTGGCGCGGCGGCGGCAGGCCCGAGGCCGATGGCTGGGCCTTCGACCGTTTTCAGGATACCCTGTATGCCTTCGTGCAGGATCTGCCCGAAAAGGCCGTGGTGGAAGTCACCTACAAAGTGAGCCATGCGGTGGAGACCTACGACGATGCCGCGGATTTCCAATGGCTTTATGCGCCGCTCGATTACGCCGTCGATCTGCATCAGGTGACGGCCAAGGTGATTCTTCCGGTAGCCGCCAATGCCGCGGTGGAACCCAACGAGAACGTGCTTGCCTGGGGTCATGGCCCCAAAGACGGCACGGTGGAAATCTCCCAGGACGGTTCGATCACCTTTACCGACCCATCCGTGGCGTCAAGTGCCTACGCCGAGGGCCGTGTGATGTTTCCCGTCGGCTGGCTGACCAACCTGAGCGAGGAAGATCGCCTGGCGAACCAGGGGAGTTTGCAGTACCAGTGGACGGCCCAGTACGAGGAGGGCTGGGTCGATCGCGACGCCCATCGGCTCATTATGCGCGACAGCCTGGCCTCGGGGTTGATGGGCGCCTGCGCCCTGTTCCTCGTCGTGGCCTTGCTCGTATACGCCCGCTGGGGCCGCGAGCGGCCGCCGTCTTTTACCGACGACTACTGGTGCGAAGTGCCCGACGGAAGTTTGTCGCCGGCGGAGATGGGACGCCTGTGGCGGTGGAACCACGAGAGCCCCGATGATGCCGTGGCCATGGCGCTCGATCTCGTGCGACGCGGTATCGTGGGCGTGCGGTACAAGGCCGGCCGGCCCGCGGCGCTGCTGCTGCCGACGGCAGACCGGCTCGAAGACGACTGCCTCGGCGCAGATGATCGTGCAACGCTTCGGCTGTTAGAGGCGCTGGCCGAGGGGGCCGATCGGTTGACGCTGGCCGACCTGTCGTCCTTCGCGCACCAGCGTCCCCAGGCGTTCTTGGAGGCGGAGCACGCATGGCAGCAGGGGCTGTCTCGTCGCATCGAGGCCTACGGCTTTTTCGACAACGGAAGCCGTCGCGCCCAGCGCGCGATGCTGGTGCTCGCGGCCCTGCTCGCGGTTGCGGCGGTGCTCGCCTTCCTGTGGCTCGGCTGGTTTCCGGCGCTGCTTTCTCTGGCAACGGCGGCGGCCGTGGGAGTGCTGGCGAACTATACCATGCGGCGTTCGGTTCGAGGCAACGAGATAACCGCCCACGCCAAGGCGTTGCGCAACTGGATGCGCGATGGCGGCTGGAGCTTTGCGGCCTGCGGGCTAACGGTAGGCGAACGAGCCGAGCTTGTGCCCTATGGCTACCTGTTCGGCGTGCTGCGCTTCTTGAAGCCCCTCGGGGAAAACGGGCGAGTCCTCGGCACCGATGCCGCCGAGGGCGCCGCGGCCCCCGTCGATGCCGCCGATCAGTTGGCGGAGCTGGCCCCCAAGTTGTCCACTGCCTTCGACGACGCCCTGCGTGTTGCCCACCATCGCGCCGAAGTGCGTGCCTAGTTGGAAGCGAAGAGGCGAACGCATCGTTTCGCCAAGAAAGGAAGCCCCCATGAAAGAGAAGTCCTTCGAACCCGGTTGTGACAACGTCGTGCTCATCGGCATGCCCGGAGCCGGCAAATCTACTCTCGGCATTGTGCTGGCGAAGATCCTGTGCAGGGATTTCGTCGATGCCGACCTGCTCATTCAGCAGTCGTGCGATAAGTCGCTCCAGCGGCTTATCGACACGCTGGGTCCCGATGCCTTCATCGAGATCGAGAACCAGGTGCTCTCGGAGATGAGCTTCGAGCACTCGGTCATCGCCACGGGCGGCTCGGCCGTCTACAGCGATGCGGCCATGGAGCATCTCGGCAAGATAGGCCGCGTGGTGTACCTGAAGATCAGCTTCGACGAGCTGAAGGCGCGCCTGGCCGACTTCTCCGATCGCGGCGTTGTCATGAAGGGCGGTATCGGCATGAGCCTGCGCGACCTGTACGACGAGCGCCTGCCCCTCTACGAGAAGTACGCCGACATCACCGTGGACGTGAACGACCTGTCCATTACCGCCGCCGCCCGCAAAGTAGCTGCCGCGCTGAAGTAGCCTCTCTCGTGCCGAGGCTCGTGGCTGCCGAGCGCTGCGGCGGCGGAGACGGCGGAAGGATTCGGACTGCCAGCAGACCCGTGCCCCCCGGTTACCCAGGGGGCATTTTTCTTGACGAAAAAATTCATATATGACCGAATTAATCCTGGTGGGGGGGGGGGCGATTCTATGATAGACTCGTTGGCAAGTAGGAAGAGGCTGGTTTGAGAGAACGAGGAAAGGAGTTGCGTATGCAACTGACCATGAAGAAGATGGGCGCCGCCGCTATCGCTGCCGCCCTGGCGCTGTGCGTTGCGCCTGCCATGGCGATGCTCACTCCGGGCACCGCTCACGCCGCCGGGAAGGCGAGCATCACCAAGCTCTATCACGAGGGCGATCTGGATATCGATGTCATCACGACCAAGGTGACCAAGAAGGAACAGGCGGACGGCAGCCATTGGGCGAGCCTTACCAACTATACCGGCAAGGCCGTGAAGCCGAAGGTCGAGGTGCGCGTGTACGACAAGGATTATGAGGGCAAGCGTACCGAAAAGTACTGGGACGACGAAAAGAAGAAGATCGTGAAGGAAACCTACACGACGAAGTATCGTCCCCTGAAGGTGGTCAACGTTACGGGCAAATCCAGCAAGGAAGCCAAAAAGCTCATCAAGAAGAAGAAGGCCGATGTCACCATCGAGTACAAGAACAACAAGAACATCGGTCGCGCTCAGGTGGTTATCAAGGGCGTGAACAAGTACAAGGGCACTGTGTATCAGACGTTTTCCATTAACGTTCCCCAGGTGAAGACCGTGAAGGTGAAAGCCGCCAAGAAGGCCCTGAACGTTTCCTGGAAGAAGGTCAAGGGCGCGACGCACTATCAGGTGGCCGTGCGCGACAAGGCTGCCGGAGAAACGGTGAAGACCGTGCTGGTGGATGCCAAGAAGAAGTCCGTCAAGATCAAGGGCCTGAAGGCGAAGCGCGCTTACGAAGTGACCGTGCAGGCGTGCGCCAACGGCGTGAAGTCTTCCTATAAGACCACCGAGTCCGTCAAGTACGATCAGAAGTGGGAGACGGTGACCGACGAGTGGGGCGACATGGATGAGAAGCTCGTGTCCTATAAGACGCTGAACTTCACCGGCTCCTACGAGAGCATCGGTACCTACTGGGGCGACGAGTCCCCCGTGAAGGTCAAGAAGACCAAGTAACTTCCATTCCTAACATTGCTTCCTACTTATCGAGGGAGAGGCTGCGGGGGACGCGGCCTCTCTCTTTTTGTGGGCGCGGTGTTGGGCCGAAAGCGAGTGCAGCCGTCACGGGCCGCAGCGGGAAAGCGGGCACGTGCTCCCCGCTAAATCTGATACTCTCCCATAACTTTAGTCGCCTGTAGTGTAGAATACAGGACAAGTTTTTGCGCCGATGGGGATTGGCGCATGGTATCCATGAGGCCGTTTTCCTGCTGCGAATCGAAGAAACTGCACCGCGTGTGCTGATTCGCGCGCAGAAAGACGTGCCCCGACCGGGGAGGCGCGAGGGCCGCGATGGCCGTCCGCTTTCGGAAAGGAAGCATCTATGGATTTTGAGAAGCTGAACCAGATGCTTGTCGACTGGACCGGTGAGATCGACGGGTTTATGTACACGTACATCCTAGTGATCTTGCTCGTGTTCGTCGGCATCTACTTCACGATCCGCACCAAGGGCGTGCAGATTCGCTACATCAAGGACATGTTCACCCAGCTGACCGAGAAGAAGCACGTGGAAGGTGAGAAGTCCATCTCATCGTTCCAGGCTCTCATGGTGTCCACCGCCTCCCGCGTGGGCACGGGCAACATCGCCGGCATCGCCACGGCCGTGGCCACCGGTGGCCCGGGTGCCATCTTCTGGATGTGGCTCATGGCGCTCATCGGCGCGGCTTCGGCCTTCATCGAGTCCACTCTGGCCCAGATCTACAAGATCCGCGGCAAGGAAGGCGAGTTCCGGGGCGGTCCGGCCTACTACATTCAGCAGGGTCTGGGCCAGCGCTGGCTCGGCATCATCTTCGCGTGGGCGCTCATCCTGTGCTTCGCCTTCGGCTTCAACGGCCTGCAGGCCTTCAACATGACCTCGGCCCTTGAGTACTACATCCCCGACTACGCTAGCAACGGCACGGCCATCGGCGTGGGCATCGTGCTCATCGTGTTTACCGCCTTCGTCATTTTCGGCGGTGCGAAGCGCATCTCCATCATCACCTCCATCATTGTGCCCATCATGGCCATTGCCTACATTGTCGTGGCCGTGTGGACCACGGTGGCCAACATCGGTGAGCTGCCGGCCGTGTTCGGCACCATCTTCCAGTCGGCCTTCAACTTCCAGTCCATCGCCGGCGGCTTCGCGGGCTCGGTGGTCATGCTCGGCATCAAGCGCGGCCTGTTCTCCAACGAGGCCGGCATGGGCTCGGCCCCGAACGCCGCCGCCACGGCTTCGGTGTCGCACCCGGTGAAGCAGGGCCTCGTGCAGAGCCTGTCGGTGTACATTGACACGCTGCTCATCTGCACCTGCTCGGCCATGATGGTCATGATCTTCTGGGTGCAGGATCCGGCTTTGGCCGCATCCCTGAACGGCATGCCGCTCGTGCAGATGGCCGTGAACAACTCCATCGGCGAGATCGGTATCCACTTCATCACCTTCGCCATCTTCGCCTTTGCGTTCTCCAGCCTCATCGGCAACTACTTCTACGCCGAGACCAACTTCCGCTACATCTTCAAGCACACGAAGTGGGGCATGGTGGTCTTCCGCGTGCTGTGCCTGGCCGCCATTTTCTACGGCTGCGTGAACAGCTTCGATCTGGCGTGGAACCTGGCCGACATCTTCATGGGCTTCATGGCCATTATCAACCTCGTGGCCATCCTGCTTCTGGGCAAGTGGGCCTTGGCGGCGCTGGACGACTACACCCGTCAGCGCAAGGAGGGCAAAGA
>NZ_JBQIIT010000041.1:0-7911 GCF_056795635.1 Adlercreutzia sp. | reverse complement strand
AGCATGTCCGCAAGATCTTCCTGGGTGTAGCCGAGCCTCTTGCGGCGGCTCCTGAGCGCCGCCCCCAGCGCAGCCCCCTCCGTCACGCGCACCCCCTGGGCTATGATCTGATCGCGGCTTATGTCCATGACGCCTCGTTTCTTACGTATAGGTAATCCGTTCTGTGTCGTCTATAGTATCATACGTATACGTAAGATATTCAAGATTCAGCCAAAATATTATGTATACGTATGAAGAATAGGTCCGTCGGCATCTGGCCCGCTCTTTCCCCAAAACCTTTCTCCCGCCTAGCTGCTCGGTGTAAAGCTTTTAGGGGCACCCCTCTCAACTTTACGGCGTCTCCCCTACCCCGACCGCGCCGCTCAGGGTTGCGGAAAGCGGGGCGAAGGGGTATATTCGGGCAGACCTGGCGCCAAAAGGGCGCCCGAGAGAAGGAGATCCGACATGAGAGAGAAGCGACGGGGGTCGCTTCTGAGCCTCGGCCTGGCGGCCGCGCTCGCCTGCGGGATGATGCCCGCGGCCGCGCTCGCCGAGTCGGAGGGCCAAATCACGGAGACCCCCCCCCATCGAGTTTTCTGAGGCCGTAGACGACGCTACCGACCCCGGCGAGACCATCCCGGCCGAAGGCGATCCGCCCGACAGCCGGCCGCAAGCCACCGATGCCGCGGGCTCCGCTTCTCCCTCTTTCGAAAAATCCGACACCGCTCCCCAGCCGGGCGCTCCCGATGTAGCGCCCGGCAGCACCCCCGACCCCGTGGCGCGCGCCCTCGCCGAGGCGGGGCTGCCCCTCTCCGCCGCGGCCTCGGCCGATCCCTCCCCCGACGCGCAGGGGTGGGTCACCTGCGGCGACCTGCGCGTGAAGGGCGGGGCCTACGGCGTGGACTTCACGTACACGCCCGGCGCCGTGCAGTACAACGGGGCCGATTACGGCACATCGGACGTCGTGGAGGTGCTCACCTCCGCGCCCCTCGTCTTCTCGGATGCCGCCGGCCACAGCAAGGACGCGCCGGGCGCCACGGGCATCCAGGTGAACCCCGGCGTGCACGCGGCCATCACCTTGAACGGCGTGCATGTCTCCCATCAGATACCCCTCAATGTCATGACCCATAGCCTCGATACCGACAACGGAACAAAGGCGATGGAAGGCGCGCAGGTCAGGAACCGGACAAGCCTATATCTGGTACTGGCCGACCAAAGCGACAACAGCCTCGCGTCGTCGGGTGGACATCGCCCTGGCATTCGGTGCGGAGAGGGCTCGGATCTCGTCATTGACGATGCCGTTCGCAACCTCGATGCAGCCGGAAACATGGTGATTCCCATCGGTGGTGTTATCAACCGCGAAGTCACGCTCATAGACGGTAAGAAATTGACCGCAAACAGCACCCACACCGCCCTCGACAGTCGTAGCCCCGGAGTACTCACTGTTTCAGGCAGCGGGGCGGCCGCGGGCATCGGAGGCTCATGTCAGGAAAGCGGCGGCAGAATCACTATCAACGGGGGCAAGATAACAGCAAGCGCCTCGTATGGCGGCAACGATTCCGACACAGGAGCGGGGATCGGAGGAGGATCGGGCGGCAATACCACTGACACGACGCTCGCTATCAATTCAGGGCGTATCGAAAGCCATGGCGGCTTTCATTCAGCAGGCATCGGAGCGGGCGCCTGGAACGGCAATAACTTCGCCTCGCTCGCTCCTCCGGACACTATTCTGAGCAGAAACTACAACTACCCTCTCGCTGGCAACATTGAGATAAACGGAGGTCTCATCACCTCGGTGGGCGGCTCTCACGGCGGCGGCTTCGGCACCAGCTGCCACGGCGGCACAAACGCCGGCAACGTCATTAAGGTGACGGGCGGTACGCTGATCCCTAGTACTCTCGGCAGCACGTTCATGGACTTCGATGCTGGAAGCGAAGGGCGTGTCGTCATCGCGGGAGGCTCGGTTTTCTCATCGGGCCGCTTCCAAGGCCTCGGCGGTACAGCCTACGGCAGCGAAGGCGAGTACCGAGAAGAGGACAAGGTGCTCATGATCACCGTCGACCTCGGCTCGGACGGGGTCGGCAACGAGACCATAGACAAATGGGGCCTGAGCATCGACGGGGTGCCGCAGGGCTACGGCGCTCCCGCGCAGTTCCACGAGGGCAAGCTGTACCTCTGGCTGCCCGCGTCGGCCAAGGACAAGGTGATCTCCATCGACCTGGGCTACGAGAGGGAGGACGGGACGCGCGTGGAGCCGGACACCCTGTTCCGCGACCCCGCGAGCCCCGCCGACCCGGAGGACCCGAACCGCACGAAGCTGAAGCGCTACGAGGAGTTCGAGCTGGACCCGTCCTACCTCGCCGGCCTGAAGAAGTACTACGACGGGCGGCCCCTCGAGGCCTACGACCTGAAGGCCAGGCCCATCGCCCCGCCGAAGGACCCCGACCGCGTGCTGAACGACCCCCTGGCCTGCGACTACAAGTACCAGCGCTTCGACGCCGTGGGCGGAAACGCCGTGTCCGGCGAGGTGTCCACGGGCAACAAGATGCCCTCCGACGTCGGGATCATGAAGTTCACCATGATCTCGCGGCAGTACTCCACCACCGAGGGCTTCAAGGAGAACTACTGGGGACACCGCGCCTTCGGGTGGTGCGAGATATGGGCCATCCCCTCGAGGGTGGCAGACGTGAAGGCCTCGTGGGGCGCCGGGGAGGGCGCCGACCGGGCGCTGGCCGTGGAGGCCGTCGTCGAGCGGGGCGCCACCGTGGACGGGGCCCCGCCGGCGGCCGACGGGTCGAACCTGACCGAGCCCACCTGCGCCTCGCCCGAGGGCCGCGTGCAGCTGTACGTGGACGGGAAGCCCGTGGGAGACCCGGTTGAGCTGCGCTTCGAGGACGCGACGCTGCCCGACGGCACCGTGCTGCCCGCCAACGCCGTGCGCGAGGGGGACGACGCCGCGGGCCACCGCACGCGCGTGTCGCTTTCGATGACGGCGGCCGCCGCGGGGCTCGACGCGGCGCCCGCGGGCGCGGGCGAGCACCGGGTGTCGGTCCGCTTCCTGCCGCCGGACGCCGCCCAGCAGGCCGCCGGCGCGCCGGCGAACTACCTGGCCAGCGAGGAGCCCTCCGGGGACTCGAAGGCCCCCTGGGCGCCGGTGCAGGTGGCGCCGGACCCGGCCATCGCGCCCGCCCCGGCGCTCGCCAAGAAAGCGCAGAACCTGACCCATCCGGACGGGCCGACGCAGCCGGGCGACCGCATCCGCTACACAATCACGGCGTCGAACGGGGCCAAGGGGTCGCTGTGGACGGACGTCGTGGTCACCGACCCGCTACCGGCGTGCCTGGAGCTGGACGAGAGGTCCGTGCGGCTGGACAACCCGTCGGCGGGCGCCGCGGGCAAGCCGCTCTCGAAGGCGCCGTCGGTGGCGGCCGGCGACGTGGGCAGGTTCGCGCTGTCGGCGCCGGCGGCCGACGGAAGGCCCGTGCTGACGGTGCCCGTGGGCAACGTCGCCGGCGGGGCCTCGGCCACGGTGACCTTCGAGTGCACGGTGCGCGGGGGGCTCGACTTCTCCGACCCGGCCGCCATAGACCTGGGCAACATCGCCTCGGCTACGGGCAAGCGCCCCAACCCCGACGACCCGGACGGCCCCGACGTGGGGCCGGTGGCCCCGCCCGACACCGGCCCGGCGACGCCCCCCGGAGGAGGCACCGTGGCGCCGGCCGACCCCGACGTCCGGGTGTCCAAGAGCGTGGAGAACCTGACCGCCCCCGGCGGCAAGGTGACGCACCTGGGGGACCGCCTGCGCTACACAATCGAGCTCTCGAACGCCGGTGCCGCCGACAGCTGCCTCATGGGCGCCGTCGTGTCCGACCCGCTGCCGGCGGGCATCGAGCCCGTGCCCGGCACCCTGCGGCTTTCCGTGGACGGAGGGGAGCCCGTCGCCGTGCCCGACGAGGCCTACGACCGGGCCGGCCGCACCATTGCGGTGGCCTGCGGCGATGTGTGGGGCGGGCACAGGGCCGTGCTGACCTTCGAGTGCACCGTGGGCGAGGCGGCCCTCGGGGCCGACAACGCGAACACTGCCCACGCCGGCGGGAAGGTGCCCTCCGAGAACCCGGGGGCGCGCCCCGAGGCCCCCGAGCCCGGAGGGCCCGCGGAGCCCCCGGCGGGCGAGCCCGAGGCGTCCTCGCCGCCGGCGGTCCCGCCCGTCGTGGTGGGCGACGACCCGGCCGAGGGCGACGTCGCCATCGGGAAGACGGCCGAGAACACGAGCCGGGACGACGGCACCACCCGCGTGGGCGACACGGTGCGCTACGAGATAACCCTGCGCAACGAGGGGGCGGGCACGAGCTGGATGGACGCAGCGATCCGCGACGACGTGCCCGAGGGCCTGGAGCCCGTGGCGGGCACGATCAAGCTCGCGCTGCCCGACGGCTCGGAGGTCTCCGTCGACGACGCCGCCTACGACCCGAAGACGAGGACGCTCGCCGTGGCCTGCGGGCACCTCTACGGCGGGCAGGCCGCCGTCCTCTCCTTCGACGCGCTCGTGACCGCCGACGCCGTCGGCGCCGACATCGGGAACGTGGCGCTCGGCTACGGGACGCCGCCGAGCGCATGGGACCCCGACGGCACCCATCCCGAGCCAGGCGCCCCCTTCTCCCCCGACGGCGGCTGGGACGCCTGGGAGCAGGGCCGCGGCAAGGCCGTCTCCGACCCCGCCTATCCGCCCGGCGCGGACGCCTCGGGCGGCGTGCTGGACGGCGACGAAGGCGGCAAGCGGCGCACCACCATCGCCCACAAGCTGGCCCAGACCGGCGACGCCCTGCTGGCCGCGGCGCTCCTGCCCCTGACGCTGGCCCTGGCGGCCGGCGCAGCCCTGCTCGCGTCGCGGCGGCGCAGGGCGCGCAGCCCGCGGTAGGCAAAAGTCCGCCCATCATGCAGGAGGGGCCGGCGGCTTCGCGCCCCCGGCCCCTCCGCCGCCTCCAACCCCGACTGACCCACTCAGGGTTGCGGAAAGCGGGCCGAAGGGGTATATTCGGCCACGGTACGCTGACAGGTCGGCAGCAGTCCCGCGCACCCGAAGGATGCGACCCGGCCTGCGAGAGAAGGAGATCCGACATGAGAGAGAAGCGAGCGGTCTCGCTTTTGGCCCTCGGCCTGGCGGCCGCGCTCGCCTGCGGGATGTTCCCCGCGGCGGCCCTCGCCGAGCCGGAGGGCCAGGGCACGGAGACCCCCCCCCATCGAGTTTTCTGAGCCGGTAGGCGACGTATCGCCCGACGACGGCCTTCCCTCCTCCTCTCCCCCGGACTCCCCGGACCCATCTTCCTCTTCCGGCTCCCCAGCCTCCTCCGGCGAGGACGGCTCCCCTGCGGCCACCAGCCCCTCCGACGGCGCATCGGCCGACGGGGAGAGCTCCTCTCCCGGCGACGTGCCGGACTCTCCCGCCACGAGCACCGCGACGGCATCTCCCCTGGGCCGCATCACGGCCGGCATGGCCCATCTGACCGCCGGCGCGCCGGCTGCGGCGGCAGCCGACGCCATCCCCGTATCCGACGGCGCGAAGCCGGCTCCCGCCCCCGGCTCCTTCGAGCTGGGCGGGTTCACCATCTGGGGCGTCGACGGCGACGCGGTGACCGCCGCCGACTTCGCCTACGACGATGCCGCCCAATCGCTCACGGTGAACACCGACAAGCACTTCGCCCTGCAAACGGACGACCAGACCATCTCCGACAAAGAGGACGAGAGCGCGCGCACAATCCCGGGCATCCACAAGAACCCCGTGAGCACGCGCCTCATCGTTCCCGCCGGCCGCGAGGCCCACATCACCCTGGCAGGCGTCGGCGTTCGCGCGCCATCGTCCGTCGCCACCTACAGCGCCCTCGATATCGCCAAGGGCGCCTCATGCCATCTGGTACTCGCCGACGGCACGCAGAACTCCCTTGTCGCCCTCGCGTCGAACGGCTCCGGCATCCATAACCCCGAGGGAGCCGCCCTTACCATCGACGACTCGATTCTCAACCAGGATCGCTCGGGAAACACCGTAGTCCCCGAGAACGGGTTCGTCCCCGCCGATATTACCCTGGCCAACGGTACGAAGATCAAAAAGGGTGACCCCCTCACCGTCATGGACAGCGAGAACCCGGGGTCCCTTGTTGTCTGGTGCACCGCAGGGATCTCTGCGGCCATTGGCGGCCGCGGTGACCCCTCGTACGGCACCGGAGGGGAGGATGGGGGAGCCTTCACCATGAATGGCGGCCTCGTCACCGCCCGCAGCTCGTACAATTACGAGGCTGGGGGATACAACTGCTCAGCCGGCATCGGCGGTGGCGGCTGGGGAGGCAACGGCACGGGCCTCGATGACTGGATCACCATCAACGGAGGCCGTCTCACCGCCATCGGCAGTCAGCACGGCGCCGGCGTGGGCAGCGGCAACCAGGGCGCCTGCGGCAACATTCGCATCAACGGCGGCTACGTCATCTCCAAGGGCGGCGACCACGGCAGCGGGTTCGGAGCCGCCTGCATCCCCGCCGACAGCTCTGCGTTCAAGATGATCTTCACCGGCGGCACTCTCATCCCCTCAACTGCCTATCCTCCCATCGCAGGCTGCGGGGACATCGGCGCGCCGAACGCCGACATCACCATCACCGGCGGCTCCATCGGCAACGGCCGCGACCCCGAGCGATTCACCTTCGAGGGCAGCGCGCACAACGCTGAGGGCGAGCCCATCAAGATGATCCAGGTGGATCTCACCTCGGACGTGGGCGAGAGCGCCTTCGCCCTCAGCGAGTGGGAGCTCAAGGTGGACGGCGTGCCCTACGACTACGGGGCGCCCGCCGAGTTCGACAAGGGGCACCTGTACCTGTGGCTGCCCGAGCGCGTCGTGAGGGACTCCGAGGTGACCGTGGAGTTCACCTACCTGGACACCGACAAGCTGGACGAGAGCGGCAACCCCACCCCCGTCACGCCGCTGCCCCTGTTCCGCCCCGCCGACAGCTCGCTGCCGCCCGGGGTCACCAACGACGGCAAGCTGCGCCGCTACGTGGACTTCGAGCTTGACGCCGACTACCTCGCCGGCCTCAGCAAGTACTACGACGGCGAGCCGTTCCCCGTCTTCCCGCTGCCCCTGCGCGCCCCCGACGGGCGCGACCTCACCGAGGCCGACAAGATCACCTTCAAGTACCAGCGCCTCGACCCGTCGGGCAACCCCGTCGGCGCCGAGACCGACAACGGCGCCGACGTGGGCGCCATGACGTTCACGGCCATATCGACCCAGTACTCCGACGACACCGAGGGGAACTTCTCGGAGAGCTACTGGGGCCACCGCGCCACGGGCCGCTGCGAGATCCGGCCCATCGGATCCCAGGTGGCCATCAAGAGCGCCACCTGGGAGAACGGCCAGGCCAGCTCGCAGGAGAACCCCTCGGACCGCAAGCTGTCGCTCACCTGCGCGGTGAGGCGGGCCGACACCGACCCCTCCGGCGCCCCCACCAAGGCCACCTGCGCCGCGCCCCAGGGCTACATCCAGCTGTTCGTGGACGGGAAGAAGGTGGGCGACCCCATCGAGATCCTCTTCGCCGACAAGACGCTCCCTGACGGGACGGTGCTGCCGGCCAACGCCACGGCCAGCGGGGACACGACCACCTTCACCTACACCGCCTCGCCGGCCGAGGTGGACCACCTCGTGCCCGTGGCCACCCCCAACGGCCGCCACGTCATCTCGGTGCAGTACCTGCCCCCGAACGACGATGATGCGGCGCCGGCGAACTACCTGGCCAGCGCGAACCCGATCGACGACCCCGGCCACGCCCCCGAGGTGGAGGTGGCCATCTCGCCCATCGACCCGAACCCCGCGGTGACGCCCGAGCCCGACCCCGACTGCACCGACCCCGACGCGCCCGAGCCCGAGGTGTCGACGGGGCCGGGGCAGCCCGC
>NZ_JBQIIT010000040.1:0-8016 GCF_056795635.1 Adlercreutzia sp. | reverse complement strand
CCCTACCTGCTCCACCGCCCGGTGCACCGGCGGCTCAGCCTGGTGGCGGCCGTGCTTTTGTTCTTGGGGCCGGCCTATTGCGCCGTGGAAAGCGTGCTGTCCCATGCGAATACCTGGGCGATGTTCTTCATGTTCTGCCTCTCGGGCTGCGGCTACGGCTGCTGCATGCTGGTGTGGGGTCGTGCCCTGGCCGTGAAGGAGGTGGCCCATTCGGCGCGCCAGGTATTCGCCGACACCTGCGCGGCGGTGGTGGTGATGGTGGTGGCCATGGTGCCGCCCGAGGCGGTGGGCATGGCGCTTATGGCGGTGCTGGGCGTGGTGGCCGGTGTGGTGGGATCGCGCAAGGTTCCCGACACCCCCTCGGCCGAGCTGCTGTCCGGCCAAGTGGTGGTCAGCGACACGCGCAATGCCATTCCGAAGTCATCTTATTTCGTGGGAGCTACGCTGTGGCTCGTCTACGGCATCTTCTGGTCGCTGCTGGGCGATATTTCCTTTACCGGCGGCAGCATGGGCTTTCTTGTGGTGGTGGCCACCATTATCCTGGCCGTGGCCGGGCTGTCCATCGTGCGGCTGCACCACCATCCCATCGCAAATCTGTCGCGGGCCTTCTGGTTGGCTGTGCCGCTGCTCGTGACGGGCTTGGCGTTCTTCGTGGCCGGCGAGGAATGGCTGATTCGCGTGGCTGTGGTGCTGATCGTGCTGTCCATGGTGGTGTCCTACATGCATCTCATGGCCCACTTCGCCGCTTTGGCCCACCGGCCGACCCTGCTGCCGGACCAGATGTTCGCTTGGGGTTGGCTGGCGCCGTACGCTGGCATGTTCATCGGGGTGTTCGTGGGCATTCTGCTGCGCTCGGCGGGCGGCGAGGCGACGAATTTGTTCCTGCCCATTGCCGCGGGCGTGCTCGTGGTGGTTGTCATTGCATCGATGCGCAGCATCGAGGTTATCGCGGCCCATAAGCGCGATCACGAGGCGCGGCGGGCGGCGGCTGCAGCCGTGGAGGAACCTGTGGACATCGAGGTGCAGATGGGTGACGTGTTCGCCGATCTGGGTCTGTCCCTGCGGGAGAAGGACGTGGCGGCGCTGCTGATGCAGGGTCACAGCCAGGCGGCCATTGCCGGCCAGCTGTTCGTGGCGACGAGCACGGTGAACACCCATGTCAAACATATCTACCGCAAGGCCTGCGTGAATTCCAAGCAGGAATTCATCGATCTGTGCCAGAAGAAGTTGGAAGAGGCCCAAACGAGTCCCAGCGTGGGATAGGATGCAGTGTCTGCCCGCGGTGCTGGGCCGTGCCTGGCGCGGTCCGGCGGGGAGCGGCTCGAGTATTGTGTGGGGATAGTTCCCTCGACAGAAAGGCAAGAGGCAGTGAAGCAGTTTCTCTCGAATCCGATCGTGCGCACGGCAGGACTGTTCGTGGCGTTGTTCGCCATCGGGTTTGCCACGCGGATGCCCGCATGGCAGTTTCCCCACATCTACGCTTTGCACGGCGTGCTGGCGGCTCCGTTTTGCGCTGCTTTGGCCGCGTGGCACCTGGTGCGCGGCGGCTCGGTGGTCCAGCTTGTCGCTGCCACGGCCCTGCTCGCCGTGGTGCTGGGCATGATGAGCCCCGCCATGGGCTTGAGCTTTGCCCTGGTGGCAGCGCTGACGTTGGCTGTGCGGGCGTGCGTGCGATCGGTGCCCGCTGCCATGCGGTCGGTGGCAGTGGCAGCGGTGTTCGGCGCGCTCGACTATCCGTGCGCCTTGGCGGTGGGCCTCGCGCTGGGCTCCTACGGTCCGTCGGCCGAGGCATTGCCCATGATCGCACTGCTGCTGGCGCTCTCGGTGGCCCTGTCCCTATTCGGCGCCTTCGTGGCGGCCTCCCTGGCTGATCGACGGTCGGCAAAGTGTTCGAACTCTTCCTCGTAGGCGTCCTTGCCGACGCCGGGCATAGGTACATGTGGGAGGCGAGGCTGGACAGTCGTTCTTGGTGAATGTCGAAGCGGCGCTTTTTTGCGAGCACCAGGGCGTGCCCTGCACATCGAACGTGAACGTCGGGTGGCGCAGCACTTCCTCGTACTTTTCCATCGGGGCGGTCGAATGGACAGGCAAGAAATCGCTCCTTATTGAGCGCTGGGCTCTGCCGAATGCGACAGTGCTGGCGCTAGAGGGCTTACTCGTAGCCCATGGCGGCCAGCTGGTCCTCGTTAAGGCCGAAGTAGTGGCCCAGCTCGTGGACGACGGTCTTGCCGATCTCCTCCACGATTTCCTCGCGGCTGGAGAAGCAGCGCTCGTGGGGCCCCTTGAACACGGTGATCACGTCGGGGATGTCGTCGTCGTAGCCGTTCGCGCGCTCGACGATGGACAGCCCATCGAACAGTCCCAGCAAATCGTCGGGCAGCTCGTCGCCCTCCCCGTCGCCAGCTGGGACTTCGGAGTCCTCGTGCGCGTCGTCCCAGCCCAGGTGGTAGGCGTTCGGCTCGTCCTCCCACACGACGGCCACGTTCTCCAGCGCGTTGAGAAATTGCTCGGGCATGGCGTCGAGCGCCTCGGCGAGGGCGGCTTCAAATTCTTCGTCAGTCATGCGGTGCATGGCGGCTTCCTCTCAAAAGTGGCTTGAAAAGAACGTTTTGGGAGCCGAATCGGGCGGAAGCGGGCGGAATCGGGCGAAACCGAGTGGGAGCAAACCTCTCCATCGGGGCGTTTTCCCTGATCGCAATTTCCAAGGCGAAGAGAAAAGGCTTCCCTTGATCCCCAAACCGTTCTCTTCAAGCCATTTTAGATGATGCCCCGCAGCCGCCGTGCCCGCTCTTCTTCATCGTTGAAGTATTTGTGCGAGTTCGGTCGCGGCCTCGGCGTTTGTGCTACCATTGCCCGCGCACAAAGGAGCGCCTCACGGGGGACGGCTAACGGGGTTTGTTCGTCGCGTCGCGCCTGAGACAAGCAGTGGCAGGCATCGCTTGCCCGACTCAACGGAGGAATGCATGAAGATTTTGGGCATGGGAGTTCCCGAGCTCCTTATCATCCTGGTCGTCATCCTGCTCATCTTCGGCCCGAAGAACCTGCCCAAACTCGGCAGTGCCCTCGGTAAGACGGTGAAGAACCTGCGCGATGGCATGGGCGCGGGCGAGAAGGAAGTCGCCGAGGCCGCCGATGACGAGGAAGTCGTCGAGGTTGTCGAGGAGGTCGTGGAAGAGCCGGCTCCGGCTCCGAAGAAGACCGTCAAGAAGGTCGTGAAGAAGAAGGCCGAATAGCCTTTCCGCCCCTTCGCATACCAAGGTATATCGTGGTGCGCCCGCCGGATAGTGCGGGCGCACCACCAGTGTATAAAGAGAGAAAACGGGACAAATTATGGCTAACGAGAACTACGTACTGACCCAAGAGGGCAAGGAGAAGCTGGAAGAAGAGCTGCACTACCTGGAGACCGAGAAGCGCGCCGAGATCGGCGAGCGCATCAAGGTGGCCCGCGAGTTCGGCGACATCTCCGAGAATTCCGAGTACGACGACGCGAAGAACGAGCAGGGCATGATGGAGGCGCGCATCGCCGAGATCAGCCGCATTCTGTCGGAGGCCACTGTCGTGAATGCGCCGAAGCGTTCGAGCAAGGTGAATATCGGCTCTACCGTGACGGTGGATATGAACGGTCGCGAGCGCGTGTTCACCATCGTGGGCGGCGCCGAATCCGATGCTGCCGAGGGCAAGATCTCCAACGAGTCGCCTGTAGGCCAGGCGCTGCTCGGCTGCAAGAAGGGCGATGAGGTGACCACCACCGGCCCCACCGGCCGCGATATCACTCTGACCGTTCTGAAGATCGAGCACTAATATGGCTGAAGAAATTGCTGAGGTAATCGAAGACGATCCCATCGAGGTGCGCAAGGCGAAGCGCGAGGCGCTCATCGCCGCGGGCGTGGATCCCTACGGCCATGCCATCAAGCGCAGCCACAGCGTGGGCGAGCTGAACGAGCAGTACGCTCATCTGGGGGACGGTGATTCCACCGAGGATGCGGTCACCATCGCTGGCCGCATCATGGCCAAGCGGGTGCAGGGCAAGATCGCCTTTTTGGAGCTGCGCGAGTCGGGCTGCGACATTCAGCTGTTCTGCCGCATCAACGCTCTGGGCGACGAACGCTTCGCCGACCTGTGCGACCTGGACGTGGGCGACTGGATTGCCGTCACCGGCACTATGATGCGCACCCGCCGCGGTCAGCTGTCCGTGGCCGTAGACTCCTTTGAACTCATGAGCAAGTCGCTGCGCCCCTTGCCCGAGAAGTTCCACGGGCTCACGGACAAGGAGACCCGCTACCGCCAGCGCTATGTGGATCTGGTCATGAACCCCGAGGTGCGCACTACCTTCGAGCGCCGCTTCAAGATCGTGTCGGCCATTCGCCGCTACATGGAGGATGAGGGCTTCTACGAGGTGGAAACGCCGTTTCTGCACGCCATCATCGGCGGCGCGAACGCGAAGCCCTTCATCACGCATTTCAATGCGCTCGATCGCGACTACTACCTGCGCATCGCCACGGAGCTGCCGCTGAAGCGTTTGCTCGTGGGCGGTTTCGAGAAGGTATTCGAGATCGGCCGCCAGTTCCGCAACGAGGGCATGGATCCGTACCACAACCCCGAGTTCACCACCATGGAGGCCTATGCGGCCTTCAGCGATCTGGACGGCATGATGGACCTCACCGAGGGCTGCATCAAGGCCGCGGCCGAGGCCGCCTGCGGCAGCCTGCAGATCGAGTACCAGGGCACGCCGGTGGATCTGTCCGGTACCTGGCGCCGCGCCACCATGATGGAGCTGGCCAGCGAGCACGCCGGCGAGGAGGTGTCCTTCAAGCGCAGCCGCGACGAGCTCGTGGCCATTCTGGAGAAGCACGGCGGCCATGCGGAAGCGGCCTGGGGCAAGGGCAAGCTCATCAGCGAGATCTTCGAGGCCGTAGCCGAGGAGAAGCTCATCCAGCCCACCTTCGTCATCGATCATCCGCTGGAGATTTCCCCGCTCGCGAAGAAGGATCCCGAGAACCCCGAGCTCACCCAGCGCTTCGAGCTGTTCATCTTAGGCCACGAGTACGCCAACGCCTTCACCGAGCTGAACGACCCGGTGGACCAGGCCGAGCGCTTCCGCGCCCAGGTAGAGGCCAAGGACATGGGCGACGACGAGGCCATGGGCTTCGACGCCGACTACATCCGCGCCCTGGAGTACGGCATGCCGCCGGCGGGCGGCGTAGGAATAGGCATCGACCGCATGGTCATGCTGCTCACCGACGCGCCCTCCATCCGCGACGTGCTTCTGTTCCCGCACATGAAGGACGAAGTGCCGGTGGGTGGCAACGCTGCGTCCGCGGTTCCGTCTGCAGCTGAGACTGCGGCCCCGACGGGCGAGGCCCCGGCAGCCTCTGCGGCTCCCATGGACTTCGCAAACGTGGTCATCGAGCCCCTGTTCGCCGATGAGGTGGACTTCGACACCTTCAGCAAGTCCGATTTCCGCGCCGTGAAGGTGAAGGAGTGCGCAGCTGTGCCGAAGTCCAAGAAGCTGCTCCAGTTCACCCTGGACGATGGCACCGGCACCGACCGCACCATCCTGTCGGGCATCCACGCCTACTACGAGCCGGAGGAGCTGGTGGGACGCACCCTCATCGCCATTACCAACCTGCCGCCGCGCAAGATGATGGGCATCGCCTCGTGCGGCATGATTATCAGCGCCGTGCACGAAGTGCCGGGCGAGGATGGCGAGCCCGAGGAGCGCCTGAACCTGCTCATGGTGGACGACCGCATTCCCGCCGGCGCCAAGCTGTACTAGGCGAACAGTTACCAACTTACCTACGGATGGGCCCGCGCTGAGCAGTGCGGGCCCATCCGTTTCTAGAATAGGCGTCAGCGAGAGCAGACGTGAAAGAGGAGCAGCCGATTCGGCGCGAGAGGAGGTGCGGCCATGGGGCGGCATCGGGAAAGCGAGCGAGCCGAGCGATTCCGCCGGCGGCTCAAGCTGTCCCATACCAACCAGTTGAAGCGCGAGACGTTCTACGCGTTGGAGAACTTGCGCCGCGCCAGCTGGCCGGCCCGCTTCGTGGGCGGGGCGCTGTTCGCGCTCATCCTGCTGAATGCCGTGGTGGTGTTCGTATCCACCCAGCCAGGGCTCGATCCCGTCACGGCCGATGTGGTCGCCGGCTTCTACCGCTTCTCCACGGTCTGCTTCTGCGTCGAGTACTTTGCCCGCATCTGGATTGCCGATCTGGCTTTCGGCAACTGCACGCCGTCGCGAGCTCGGCTGCGCTATATCTGCTCGCCCTGGGGCATCATCGACCTGCTCTCCTTCGCGCCGAACATGGTGGCCTGGTTCGTGCCGGTGACGGCGGCGCTGGGGCAGATCATCAACGTGGTGCGCCTCGTGCGCCTCGTGAAGATCTCCCGCTACATGCGCGGCCTGCGCACCATCGGCCGCGTCATCGCGAAGCACTACCACGAGATTGTGGCGGCCTTTCTGGTTATCGCCCTGCTTGTGGTGGTGTCCAGCGTGGTTATGTACGAGATCGAGCACCCGGCCCAGCCTGACAAGTTCAACAACCTGCTGTCGGGCGTGTACTGGGCCGTCACGACCGTTACGGGCACCGGCTATGGCGATTTGGTGCCTATTACGCCGGCCGGGCGCATCGTGGGCTCCGTCATCATGTTCCTCTCGGTGGCCTTAGTGGCCATTCCTGGCGGTATCTTTTCCGCCGGTTTCGTGGCCGAGTTCCAGAACGCGAACCTGCGCAAGATCGAGCGCGACGTGCGACGCGAAGACGCTCGCCAAGACGGCCGCGATGAAGCCGAACGCGCGGGCGTAGGGGAAGGGGCCGCTGGCGAGGGCGAGGCTGCCTCAGATGGCGATCAGCAGGGATAGCGTGGCTGTGGCGTCGCTTCCCCTCACAACGTGCCCACAAAACAGCCCTTCTCGGCACCATGCTTTAGCAATTCGCCCGCGTGAGTGCTAAACTGCTCGGGAACTATATTTCGTGCCCGGCCTGTCTGCTAGCGAGAGAGAACCTTTGCCGCGGGGCACCAACGAAGGAACGAGGAAACCATGTCATTCGAGAAATTCACGGACAAAGCACGCAAGGTGCTGGTCCTGGCTCAGGATGAGGCGCGTGCGCTCCATCAGCCCTACGTGGGCACCGAGCATATTCTCTTGGGCCTTATCCAGGAGAAGGACGGCCTGGCCGCCCAGGCCCTCGATCGCCTGAACGTCACCTACGACGGGGTGGTGCAGGCCATCCGCCAGGTGGTCACCATCGACGAGGACGCCGACGTGTCGGGGCATCTGTCCTTCACGCCGCGGGTGAAGCGCGTGCTGGAGAACTCCCTGCGCGAGGCCATGCAGATGGGCCAGTCCTACATCTCCACCGAGCACTTGCTCTTGGGCATCGTGCGCGAGGGCGAGGGCACGGCTTTGGAAGTGCTCGGTCGCCTGAACGTGTCCGGCGACGATGTGCGCGGCGCCCTGAACGATCTGGTGGGCCAGTCGCCTGTCTACGCGGGCCGCTCCGGCTTCGACGGGCCGATCTCGTCGGATTCCATGCTCACCGAGTTCGGCACTGATCTCACGAAGAAGGCCCGCGACGGCAAGCTGGACCCGGTCATCGGCCGCGCCTCGGAAATCGAGCGCGTCATGCAGATTCTGTCCCGCCGCCAGAAGAACAACCCGCTCATCCTGGGCGAGCCCGGCGTGGGCAAGACGGCCATCGCCGAGGGGCTGGCCCAGCTCATTGTGAGCAACCAGGTGCCCGACATCCTGCGCGGCAAGCGCCTCATCACGCTGGACGTGTCGGCGCTCGTGGCCGGTTCCAAGTACCGCGGCGAGTTCGAGGAGCGTCTGAAGAAGGTCATCAAGGAGGTGATGGACGCCGGCGACGTGCTGCTGTTCATCGACGAGATCCACACCATCATCGGCGCCGGCTCCGCCGAGGGCTCCATCGACGCGGCCGCCATTCTGAAGCCCCCGCTGTCCCGCGGCGAGATTCAGATCATCGGCGCCACCACCCTGGAGGAGTACCGCAAGCA
>NZ_JBQIIT010000039.1:0-9173 GCF_056795635.1 Adlercreutzia sp. | reverse complement strand
CGAGGAGTTCGCCGAGGGCGTCGACATCAGCCGCACCGAGTTCTTCGAGCGCCTCATCGAGAGCGACGAGCTGCCGCGCACGAGCCAGATTCCCCCCATGGTGTTCCAGGACCTGTTCCAGGAGGCCGTGGCCGCCGGCGATACCGTGGTATGCGTCACGCTGTCGAGCCACATCTCGGGCACCTACCAGAGTGCGTGTATCGCCGCGGCCCCCTTCAAGGAGTCGGTCTTCGTGGTGGATTCCGAGAACGCCACCGTGGGCGAGCGCATCTTGGTGGAGCGGGCCTGGGCCCTGCGCGACGAGGGGCTTTCCGCCGCCGATATCGCCTACTGCCTCGATCAGGAGAAGAAGGACATCCGCCTCGTGGCGGCCCTCGACGGCCTGGAGTATCTGCGCCGTGGCGGCCGTATCTCCGGCGCGGCGGCGGCCATCGGCGGGCTTTTGTCCATCAAGCCCGTGGTGGGCGTGGTGGACGGCAAGGTGGTCGTGCTGGGGAAGGCCCGCGGGTCGAAGGCCTCGCGCTCCATGGTGTTCGAGGAGATCGAGAAGGCCGGCGGCATCGACTTCACGCGCCCGGTGTGGGTGGCCTACTCGGGCCTGTCCGATAAGATCGGCCGCAAGTACATCGCCGATTCCCTGGCCATCGCCGCGGAACAGGGCCTGATCGAGAGCCCCGACGCCCTGGAACTGCCGCTCACCCTCGTCGGCGCCGTCATCGGCACCCACGTGGGCCCCGACGGCGTCGCCTTCGCCTTCTTCGCCCGAGAATAGTGGGGGAACCTGCTCTTATCTAATAAAAGAAGCCCCGATAAGGGGCTTCTTACGTTTCACTGGTCGTTCGTAACGTCAGCGAGGGTCCGACAGGTGCCTGGAATTGCCCCGCCTTGGGGCCAAGTTGGCTTTGGCCAACGCCGTGCCCCAAACAAGGGGCAAGGCCAGGTGCCTGTCGGAGCCGCAGCGTCGGCCGGTCCGTTCGTCCCGTCAGGGCGAACGGAACACCTAGACGCGCTTGATGACGCGGCCGTCGCGGGTGTCGATCTGCAGGACGTCACCGATCTCGATGAAGGTGGGAACCTGCACCTCTTTGCCCGTCTCCAGGGTGGCCGGCTTCAGCGTGTTGGTGGCGGTGTCGCCCTTGAAGCCCGGCTCGGTGTGGGTCACTTCCAGCTCCACGAACATCTGGGGCTCCAGGCTGATGAGCTCGTCGCCGGCGTACAGCAGCGTGGCCTCGTCGTTCTCCTTTAGCCAGTCGGAGGCGCCCCCCACCATGTCGGCGGCGATGGGCATCTGCTCGAAGGTGTCGTTGTCCATGAACCAGTAGTCGGCCCCGTCGTTGTACAGGTACTGCATCTTCTTGGACTCCAGGCGCACGGAATCGAACTTCGTGCCGGCGTTGAAGGTGTAGTCCACCACGCGGCCGGTCTTGATGTCCTTCAGCTTGGTGCGCACAAACGCGCCGCCCTTGCCCGGCTTCACGTGCTGGAACTCGACGATGGTGCACATCTTGCCGTTGTTGATGATGCACATGCCGTTCTTGAAATCGGCGGTAGAAATGCTTGCCACGGATGTTTCCTTTCATGCTCACGCGCCGCGGAAACCCTTACGCTCGCACGTCGCGCCTGATTCAAACCGTTACATTATAGCCATCTTGCGGGCATTCCGCAAAGAAAATATGGCTCAGCCCTGCTCCGCCAGGGACGTCGCCGCCTCGTCAGCGCGCGAGCCAGCTCCGGCTCGCCACCGACGCGCCCCCTGGCGCACGCGGCCATAGAGGGCCATGTAGCCGTTCACCATCACCCCGGTCAGCGCCGCGCAGACCACCGTGCCCTCCCGCACGCCAGCGAGATGCCCCACGAAAGCCAGAGCGCACAGGACCGCCAGGGCCGCGCAGGACAGGTCGAAGCCCACCTTCACCGTGCCGAACCGGGCGCCGGTCTTGCGCACCACCGCCTGCACCACGGCCTCGCCGCAGTTCATCACCGTGCCCGACACCACCGTCATCACGATGCCCGCGGCGAGCACCGCCATGCCGACGGCCAGCCACAGCCACGAGGCAAGGTAGGTAGTCGGCGCAGACGCACCCAGCCGTTCCATGAACCAGTCGATGCACAGCCCGAAGAACACCGAGATGGGAATCTGCCACAGGTCCACCAGCCGGAACTCCCGGCGCAGCAGGGCCACCTGCACCAACACGAGGAAGCACTGCCAGCCCAGCATGAAGGTGCCGAAGCTCACGGCGGGAAAGCCGAGGGCGAGCACGTTGGGCGTGGCGGAGATGGGAGAGTTGCCCAAATCGGCCTTCACGACCACGTCGATGCCCAGGGCCATGACCGCGATGCCCGCCAGCATGAGCGCGATGCGGCCGGCCAGAAATAGGGCAGCCCGGGGCGAGGGTCTGTCAGACGGATCGGTCGCGCAACCGGAGCGCTCGCGTCCCATGGATTTCCCCTTGGTCCGAATCTCGCTCCCCCGATTGATCTTCCGTTCCGTCATCATGTCCTCACCGTCCTTTCCGGCATCGCTTTCACTACGTTGACCTTTTCAGTTATAGCACTGCACCCCCGCTGACACCCGTCAATTCCGGGAGCGGGAGGTACCGTCGCCAATTCCGAAAAGAGGCAGCCGCCGAGGTCGCCAGAACCGCCGCCCAGCCCCAAACGATCCGGAAGAGGCAACGCCGCGGACACCCGGAATTGAAGCGATACTGACGCGAAAGTTCGATGGCGCGGAGCAGCTTGAACGGCTAGTCGCGCAGGGTGATGGTGAAGCGGCTGTCGGCGAGAGAGGCCGTAAGGGTCATGCCCTGGGCCCGCGCGAGGGCATCGGCGATGGCCAGGCCCAGGCCGCTGCCGCCCGTCCGACGCGAGGGGTCGCCGCGATAGAAGCGCTCGAAGAGGCGGCTCGCATCCAGGGCTTCCAAACCCTCGGCCTCGTTGGCGATGGTGAGCGTGAAACCGTCGGCCGTCGCCTCCTTGCGCAACGCGATCACCGGTGCCGCGGTGCCGTGGCGCAGGCAGTTCACGAGCGCGTTCTCCACGATACGGGCAAGGGCCTCGGGGTCGGCCGGAGCCACCACGTTCTCGTCCAGCTGCACGGTCGGCTCCCACTGCCGCTCGACGAAGGCCGGGTACAGGTCGGCCACGCAAGCGGCCACGGTCTCGCCCACATTCACGGGCACCACGACCAACTCACGGGCCCCATCATCGGCCTTGGCGTACTCGAACAGGGCATCCACGAGCCCGCGCATGGCCGTCAGGCGCTCGGCCGCTGCCGCGACGCACTCGTCGCGCTCCTTGTCGGTGGCGGCCATCCCGTACAGCTGCAAGTACCCCTGGGCGCCCGCGAGGGGCGTGCGCACGTCGTGGGAGAACGAGGCCAGGTTCTTCTGGAGCTGCCGCTTCTCCTCAGCCGCCCTGATGCGCACCGTCTCGATCTCATCGAGCAGCCCGTTGGCCTCCCGGGCCAGCTCCCGCGCCGCAGACGTAGGAAAGCGCAGGGTCAGCCGCTCCGCCGCCCGGGCCCGATAGGCCAGCACACGGGTCATCTCCCGCATCTGGCGCTCCGTCGCGACAACCCAACCCACGAACGCCACCGCCAGCGCCGCGCACAGCACACCCAACCAGATCATCGTGCACCTCCCTCGGCGCTTCGTCCTCTCATAGCCGCTTCCTCCTCATCGCGAGCCAGCACGCCCCCAGCATCACCGCGAGCCACGGCAGCAGCGACAACACCTCGGCAATGGTGGGCGTGAAATCCCCGTAGCACAGGTGCATCAGTTGCAGCGGGGGCATCGATCCTACCAGGGCGCCGGCAAGCTCTTCTCCGCCCCACACCCAGACAACGCCCATCAACCACTCGGGAATGGCGCCGGCTACCAGAACGGCCACCACGCCCCACCCGATGCGCCCCGTTGCCGCCACAGCGGCCACGGCCACCAAAGCACCTGTCACCGATGCCAGGATGAGCTGGAGACCCCAGCGAGCGAAACGGCCGGCACCATCAGGGAACTCGATGGACAGTGCCCCGTTCGGCAGAAGCGCCAACCATGCCGCCAGGGCAGCAGCGATGAGAAACAGCGTCGAGACGACGGCCATAAGCAGCGCGGCGCTTCCCACGTAGGCCCTGCGGAAGGAAGGGCCCACGTCCAACAAGCGGGCGCCGCCGTACTTGAAATCATCGGCGAAGAACGCCGCCGCCAGCAGCGCCGTGAACATCGACAGTATCTGCGGCACCCAGAACTCCCCCAACACTACCTCGGCGCCCACGCTCATGCCGACCCCCTCCGAAGCCCCGCGCCACGAAGGCAGATTCCGATAGGCCCCTTGGCGCACGGCCTCCTCGCCCACCTGCGAGACGAACAGGAACACCAGGATGGAAAACACCGCCCATAGCCCCCAGAACGCCCGGTTGCGCACAAGCCGATACCACTGAGCTCGGAACAGGTTCACCATGTCACCTCAGCTCCTTTCGGGCCATGGCGGCCATGATGGCCACCGTGGCCACAACGATGACCAAGGCCGCGTCGGCAAGCCACCAGGGCTCGATGGGAAGGCCATTGAGAAGGTTGAGGCGAATCTGGGTGAGCGAGAGCGGGAGCACCTCCTGCCCCACGAAGACGCCCACCGGCGACGGCAACGACAGCACCGCCGCCTGGCAAAACCAGAAGCCCAAGCCCGAGGTGAGCAGCGTGGCCGCAATGATGGCCGCCGCCAAGGGGTTCGCCGGCACGAGGATCGCGGCCAACGTGGCCAGCATCGTGAAGGCGGTAATGAGCAGCGTCGCCATCAGCCACCACAGCGCCAACTCGCCCCCATCGAACGCCACGGGAACGCCGCCCATGGCGCCATAGACGGCCCCGGTCACCACGGCCTCCATCAGCAGGGTGGCCGCCGCGAGCAGCATCGTGAGCACCAGGGCCGCACCGCCCCACGCTCGCCGCGACCCCTTCCCCGCCATGAGACCGCGCACGGTGCCCTGTTGGAAGTCGTCGGCGAAGAATGCCGCTAGGAACAGCCCCACGAAGGGACCGCACACCTCCACTACCGAGGCGCGGCCGAGCACGGCACGGAAGGTGCGGCAATCGGTCCAGTTCTCCGTGAACTGCACGGCCACCAGCCCGGCAAGGGCCGCCACAACCAAAAGCAGAACGGCGGTGGAAGGCCGGCAGAACAGCCGATAGAGCTGGGCTCGGAAGAGGTTAGCCACGGCTCTCGCCCCCTTTCGCCTCCGCAGTGGCCGCCGGCGTCTGGCGCACGGCGCCGGTGCCGCCCATGAGTTCCACGAAGTAGTCCTCGATATCGCGCGTGTGGGTGTAGAGGCCGCGCACGGGCACGGCAGCCGCTAAGAGGGCCTGACCCACCGCGTCGCCGTCCACGGGCCCGGTCACGCGGATGGCATCGTCGGGCATCACCGTGAAGAAGGCCTCGGCAAAGGCGCGCTCCAGCACCGCCAGGGCCCGCGGTCCGTCGGCCGTCTCCACGCACAGGTAGTCGGTGCAGGCCTCTTCCACCTCTTCCGTGGTCATCTCGGCCACCAGGCGGCCCGCGCGGATGACGCCGTAGCGGGTGACCATGCGCTCCAGCTGATCGAGCACGTGGGAGCTGACCACGATGGCCGTGCCGCGCTGCTCGGCCAGGCGCACCAACAGCGAGCGCACGAGCCGCACTCCTTCGGGGTCGAGGCCGTTGAAGGGCTCGTCCAGCAACAGCACATCGGGCCGGCCCACCAGCGCCAAGGCCAAGCCGAGCCGCTGCTTCATGCCGAGGGAGTAGCCCTTGGCCCGGTCGCGGGCGGCCTCGCCCAGCCCCACGGCCGCCACGGCCGCAGCCGCCGCCTCCTTCGGGTCGGGCAGCCCCTGGGCAATCGCCCGCACGGTCACGTTCTGCACGGCCGTCAGCGCCGGGTTGATGGCCGGGCGCTCGATGAGGCAGCCCACGCGGCGGCTCGTCTGGCAGGGACCGAGCGCCTCGCCGCATACCGCCACGGTGCCGCCCGTGGGTGCCAGGTAGCCGGCGATCATCTTCAGCAGCGTGGACTTGCCCGCGCCGTTGCGCCCCACCAGCCCGTAGATATCGCCCGGCGCCAGGGCGAGCGACACCCCATCGACGGCCCGCTTTCCCCAGAAGACGCGCGTGAGACCCTCGCAGCGCAGTGCTTCCATGGTCCGTTCCTTTCTCTCGAAGCCATTCTACCGTCCATCTTAGGAAACGGATTTCCAGAAGCCTCCCAGAACGTTCCAAGAATATGCCAAGATTTAGGATCAGGTGTTTTTCACAGCGGGGGCTGCTCGTCACACAGTTTGAAGCCGATGCCCCAGACCGTTTCGATATAGCCGTCGGTGCCGGTGCCGCGCAGCTTGGCGCGGATGTTGCCGATGTGGGTGGCGACGGTCTTGTCCTCCAGGGCCGCCTCGTCGCCGCCGGCGGCCGCCGACAGGGCGCGCTTGGTGTGAACGCGGCGCGGCTCGGCCATGAGCGCGCGCACCATGGCGAACTCGCTCGGCGTGAGGGGCACGGGAACGCCATCGACCGCGAAGGCGTGGGCGGCCTCGTCCAGCGCCCAGCGGCCGAAGCGCAGCGTCGCGGCGGAATCGGTATCATCGTCGAAAGCCACAAAGCCGCCGCGACGTAGCACGGCCTCGCAGCGGGCGAGCAGCTCTTCCAAGTCGAAGGGCTTCACCAGATAGTCGTCGGCGCCGAGACGCAGCAGGTCCACCCGGTCGGCCACGGTGGCCCGGGCCGACAGCACCACCACGGGCAGCCCCGCCGCCCGCGCTGCGGCCACCACCTCTTCCCCGCTCGCCCCGGGCAGCATGAGGTCGGTGATCGCCAGATGGAAGTCTTCGCCGCCCGCGAGGTGCATGAGACCCTCGGTGCCGGAGAAGGCCGCCGTGCAGGTCGCGCCCATCTTCCCCAGGTAGGAGCAGACGACGCGGTTGATGGCCCCGTCGTCCTCCACTACCAGTATGCGCGCGCCCTGAAGCACCGGTTAGATGACCACCATCTCATGGGTGGACTTGGTGAACACCTCGAAGCCGTCGTCGGTGACGACGCCGAAGTCCTCCAGGCGCATGCCGAACTTCCCCGGCAGATAGATGCCCGGCTCCACGGTGACCACGTTGCCCGCCACGAGGGGCTCCTCGTTGCGCAGGGACAGCACCGGCTCCTCGTGGATGTCGAGCCCCACGCCGTGGCCGAGCCCGTGGCCCATGGCCCCGGCGAAACCGCCCTCGGCGAGCACGGCCTCGGCCCGCTCGTGGGCCTCCTTGCCCGTGACGCCGGGGCGCAGCATCGCCTCCACGGCCTCGTTGGCGGCCCGCACCGCGTTCCACGCCTCGCGCATCTGCCCCTCGGGCTCGCCGATGAACACCGTGCGCGTCATATCCGAGCAGTAGCCGTAGGACTTCGCCCCGAAGTCGAGCACCACGCACTGGCCGGCCTCCAGCATCGTCGCGCCCGGCACCGCGTGGGGATTCGCCCCGTTGGCGCCCGTGGCCACGATGGAGGTGAAGGCCAGGCCCTCGGCCCCGTGGCGCAGCATCCACTCGTCCAGCTCCAGCTGAATCTCGCGCTCCATCATGCCGGGGCGCATGAACTCCACGATGTGGGCGAAGGCGGCATCGGTGATGGCCTGGGCCCCCTTCATGCGGGCCACCTCGTAGCGCTCCTTCACCGACCGCAGCCGCCGCACCACCCCGTCGGTCTCGCCGATGGGGAAATCGGCCGGGAAGGCCTTCTGCAGGGCGCGGTACTCGGCCAGGCTGATGGTGTCCTCGATCTGGAGCTCAGCCCCGGGCATGCCGTGGAGCCACGAGCCGTTCCACTGGCGGGCGACGAAGGTGGCGTGGCTCTCGCGGGTCTCGTCCACGCGGATGGGCGTGCGCCGGGCCGCCTGCTCGCAGGCCTTGGCGTAGCGGGAATCGGTGTGCAGCACCACGCGGTCGGGGGCCACGTAGAGGGCATGGGCGTCCTCGTCGTCGAAGACCCCGTCGAAGGCGGTGAGCCAGCGGATGTTGGACGTATCGCGCACCACCATGGGCGAGGGGCGCCCGTCGCGGCGCAGGTTCATGGCCCGCAGCAGCTGGCCCACGTGCCACTCGCAGGCCACCGGATTGTGCAGTTCGTCGAACACGGTCATGGGCTTTCCTTTCCTACAGAGTAAAAGCAGGCCGTTGGGGAGGCGGGGGCGTCCGCGCGCAGGTTGCGCAGCGAACGGAAATGTCCAGTGGACATTTCCGCCGAGCGAGCCATTGCTTGAGCACGGACGTTCCCGCCTCTGCAACGGCCGGAGGAGAACGGCTACCCCTCCCCGTCGCCTTCCAGCAGCACATCCAGCGCGCGCAGGTAGCCCTCCTTGCCGAGGCCCTTCACCTGGGCCACGCAGGCCGGGGCGATGACCGACGTGCGGCGGAACTCCTCGCGCTGGCTGATATCCGAGATGTGAATCTCCACCACGGGCACGTCGATGCACTCCACGGCATCGTGAAGGGCATAGGAGTAGTGGGTGTGGGCGCCGGGGTTGTACACGATGCCGTCGTAGCGGCCGTGGGCCTCGTGCAGCTTGTCCACCAGCGCGCCCTCGTGGTTCGATTGGAAGCAGTCCACCCGGGCGCCGTGCTCGGCGCCGTAGGCCACCACCATGGCCTCGATGGCCGCCAGGGTGTCCGACCCGTAGATGGCCGGATCGCGCACGCCGAGCATATTCAGGTTCGGCCCGTTCATGAGCAGTATCTTCTTCACTTCGACGCCTCCCATGCACGCAGCTGCTCAAGCAGCACCTCGTCGGGCACGGACACCAGTTCCCAGTCGCCGATGTCGCGGGGCAGCACGAAGCGCACCGCGCCGGCCCGGGCCTTCTTGTCCCGCTTCATGGCGGAAAGCATCTCCTCGGCCGGGGCCGACCAGGCCAGGGCCGGCAGCCCCAGAGCGTCCAGCAGCTCGTCTTGGGCCGCGATGAGCTCCTCGGAGGTGCCCACGGTGGCGGCGCCGAGCCGGGCGGCGAAGCGCATGCCCTCGGCCACGGCGGCCCCGTGGGAGAAGGCGCCGAAGCCGGCCAGGGCCTCCACGGCATGGCCCAGGGTGTGGCCGTAGTTCAGGCACTCCCGCACCCCGCGGCTCTCGGTCTTATCCTCGGCCACCACGTTGGCCTTGAACACCACCGACCGCGCGATGGC
>NZ_JBQIIT010000005.1:0-213065 GCF_056795635.1 Adlercreutzia sp. | reverse complement strand
GCCAGCTCGGTCATGAAGGACTGGCAGAAGCGCATGACCTCCATGTCGGACTTGCCCTTCGGGTCGAAGTCGCAGCCGCCCTTGCCGCCGCCCATGGGCAGCGTGGTCAGGCTGTTCTTGAAGATCTGCTCGAAGCCGAGGAACTTGATGATGCCAAGGTTCACCGACGGGTGCAGGCGGAGTCCCCCTTTGTAGGGGCCGATGGCGCTGTTGAACTGCACGCGGAAGCCGCGGTTGACCTGCACCTTGCCGTTATCGTCCACCCAGGGCACGCGGAACATGACCACGCGCTCGGGCTCCACGATGCGCTCGAGGAGGGAGGCCTGCTCGTATTCCGGATGGGCCTCGATGACCGGCTCCAGGGACTGGAGCACCTCGGTGACGGCCTGGATGAACTCGGGCTGCTCGGCGTTCTTCGCCTTCACCTGCTCGATGACGTTCTCGACGTAACTCAATGCGGACCTCCTTGACGTATCGGGGCGCCGCGGTGCGCGCACGCCCGCTGGCTTCTGGCCGCATTATAGGATGCGCCTTCTGCGAGACGATGAGTTTTTAACTGACAGGAAACAAAGGGGACCGCCGGACGCGGATGGCGGCGGTAAACGGAATCAGAGGGAGGCGTAGACCTTGGAGGAGGGCACGTTCAGGGCCGTCAGCAGCACGACCCCCACCGAGCCCCGCTCGGGGGCGTAGACGATGTGGGCTCCCTCGGCCCCCTCCCCGAGCCCCGGCTCAGCCTGATCGTCGTCGGTGACGATGACCGCCTGGAACCCCTCGATAGTGGCCAGGCACGACAGGCGCGGCACAAGGCAGACGAGGGACTGGGCCCCGGCGTCCGTCAACGTGCGGCGCACCTTCTCCAGCTGCTTCTTGGAGGCGTAGTAGTCGATGGCCACAACGCCGATCTTGCGGTCGCCGGCCATGAGGATGGTGGGCTTCTCGTAGCGGCGCAGATCGGCGGCGTCCAGGGTGATGACGCCGGCCCCCTTCTCCTCGTAGAGCGAGCGCACGTCCGAGGCGTACACGGGCCGCTCGCGCATGGACAGCGGCAGTCGCGAGAGCTCGGAGAGCACCATGGCCCCCAGGCTCGTGGGCTCCTCGGCCCCGATAGCCTCGGGATCCACGGCCGGACGCAGGGCGTCGAGGCTGTCGAAGGTGCCGTCGTAGACGATGGCCGTGTAGCCCTTCATCTGCCCGAAGGCGTCGTCCACCACCGAGGCGGCCACGTTCCAGGAGCGGCCTGTCTCGAAATAGCGCAAGAGCACGCTGCCGCCGAGAACGACGAGCAGCGCGAAAACCAAGAGGGCCACTTTTTCCCGCGTGCGTTTCTTCATAGCCCTTAATTATAGCGAACCCCCGCCGGAGCGAACCCGACGGGGGCCGATGTCCACGAGATGGGCGGGGCAACGTTAAGCCACGGGCGGCCTCTTCGCCTCTTCCAGCATGCGCTTGACAAAGCGGCCCGTATAGGAGCCCTCCACCTCGGCCACCTGCTCGGGAGTGCCGCTCGCGATGATGGTACCGCCCTTGTCGCCGCCCTCGGGACCTAGGTCCACGATGTGGTCGGCGCACTTGATGACGTCCAGGTTATGCTCGATGACGAGCACGGTGTTGCCGGCGTCCACCAGACGCTGGAGCACTTCCAGCAGCTGGCGCACATCCTCGAAGTGCAGGCCCGTGGTGGGCTCGTCCAGGATGTAGAAGGTCTTGCCGCTCTGGCGCTTCTGCAGCTCGCTCGCGAGCTTCACGCGCTGGGCCTCACCGCCCGAGAGCGTGGTGGCCGGCTGGCCGAGGCGGATGTAGCCGAGACCCACGTCGAAGAGCGTCTGCAGCTTGCGGCGGATGCCCGGGATGTTCTCGAAGAAGACGAGCGCGTCCTCCACGGTCATGTCGAGCACTTCCGAGATGTTCTTGCCGCGGTAGGTCACCTGCAGCGTCTCGCGGTTGTAGCGTTCGCCGTTGCACACCTCGCAGGGCACGTACACGTCGGGCAAAAAGTGCATCTCGATCTTGATCTGGCCGTCGCCCTTGCAGGCCTCGCAGCGGCCGCCGCTCACGTTGAACGAGAAGCGCCCCGGGGCGTAGCCGCGGGCCTTGGCCTCCTGCGTGCTGGCGAACAGGGCGCGGATGTCGTCCCACAGGCCGATGTAGGTGGCCGGGTTCGAGCGCGGCGTGCGGCCGATGGGGCTCTGGTCGATGTTGATGACCTTGTCGAGCTTCTCGAGGCCCGTGATCTTGCGGTAGGGCCCGGTGCGGCGATGGGCGTGGTTCAGGCGATTCGCCAGGGCCGGGGCCAGGGTGTCGGTGATCAGGGAGCTCTTGCCGGAGCCGGACACGCCGGTGATGACCGTCAGCGTGCCGATGGGCACCTCCAGCGTGACGTTGTTCAGGTTGTTCTCCGTGGCGCCGGTCATCTTCACCGACCCGCGCTTGGGGCGGCGCCGCTCGGCGGGCACCTCGATGCGACGGCGGCCGGCCAGGTAGTCGGCGGTGATGGAGCCTTCCGTGGCCATAACCTCGGCCGGGGTACCCGCGGCGATGACCACGCCGCCGTGCTCGCCGGCGCCCGGCCCCATGTCCACCACGAAGTCGGCCGCGCGGATAGTGTCCTCGTCGTGCTCCACGACGACCACGGTGTTCCCCAGGTCGCGCAGGCGCTCCAAGGTGGCGATGAGCCGCTCGTTGTCGCGCTGGTGCAGGCCGATGGAGGGCTCGTCCAGGATGTAGAGCACGCCCATGAGCCCGGCGCCGATCTGGGTGGCCAGGCGGATGCGCTGGGCCTCGCCGCCCGAGAGCGTGGCCGTGGCCCGCTCCAGGGTGAGGTAGTCCAGGCCCACGTCCACGAGGAAGCGCAGGCGCTCGCGGATCTCCTTCACGATGGGGACGGCGATGACCGCTGCCTGGCCGGTGAAGTGCAGCCCCTCGAAGAAGGCCAGCGACTCGGCCGCCGACATCTCGGTGACGTCGTGGATGGACCGGTCGTTCACCGTGACGGCCAGAATCTCCGGCTTCAGGCGCTGGCCGCCGCAGGTCTCGCAGGGCACGGTGGCGAAGTAGGCGGCCAGCTTCTCGCGCTGGGCGTCGGACTGAGCCTCGGCGTAGCGGCGCTTCACGGCCCCGATGACGCCCTCCCACTCGATGAACCAGTAGGTGTCACGGCCGTCCACCGTGCGGTAGTCCACGCGCACCTTCTCGTCACCCAGGCCGTGCAGGATGGCCTTCTGGGCCTTCTTGGGCATGTCCTCCCAGGGGGTGTCGGCATCGGTGCCCACGTGCTCGGCCACGGCGCGCAGCACCTGGGGATAATAGTTGCCGCTCTTGAAGGGGGCGATGACCCCCTCGTTCAGGGTAAGGGAGGGGTCGGGCACCACGAGCGAGGCGTCCACCTCGTCGCGGCTGCCGATGCCGAGGCAGTCGGGGCAGGCGCCGTAGGGGGCGTTGAAGGAGAAGTCGCGGGGCTGGAGCTCGTCCATGGAGTGGCCGTGCTCGGGGCAGGCCAGGGCGAGCGAGAACAGGTGCTCCCCTTCTCCGAGGCCGCCCGTGGCCCCGGAGGAGGTGACGCCGGCCTCGCCGAGCGGGTTGCCATCGGGCCCGAGCACCTGCACGAGCACGCGCCCGCTCGCCAGCTTGCAGGCCAGCTCCACGGCCTCGGCGATGCGGCTCGTGGCCGACTCCTTCAGCGTGACGCGATCCACCACGACATCGATGAAGTGCTTGATCTTCTTGTTCAGCGTGATGGGCTCGCCGGTCATCTTCACGATCTCCCCGTCGATGCGCACGCGGGAGAAGCCCTCCTTCTGCAGGTCGGCGAAGAGCTTGGTGAACTCGCCCTTGCGGCCGGTCACCACCGGCGCCATGAGGATGGCCTTGGTGGCCTCGCCCTGGGCATCGTCTCCCAGACGGAGAATGTCGTCGGTCACCTGGTCGGTGGTCTGCTTCTTGATCTCGCGACCGCACTCGGGGCAGTGGGGCACGCCTACCCGCGCGAACAGCAGGCGCAGGTAGTCGTAGATCTCGGTGGTGGTGCCCACGGTGGATCGGGGGTTCTTCGAAGTGGTCTTCTGGTCGATGGACACGGCCGGCGACAGGCCGTCGATGGAGTCCACGTCGGGCTTGGACATCTGGCCCAGGAACATGCGGGCGTAGCTGGAGAGGCTCTCCACGTAGCGGCGCTGGCCCTCGGCGTACATGGTGTCGAAGGCGAGGCTCGACTTGCCCGAGCCGGACAGGCCCGTGATGACCACGAGCTCGTCGCGGGGTATGGTGAGATCGACGTCCTTCAGATTGTGCTCGCGGGCGCCCTTGATCACGATTTCATTTGCCATAGATCGCTTCGTTTCCTTCGCGACGTAGCGCAGCGGGCGCCCTGAGGGGAGGCCCGCTGCGCAGCTTCTAGTTTTCGCTGGTTATTTTAGTGGGCACCGGGCCGTCGCGCCAGCCTTAAAGGGAACTTTTGTTCGCCTCCATGGAATCTTCGCAGGCTCGCACCACGGGCCGTGGCACCGCACTGGGCGGCACGGCCGACACCCTCAGCGGAGGCCGGTGCGGCCGACCGCCCGGCTCGAACGCCCCTAGGCAAGGGCCGGCGCGGCGTCCTCGGCGACTACCTCGGACGGCACCTCATCCAAGGCGGCCAGCTCGGCATTGCGCCTCTTGTGGAAGCGGCGCAGGGTCAGGCGCTTCGACTTCTTCCGCACCCGGGCCGTGCGCACCGTGGCCACGACGAAGGCGCAGGAGGCTGTGAGCACGAGGGTCATCACAGCGAACACGACCACGTAGGAGGTGGCGCCGAGCAGGGCCCCGCACAGAAGCCCGGTCACCGCCGAGCCCGCGTAGGCCACGAGGTTCACCGAGGAGAGAATGGCCGACACCTGGAGCACGTTCACCTCCAGCAGCAGCATGCGCAGGGCCGTGGCCAGAGCCGCCCCCATGGCCAGGCTGAACAGCCCGCAGGCCGCCATGAAGGCCCCTTCGGCGCCCGTGGCCACGAACAGGGCCAGGGCCGCGACCGAGGCCGTGGTCACTCCCATAGAGGCCACGAGTGCCTGCTTGGGCCGAAAGCGCTGCACGAGGGGACCGCCGAGCACCGAGGGGGCCATGGCGAGGGCCAGGATGACCGAGCCGGGCAGGGGCGAGGTGGCGCCGAAGCAGCCGTAGGCGATGGGCGCCGAGAACGACTGGAAGAAGCAGCCCACCATCCACGTGGACAGGTACACCACGGCCACGGCAGCGAACAGGTGCCGGCAATCGTGGGGAATGAAGATGCGCGGTCGGATGGAGGCCCGCAGCGAGACGGTGCGGTCGAGGGGCTCGTGGACGAAGTTCACGAGGAACAGGCACAGAACCAGGATCGCGATCATGACCCCGTAGATGACCGTCAGGTCGGGCACGAGGTCGTACAGGACGCCCACGCCGATGGAGCCGACCATGATGCCGAACATGGCGCCGCAGCTGGCCACCGTTGATCCCCAGATCAGGTGCTTCTCCCCCACGCAATCAATGACGAGGGAGGATACGGCGCTCATGCCGAGGCCGGCGGCCAGCCCCTGCACGAAACGGGCGGCGAGCACGTCGGCGCCGCTGCCTGCCCGCAGGAACATGATGCAGCCGAAGACGGCCAGCATGACGGTGAGGCTGGCCACGGGCACGCGGCCGAGGGAATCGGACACGCGACCGGCCAAAAACAGCGTCAGGCTCACGCCCGTGAGATAGGTGAACATGGTGTTGGAGATGTCGGCCGTCGTGAGCCCGATGGTGACCTGGTAGTCGGCATACAGCGGAATGGGCACCGCCGTCGATGCGAAAATAGCCAGAAAGGCGAAGGTCGCCAGGATAAAACCGCGCAGGGACTGAGCGTCCGTCAAATGCGCCTTGTGCATTGCCATCCTCCATGGGTCCAACGTGCCAGCCTTAGAACCTTTCGGGAGGTCACCCCCGAGAAGGTGCGAGCAGTATGAACCCCCGGAGCGCGGAATTCAAGGGGAAACGCGAAGTTCGCCGCTCAGCGATGAAACGGCCCCATTGGGCGCGAAAACGGCAATCCACCGCAACCGCCTGCCGACGGCGGACGGCGCAGGGCCGGGCAAACACCGATTTATGTTTCTTCTGGCATACGTCAAAAGGGGCATAACCATAAGATGATCCCATGAACAGAGCAGCGACACGGGAACGTATCATGGAATTGGGCGCCGAGATCCGTCGGCAGCGCAAGGACCAAGGTTTGTCCCAAGACAAGCTCGCCAAGATGATCAGCACCGATCAGGCCCATATCCATCGCATCGAGAAGGGCCAGCACAATCCCAGCATCGCCATGTACATAGCCATCGCCGACGCCCTCGATATGGAACTGCGCGACCTCATCACGTTCTAACCGAGATGCTGGACTGAGGCATTCCCCCACTCCCATCCCACATCGGCAATCCCCCGCGCGGGTCGTTTCGCCATAGCCGCCGCATCCCCCACTCGCTTTTCGCACCGGCGATCCTGCGAATCATTCTGCCTTGATCGTTATGGGCAGCGGGGCCATAGGTCTCCCTAGCGGGGTCCTGGAATCAGAAGCCGCGCTACAGGATGGCGTGGCCGGCGGTCTGCATGAGATAGGGAATGTAGGCGAGCACGACGAGGGCCGCCCAAAACAGCATCTTCGCCTTCTTGCGACTCATGGCTCCTCCCTTCAGCGGCGGCCCGGCTCAAGGCCGGGCCCTTGGCAACCTTTGGGAGCATCTTCCCACGGATGCGACACCGGGCGCCTTGCACGGGACAACCGTAGGAAGCGAGCAACCGCATCGAAACATCCGCGCCACGGGGCCGTTTTCGCGCCGTAACGGAAGGGCATATCCCGCGAGCAGGACGCGAGAGGGCCGCGAGAAGACCGTCTCGGTGGAAGATGCCGCCACAGCGGCATCGGCGCAACGGCGCGCACGAATGCGCCAGCCCCTCCCCCACAACTGAGCGCTGAGCGGCCGACCTCAGGTGGGACGCTGATGGAAGCGCGAACTCAGGCGAGGCGCCAACGGGCGGCGGGACTCACGCCCGGGGATGGGCGAGGCCGTGAACGCGCTTGAGGCGGTCGGGGCTCACGTGGGTGTAGATCTGGGTGGTGGACAGGCTCGCGTGGCCGAGCATGTCCTGGACGCTGCGCAGGTCGGCATCACCATCGAGCAGCTCGGTGGCGAAGGAGTGGCGCATGGCATGGGGCGACAGGCTCTCGTCGAGGCCAGCGGCCCGCAGGGCCCGCTTGAACATCTTGCGGATGCTGTCGGCGCTCAAGGGACGGCCGCGGTTCGACACGAAGAAGAACTCGCTGGCCTGCCCCTGGAGCAGGGCCGGCCGCGCCTCGCTCAGATAGCGCTCCATGGCCCGCGCTCCCTTCCGGGACAGGGGCACGATGCGCTCCTTGGACCGCTTGCCGAACACCTTTACCTCGCCGGCCGGGAAATCGACCCAGGCCGCGCGCAACCCCGCCGCCTCGGACACGCGGGCACCGCAGGAGAAGAGGAACTCGAGCAGGGCCGCGTCCCGCATCTCGGCAGGCGTCTGCTCCCGGGGGGCGCCGTCGGCATCCATCTCGCCGTAGACCGCTAGCAGGGCCGCCATATCGTCCCGGGCGATGGTCTTGGGCAGCCGCCGCGCAGCCTTGGGGGCCTGGACGACTCCGGCCGGGTCGTTGGCGGTGACGCCGGCGCGATTCGCCCAGCGGAAGAACGAGCGCAGCGAGGACAGATGGCGCTTGATGGTCGTGCGGGCGTAGCGGGCCTGGTCGAGCTCGGCCAAATAGCGGCGCAGCTGGCGGTAGGACACCTCCCAGGGGGCAACGCCGCTGCGGTGGGCCCACGCCAGGTAGGCCCGCAGATCGTCGCGGTAGGCCCGCACCGTGTGGGCCGAGGCCCCCTGCTCCACGGCCAGGGCGGTGCAGAACCGCTCCACGTCACCGGCACCGGGCAGTTCGGGCTGCTCCTCGGCCGTCATGGCGCCATCAGGCCCGCGGCCTCGAGGGCGGCGCGGTAGCCGTCGAGGGCCGCCGAGGCCCGGCGAGCGTAGGCGCCGTAGCGCTCCCGCTTGTTGCGCACCGGCGGGTCGAGGGGCCGCAGGATGCCGAAGTTCACGTGCATGGGCTGGTAGTCCGCCGTGGCCGGGTCCGTGGCGTAGGCCAGAAGCGCCCCCCATACCGTGTCGGGCGGCAGCGGCGGCAGAGCGCGCCCGCGCAGGCCGGCCGTCACGGCCAGGGCAACATGGAGCCCCGAGCGGATGGCCTCGCAGTACCCCTCGGTGCCGGCCAGCTGACCGGCCACGTAGATCGGCGCGCCCAGGGCCCGGGCCTCATCGGAGACGAGGCGGCCGTGACCGTCCAGCAGGCGCGGCGCGTCGAGGAACGTGTTGCGGTGCATCACGCCGTAGCGGGCGAACTCGGCCTGCTCCAGGCCAGGGATGAGGCGGAATACGCGGCGCTGCTCCGGGAAGGTGAGGTTGGTCTGGAAGCCCACCAGGTTGTAGCTCTGGCCGCAGGCGTCCTCGGCCCGCAGCTGGAGGGCGGCCCAAGGGCGGCGTCCCGTGCGCGGATCGGTGAGGCCGACCGGCTTGAGGGCCCCGAAGCGCGGTGCGTCGCGGCCGGCCCGGGCGATCTCCTCGATGGGCTGGCAGGCCTGGAACAGCTCCCGGCTCTCGAAGTCCTTGGCGATGACCCGCTCGGCGCCGAGCAGCTCGTCGACGAAGCGCTCGTACTCCTCCCGGGAGAACGGGGCGTTCAGGTAGTCGCCGCCGGCGCTGGCATCCTCGTAGCGGCTCTGGCGGAACACGCGCTCCCGATCGATGGAGTCCGCCATCACCACCGGGGCCGCGGCGTCGTAGAAGGCCAGGGCGCCGCGGCCGGTCAGAGCCATGAGCGCCGAGGAGAGCCCGTCGGAGGTGAGCGGGCCGCTCGCCAGGACGACCGCGTCGGCCCCGCGGGCGAGCGCGGCGATGTCCGTCGCCTCCCGCCGCACCACCTCGATGAGGGGATGGGCCTCCACGCGCTCGGTCACCGCCCGGCTGAACAGCGTCCGATCCACGGCCAGGGCACCGCCGGCCGCCACGGCCGTGGCCCGGGCCTCCTCCATGAGCGGCGAGCCGAGGGCCGCCAGTTCCTCTTTCAGCAGTCCCGCCGCACTGTCGGGCTTGGTGCTCTTGAGGGAGTTCGAGCAGACGAGCTCGGCCAGGCCCCCCGTATGGTGCACGGGGGTCCGGCGCTCGGGGCGCATCTCCCACAGGCTCACCGCGATGCCGCGATCCGCCAGGTCGAGAGCCGCCTCGCTGCCGGCCAGACCGCCGCCTACTATGTTCACATGGTACGTCATGGCTCAACAGGATACCAAATAACGGCACGGCCACCCCCGTCAATCCGGCGGCGCTCCCCCAGGACGTCGCGATCGCGCGGCTCATGGGCGGCCTCCTTCCGGCGCGGGCACCCGCGGCCCGTAGCGGCCGTCCGGGTACTGGGCGATAAGGCCGTCCCGCTGGGCCGTGGCGAGCCAGACCATGAGCCACGGAAGCTCCCCTCCCGCCGGACCGTGGGCCCGAGCAAGAGATCGCAGCTCCTCCATACCGAGGGGCTCGGCGGCCAGAGCGGCGAGCAGGGCCTCCTCGCCGCTCTGGCCCGGAGGCGCCCCATCGGAACCCTCCTTCTTTTCTCCTTCCGCCTCTGGCTCCCTCAGGCACCCGTAGGTGAGGAACAGGGCGTCGGCGAAGCTGTCGTCGTCGATGATGGGCAGGGCGCCCTGGTAGAGCAGGCGGTTGGCACCGCGGGAATTCTCAGAGGTGATGGCCCCCGGCACCACCCACACCTCCCGTCCGGCGGCCAGGGCCTCGTCGGCCGTGGAGAAGGTGCCCGAGGGCAGCCCGGCCTCCACGATGAGCGTAGCGCGCGCGAGCCCCGCAATGAGCCGGTTGCGCTCGCGGAAGGTGTAGGGCTGGGGCGGGAAGTCCCAGGGGCGCTCGGACACCACGGCCCCGCCGCCGTCGACGATGCGCTGGAACAGGCCGGCGTTCTCGGCGGGATAGAGCTGGTCGCAGCCGCCCCCGAGGAAGGCCACGGTGGGGCAAGCGGCGGCCAGGGCCGCCTCGTGGGCCACCGCATCGCAGCCCCGGGCGCCCCCGGAGACGATGGGAATGCCCCGGGCGGCAGCGGCCGAGGCGAAGCGCCGAGCCGCCGTACGGCCGTAGGGCGTCGCCCGGCGCGCCCCCACCACGGCGAGCCCCGGGCGCAGAGCCGCAGGATCGCCCACCCCGTAGAGACGCTCGGGGGGCCGGGGACAAGCCTTGAGCAGGGGCGGGAACGCCCCGTCGTCCCTGGCGAGCTCGAAGCGCTCGCCGGAGAGCCTCATGGATAACACGGGCATGTCAGCAACCTCCTATTCCGTCGCGGACGCGGTAGCTCACCGCCTCGGCCAGGTGCTCGCACCCCACCGTCTCCGCCTCGTCCATATCTGCGATGGTGCGCGCCACCGACAGGGTGCGCACGATGGCCCGGCCGCTCATGGAGTGCAGCTCCGCCACGGACACGAGAAACGACCGCGCCCCGTCGTCCAGGGCGCATCCCTCGACGCTGAGCGGCGCCCGACGGCCCGTCGCCCCGCCCGCGCGCCGTGCCGCGAAGGCGCGGCCACGGAGCACCCCCTCCCGCAGGGTGGCCGAATCGAGGCCGCCCTGGGGCGAGAGCACGACGCTCGGCGGCGTGCGCCGCACATCGAGGTGAATGTCGATGCGATCCATGAGCGGACCGCCGATGCGATTCTGGTAGGCCCGTATCTGGGGCACGGTGCAGGTGCACTCGTGACGGTCGTCGCCGAAGTAGCCGCAGGGGCAGGGGTTCGCCGCGCCCACGAGCATGAAGCGGGCCGGGAAGACCACGTTGCCGTCGGCCCGGGTGATGGTGACCGCCCCGCTCTCCAACGGCTGGCGGATGCCCTGGAGCACCGATGACCGGAACTCTGGCAGCTCGTCGAGGAAGAGGACACCATGATGGGCCAGGGAGATCTCCCCGGGGCGGATGGGGCTGCCCCCGCCCACGAGCCCCGCGAGGGAGGCGCTATGATGCGGGCTGCGGAAGGGGCGCTCGCCGGCGATGACGGCGGCGATGGGCTCGCCGGCCACCGAGTGCACCACCGCCGCCTCGAGGGCCTCATCGGGATCGAGGGGCGGCAGGATAGAGGGCATCCGGGAGGCGAGCATGGTCTTGCCGGCGCCGGGCGGCCCCATCATGAGCAGGCCGTGACCGCCGGCGGCTGCGATCTGGAAGGCGCGCTTCGCCCCCTCATGGCCCGACACCTCGCGATAGTCCGCCGCCCCCGACGATTCCGAAGCGCCCCGGCCGCGACGGTGGAGACACAGGCACCGGGCCGCCCCGCCCTCCCCCGCCGCCGCATCGAGACGGTCGATGGCGAGGATGCGCACGCCCTCCAGGGGCACCGGGTCGCTGTCCCGGGCGCAGACGAAATCGAGCTCGCGGGAACGGGCGCAGATGCCGCAGGCCAGGGTTCCGGCCACAGGGCGCACGGTGCCGTCCAACGACAGCTCCCCCACGTAGAGGGTGTCCCGGGCCCAAGCCGGATCGATCTGGCCGGTGGCCACGAGGATGCCCAGGGCGATGGGCAGATCGAAGCCCGAGCCGGTCTTGCGCAGATGGCTCGGCGCCAGGTTCACGACGATCTTCTCCCCCGGCATCTTGAAGCCGGCGGCGCGGATGGCCGCCCGCACCCGTTCCCGGGCCTCCTGGATGGCCGCGTCCGGCATACCGACGATGGCCATGCCCGGCAGGCCCCCGGAGACCACCACCTCCACGGTGACGGGCACCACATCGACTCCGCGCACGGTGGCGCTCATGACCGCGCATTGTCCGAAGGCCATGACTCAGCCCGCCGAGTAGGCGCCGACGTGGTGGCTCACGAAGGCGCGGTCCTCGGGCAGCACGGTGATGGCCACCACGTCGAAGCGCACCACGGCCTCGTCGAAGAAATGGTCGGTCACATAGGCGAGGGCGATTTTCTCGTAGCGCTCGCGCTTGGCCCGGCCCACGGCCTCGGAGGGCAGCCCGTGGGAATCATCGCGGCGCGTCTTCACCTCGATGAAGACGAGGGTCGCCTCGTCGGCGGCGATGATGTCCGCCTCGCCGGCGAAGCAGGTCCAGTTGCGCTCGAGGATATGGTAGCCCCGGGCCTCGAGGAAGCGGACGGCCGCATCCTCCCCCCGAGCCCCGAGGGCCCGGTTGCGCCGCCCGCGCGGCTCCCGGGCCGCGGCGGCCGCCGATCCGCTCGCAGTCGTCTTCCCCTTGGACGACGACCGCCGGGCGGCGGACCCCGCAGCCCCCGGCGATGCCTTCCGCGGGGAGGATTTGCGTCTCCGCGGCTTATTCTCGCCCTCGGCCGGGGCGGCGTGCTTCCCTGCGTCGGCGTGCTTGGCCTGGCGGCGCTTCTTCACGGGCGCCGCAGCGCGGCCGGCGGCCGCTTCCTCTATCGTGACCATGAGGTGTGCTCCTTTCTCGGTAGGAGCACCCTACTCTCCCAAAGTCGCACTTATGTCGCGGGAAAACCGCCGATGACTCCCGCCGCGCACCGCCCCGGCACCGTCGCCGAACCGCCCGCAGGCCGCCGCCGCGTCCCCGAAGGGCCGCTCCCACGCCGCCCGCGAGCCGCCACGACCCCGCCCCGAACACACCTGCGAGCCATCCGCCGGACCGCGCTCTCGCCCCTCGGGGCCGCTAGAAGAGGCTCTCCTGGGTGAAGGAGGTACAGAAGCTGCGCCGGTGGATGGGGGTGAGCCCGCGCTCGCGAATGGCCGCCAAGTGCCCCTCGGACCCATAGCCCTTGTTCCCCGCGAAGCCGTAGCCCGGGTACTCGGCGTCGTAGGCCTCCATGAGGCCGTCGCGGGCCACCTTGGCCACGATGGAGGCCGCGGCGATGGAGGCGCACTTCCCGTCGCCCTTCACCACGTTCACCTCCCGCTCGTCCAAATGGAGCGGATTGCCGTCCAGAAGCACCACGTCCACGGCCACGCCGGCCGCCTCCACGGCGGCGATGGCGGCCCGAAACGCCCGGCGCAGGGAGGCGGTCATACCGTCGCGGTCGATATCGGCCGGCTCCACGTACTGCACCGTCCACGCCCGGGCCCGCTCGCGCACGGCGCCCGCGATGGCCTCGCGGTCCTCCGGCCGCACCTGCTTGGAGTCGTTGAGCCCGGCGATGACCTCCTCCCCCAGGACGACGCCGCCCACGGCCAAGGGACCGGCCAAAGGACCGCGCCCCACCTCATCGAGGCCGAGGACCACCCGCCCGCCCCGCTCGGCGGCCAGCTGCCGCTCGAAGGCGTACATACCCGCCAGCCGCTCCGCCTCGGCGGCCTCAGCCTCGAGGCGACGGCGCGCCACCTCCACGGCCTGGCGCACCCCTTTGCGGGTGTCGGCCACCAGCGAGCGCTCCAACACGGCGAAGGCAGCCGCGTCGGCGTGCTGGAGCTTGGCGCGTATCTCGGGGACGGTCAGGTCGATCACCGGGCTCTCCTCTCATCGTCGGCAGGGCTGCGACCCGCGCCGGCCGCGGGTCCGCCCAAGAAAAAGGGCCCCCGAAGGAGCCCTTGGCAGTACACGGAAGTTGCGCCCTAGCGGAACGACTTCTCCTTGATCTTGGCGGCCTTGCCCACCTTGTTGCGCAGGTAGTACAGCTTGGCGCGACGCACATCGCCGCGACGGGTCACCTCGATCTTCTCGATCTTCGGGGAATGCACCGGGAAGGTACGCTCGACGCCGATGGAGAAGCTGATCTTGCGCACGGTGAAGGTCTCGCGGACCGAAGCGCCCTGGCGGCGGATGACATCGCCCTGGAACACCTGGATGCGCTCGCGGTTGCCCTCCTTGATGCGATAGTGGACCTTGACGTTATCGCCCACGTTGAACTCGGGGAGGTCCTGCTTGATCTGCTGCTGCTCGATAGCGCGAATGATATCCATTGCCTTTTCCTACTCTATACTTCCAGTGGTCTTGCGATTTCATCTTGTTATGGACGCGATTTGACAGTATATCGCCACTAGTGCGCCCGCGCAAGGAAAATTTCCCCGCCATTCCGCGAAAATCCACGGGAACGGTCGAGGGGCGCCGGTCGGACGCGGCGGGCGCGGTCTTAGGCGTGACGGGGAGCCTCTTCCTCCACGATGACGAACTCCTCGTCGCCCTCGCTCTCCTGGGCCACGAGCATCTGCTCGAACATGGACGCGGTCTGGGAGAAGTCGCTCGGCAGCACCACGGTGGACTGGCGGCCGTTGCGGGCGAACTCGCTCATCATGTCGGTCCACTGGGTGAAGATGAACAGCTGGTTGGCCTCGGCCGCCGACACGCCGGAGCTCTTGATGACCGCGAGCGACTCGGAGATGCCGTCGGCGATGGCCTTGCGCTGGGCGGCGATGCCGCGGCCGGCCTGCTCCATGGCCTCGGCGCGGGCCCGGGCCTCGGTGACCACCTTGATGCGCTCGGCCTCGGCGAGGGACTGGGCCGCCTCCTTCTCCCGCTGGGCGGAGTTGATGCGGTTCATGGACTGCTCCACGTCGGCGGGCAGGTCGATGGCGGTGATGAGCGTGCTCACCACGTCGTAGCCGTAGGCGGCCATGAGCTCGGACACCGTCTGGTTCACGTCGGAGGCGATGGCGTCCTTGCGGTCGAACACCTCGTCCAAGGTGTACTGGGGCACGCTGGAGCGCAGGGCGTCGATGAGGTAGGAGCGCATCTGGGCCGTGGGGTTGGCCAGCATGTAGTAGCTGCGCCACACGCCGGAAGGCTGCCCCTGGACCGCCGGCTGGGCGCTCACGCGGTACTGGGCCGCGATGGCCATGGTGACAGTCACGTTGTCGCGGGTCTTCGCGTCGATGGTGAACTGCTCCTGGCGGGTGCGCATGTCCACCTTGGCGGCCACCACCTCGAAGACGGGGATCTTGATGTTCAGGCCCGCGCCCACGGTGCGGTTGAACTTGCCCAGCCGCTCGATGATGTAGACGTTCTGCTGCGGAACGATGAAGAAGATCTGCGGTGCGAGCAGGACGAGCAGGACGATAAGGATGCCAAGGAGGATCATGGGCGGCCTCTCTTTCTCTCAGTTGCGCGATGGGGATATTGGTGGCAGTATACCATTGGAACCCGAGAGAAAGAGGCCCCATGACCGATCCCGCCCGCGCCGCCCTCGTCCTCATCGACATGCAGAGGGGCTTCATCGATGCCGAATCGCCCCTGTGCATCGCCGGGGCCGCGACCACCGTGCCCGCCTGCGCCCGGGCCCTCGAGGCCGCCCGGGCCCACAGCATGCCCGTCTTCCATGTGCGGCGGGAGTATGCCGCCGACGGCAGCGACGTGGAAGCGGTGCGCTACCGCACCTGGGCCGAGGGCGGCCGTCCCCTCTCGACGGCGTGGCCCGACAGCCTCGCCTGCCCGCCGGAACTTGAGCCCGCCCCCGGCGAGCCCGTCGTCACGAAGCCGAGCTGGTCGGCTCTCTTCGGCACCGACCTGGCGACCGAGCTGCGCCGCCGCGGCATCGCCACCCTCGTCCTCGCGGGAACGACGACGCCCAACTGCGTGCGCTCCACGGCCTACGACGGGCTCGCCCTCGGCTTCAATGTGGCGGTCCTGGGCGATGCCACCTCCTCGCGCAGCCCCGAGGCGCAACGGGCCAACCTCGCCGACATGGCAACGGTGGGCATCCAGATCCTCTCGACCGAGGAGTTCGCCGGCGGCGGCCCGGAGTGCCTGGGCGACACCGAGGGGGCGGTGGCCCGAGCCGTGGGACCGAGCCGGACGACGAGCCCGGTACCCGGAAAGAACCCCGCCGGCGACGACCACGGCGCCCCCGCCGGCGCGACGACCCCCGCCTCACCCGACAGCGCCCGGCGCGACGACCGAGCGGGCGCGGAGCTGCCCGTAGCGGCAGACGCCCCGCGGCTCGCCTCCATCGAGACCGTCTCGACCGGCTGGATCAACAAGTACCACCTGCGCTACACGCTGCCCGACGGGCGCCCCTACGCCTACGAGGGCGTCTCCCGCAAAGGACCGGCGGCCTACGCCGCGGCGCTTTCGGCCCTCGGAGCCGGGGCGGCCCCGGTGCCCGACGCCGTGTGCATGGTGCCGATCCTGCCCGACGGCTCGGTGCTGCTCATCCGGGAATTCCGCTATCCGCTGAACTCCTGGTGCATCTCGCTGCCCGCCGGCCTCATCGACGACGGGGAGGATCTGGCCGCGGCCGTGGCCCGGGAGCTCGCCGAGGAGACCGGCTACCGGCTGCGCACCGACGTGGCCGAGCCCCTGCGACCCCTCCCCCAGCCCGGCTTCTCCTCCACGGGCATGGCCGAGGAGAACGTGCAGGTGGTCTTCGCCCAGGTGGAGGCCGCCGGCGAGGCGGCGCCCGAGGCCGGCGAGCTCATCGAGCCCTTCATTCTGGCCCCCGACGAGATCCGCCCCTTCCTGGACGGCAGCACCACCCCCATCGGCACCCGCTGCCAGCTCATCCTGGAAATGCTGGCCTCCTAGGAGGACCCGCACGGCCCGCAGCGGCCGGGCACCCCCCGCGCGCACGAACACGGCCGCCATTTCCCTTCTCGGGAAGCGCTCCCAGCCGTCGGGCGTGCGCGGGCCCTAGCCCCGCGCGAAGCAGTCGCGCTCGAGGAGGTCGAGGAAGTCGTCGGAGATGTAGATCGGCAGCTTCGCGCGGGTCTTGTCGCTCTTGAGCGGCCGGGCCGGGTCGTCGTACTCCACAAGGGCGTTGCAGCTCCAAACGACCCCGAGCAGGGCGTTCACCATCACGTAGGCGGGCAGGCGGCCGTCGAAGGAGCCCCGCGGGAAACGGCCATCCACGGCCTCCCAGTAGTCAGCGACGAAGCGGGCCCGCGTTTGCCCGTCGAAGATGACGTCGGTGTCCCAAATGGTGCTCGTCGGCGAGAGAAAGTAGGCCACATCTTGGGCCGGCTCTCCGATCACGGGCTTCTCCCAGTCCACCATGGTGCCGCGGCCGTCCGGGCCGATGAGGAAGTGGGAGGGCACGGCCTCGGTATTGAGGATGCGGCCGGCGTCCGCTCCGGGCTCCGGTGCCGCCGCCACGGCGGCGCGGGCCCGCTCGACCAGACGCCGCACCCGCGCGACCACAACCGGCGCGGCGCGGTCACTCGCCTCGTAGGCGGCGAAGAGCCCCTCGCAGGCGGCGAGCTGGGCCGCCAGCGGATCCCGGGGTCGCAGGAGCGGGCACGCGGGGGCAACGGGGGTGCTGTGCACGTCGGCGAGCACCCGGGCCGCCTCGCGCACCTGGGCCGGATCGGCGCAGTCGAGCCAGGCCCCCTCGACGAAGGATTCCACGAGCACCCCGTGGCCGGCCGCCGTCCCGGCGCTGTCGACGAACAGGGCCGTCGGCACCCGACCGCTCGGGGCCAGGGCGCGCAGGGCTCCGTACTCGTAGCCGATCTGGTCGGCGAGCCCCAGCTGGCTCGCGTAGTTCAGCCGCAGCACGAAGAGCCGCCCCGCCGCCGTGAGCCGGAAGTTCGCGTTGTGCTCCCCGGCGGCCAAAGGCTCCACGGTCAGCTCCGCGTCGGAAGCGAGCCCGAGAGCGCGGGCCAGGTCGGCGTTGCCCTCCACATAGGCGCGGGCCTCTTCCCCACTCGTCGGCTCCCCCATGGCGGCTCCTCTCCGATTCGTTAGTAGACTATATCTAATAGTTGTTGCATTATACTATACCGAGAAGAGAACCTGCGGAACGCCCGAAACGCGACAAGGCCCCTGGGGGGTGCTCCGGCCCCGCCATCCCGCCGTGCGTTCTCCCACAGAGAAAGGATTCCCCGTGAAGAAGGTCATCATCGATTTCGACAACACCCTGGGCGTGCGCGGCTGCGACGTGGACGACGGGCTCGCCCTCTTGTACCTGCTCGGAAACCCCGAGCGCTGCTCCGTCGAGGCCGCGTGCACCTCCTACGGCAACGCCGATCTGGCCACGGTGGACGGCAACACGCGGCGGCTCTTCGCCGAGCTGGGGCTCGACATCCCCGTTTTCCGGGGCGCTGCGGAGCCGGGGGATACCGTCACCGAGGCCGCCCGCTTCCTCGCCGAGGCCGCTGCCGCGGCCCCTGGAGAACTCTCCATCCTCGTCACCGGTTCCACGACGAATCTGCTCGGGGCGGCCCGGGCCGACAGCAACTTCTTCGACAACGTCGCCGAGATCGTTCTCATGGGCGGGGTGACCGAGAGCCTCGTCATCAACGGCCGTATCATGGACGAGCTGAACCTGTCCTGCGATCCAGAGGCCACCCTCGCCATCCTCGCCTCGGGAGCGCCCGTCGCGGTGACCACGGCCCAGGCCTGCCTGGCGGCCCACGTCACCCGCGCCGCCCTCGCCGGCGCCTTCGCGGCTGACAGCTGGCTTATGCGGGCCATCGACTACTGGTTCGCCGACATGGAGGGACGCTACGCCTGGGACGGCTTCGCCGTATGGGACCAGGTGGCGGCGGCGATGGTCATCAAGCCGGAACTCTTCGAGCAACAGGCCTTCCCCGTGACCCTGAACCGGCGCTTCCTGGCCGCGGGCTACCTGGAACGGGCGACGGCTGCCGCGCCCCAGGCGACCATCGCAACGCCGGTCATCGCCGACCCGGCCGCCTACCTCACCGATGCCGTGGCGGGCTGGTCCCGGGCCTGCGACCGACTGGGCCTGGCCCGCTAGCCCGGAGGGAGCGCCCATGGACCGCCGCTGCACCACCGACGCCAACGCCCCCGCGTCCCGACCGTCGCGCGCCGACCGGCACCCCGAAAGGCCCACAACCGGCATCGAGGCCCTCGCAGGCCCCACCCTCACCTTCCTCGGCACGGGGGCCGGCTGCGGCGTGCCCGCCTTCTTCTGCACCTGCCCCGCCTGCGAGGAGGCCCGGCGCGACCCCCGAGCACGCCGCGGCGACTGCGGCGTGGCCGTGCGCCATCGCGAGACCACCCTCATCGACACGCCGCCGGATCTGCGCCACCAACTGGAGCGCGAGGGCATCCGCGCCGTGGATCGTGTGCTGTGGACCCACGCCCACTTCGACCACCTGGGAGGCCTCGGCGAGCTGGAGTACGCGGTGCGCCTCGGCTCGGGGGCGCCCCTGCCCTGCTTCGCGAGCCCCGGCGCCCGAGAGGGCATCCTCGCCGAGTTCCACTATCTGGAGGACATCCTCGCCTTCCACGAGCTGCTTCCCCGCGCTCAGGTGGCCTTCGACGGAGTGACCTACACGGCTCTGCCCGTGGCCCATGCCCCGGGCACCTACGGCTACCTCATGGAGACGCCCCGCGGCCGCACCTTCTACGCCTCGGACACGGGCCCCTTGCCGCCCGAGACGGCGGAGCGGGTGCGCGGGTGCGATACCCTCATCCTGGACGCCACCTTCTGGGGCCGCAACGGGAGCCCGGCCCACCACCACAGCGTGCAGGAGGCCATTGCCGAGGGGCTCGCCCTGGAGGCGGGCACCGTCTACCTCACGCACCTGGCCATGCACTACGCCGCCCCCGTCACCCTAGCTGCCCTGGAGGATTACCTGGCCCCGTGGGAGGGGCGCATCCGCGTGGCCGCCGACGGCCTGACCATCCCGCTGTAGCCCGCGGCCACCGGAATGGGCACCTCCTTGCCAAGCCTCTCCAGCCGCGCGAAGGGGACGACCCGGAACGACGAGCCGTCCGACGCGCTCGATGCGGAAGCCCGCGGCACCGCCGCAATTTCTTGATATTTGATCTTGTCTAATAGTTGGTATTGACCTATACTATGGCTTGTCTGAAGCACGAAAGCCGGGAGCGTCACGCTCCCGGCTTTTTGTTGTTGAGAAGCCCCAGGGCGATCCGCGGTTGAGCGGCAAGGGCATGGCCCTTGCCCTACGGGGGCCTGCGACCAGAACAAAGCAAGTGCCCCGAGCGATCGGCGGCAAGAGCCCGGGCCGTGGCCCGAACGACCGGCGGCGTTAGGCGGGGAATACGAAGCAGCCGTCCGGGGCCACGGCCACGGGCACCGTCTCGCCGGGGGTGAGCGGCGCGGGCACCGGCACCGTGAGCGTCTGGCCCGCGCAGTCGAGCCGGGCGAGGTAGGTCGCCCCCGCGTACACGTTGCAGCGCACCATGGCCTTGCCCGCGGCCACGAGGGCATCCGCACCCAGCGGGGCGCCCTCGCCGGCAAGCGCGGGCGGTATCGCCCCCGGTCCGGCCTGACACTCCCCCGCCGCATCGACCGAACCGATCCCGACGGCCGCAGCCCCGCCCGCAACGGCCCGACGGGCGTCCTCGGCCGCCGCGCAGCGGCCGTGGCGCACTACGGCCCGCGCCGCGCCGTCGGGCACGCCCGGTGCCGGCAGGCGCACCTCGGCCAAGTGGAAGATTCCCTGCCGCACCTGCCCTTCGAGCACCGAGCAGTCGCCGAAGCAGGCCGCGATCTTCGCCGTGGCCGGACGGGCGAACAGCTCTTCGGGAGGAGCGGCCTGGGCCACGGCGCCCCCATCCAGGGCAACCACCCTATCGGACATCATGAGGGCCTCGCTCGCGTCGTGGGTGACCATGAGGGTCGTGCAGCCCTCCTCCCGCTGCAGCCGCAGCACGAGCGAGCGCATATCGTCGCGCAGGCTCTCGTCGAGGCCCGAGAAGGGCTCGTCCATGAGCAGGGCCGCGGGGCGCGCCGCCAGGGCCCGGGCCAGGGCCACGCGCTGGGCCTGGCCGCCGGAGAGCGTGCGGGGCTCGCGCGGCCCGAAACCGGGAAGCTGCACCCGCTCGAGCAGCTCGGCGGCCCGCGCCGTGCGCTCGCGGCGCCCCACACCGCGCATGCGCAGCGGATAGGCCACGTTCTCCGCGACGGTCATGTGGGGAAACAGCCGCACATCCTGGAACACGAAGCCCAGATCGCGCCTATGGGGAGGCAGGCCGTCCACGCAGCGGCCGTCGAAGAGCACCGCGCCGCTATCCTGCAACAGGATGCCGGCGATCACCTTGAGCACCGTGGACTTCCCCGCCCCCGATTCGCCGAGCAGCGAGACGAAGGCGCCGTCCGGCACCGAGAACGACACCTCCCGCAGCACCGCGCGCCGGTCGCGCTTGCGCTCGCCCAGGGCCAGGGTCAGATCGCGCACTTCCACCTTCACTGCACTCACCCCTCGAAGTAATCGATCTCTTGGGCCGTCCGCTTGCGCAGCAGCACCTCGAACAGGAAGAACACCAGAAGCGTGGCGCCCAGGAACACCACGCCGTAGGCGCTCGCGATGGTTCGGTCGCCGCTCGACAGGTACGGGAACATCACCAAGGCGAGCGTCTTCACCTTCCCCGCCCCGATGAGCAGGGTGATGAAGTACTGGGAAAACGACATGATGTAGGCCATGGAGGCCGCCGAGAGCATGGCCGGCAGCAGCAGGGGAACCGTCACGTGAATCCAGGTGCGCACGGCCCCCGCGCCGCACAGCCGCGCCTGCTCCTCAAGCCGAGTACCCACTGCGTCCAGGGCATCCATCATGATGAGGGCCGCATAGGGCAGCGCCACGATGGCATGGGCGAGCACGACCCCCGCGGCCGTTCCCGCGAGCCCCGCCCGGAGGAAGGCCACCTGCACCCCCATGGCGAACACCGTGGAGGGAATGAGGAAGGGCAGCAGCACCGCGAAGCGGACCGCCTCCCGGCCCCGGAACCGATAGCGGGAGAGCGCCCGGGCGGCCAAGGTGGCCACGACCGTGGTGAGAAGGGCGCAGGCCAGGGCCAGGGCGATGGAGCCGGCGAGCACCGAGCCGGTGTCCCGGCCCGGGCCGAACAGCTCCTCGATGCCCCGGGCCGACCAGCTCTCGGGCAGCAGGGCCGGCCAGGGCCACGAGGCCGTCACCGACCAGAGAACCACCACCGCCAGGGGGGCCAGCACGCACAGCCCCTGCAGGGCCACCAAGGCCCGGGCGGCCCAGCGCGCCCCGCCTCGGCGCCGCGCGCTCATCGGGCCCTCCCCTCCCGCTTGAGCACGGCGAAGTACCCGATGGCGGCCGCGCTCGTCACCACGGCCATCACGCCGTTCAGGGCCATGGCCACGCAGCGGTTCAGAATGTCGGGGTTCTGGAACTCCAGGTAGGCCAGCACGGGCAGGGCCTTGGGCAGGGTGGGCCCCAAGAGGAAGGGCACCTCGTAGGCGCCGAAGGCGAAGGCGAACACCACGAGGAACGCCTTCGCGAGGGCGCCCCGGCACAAGGGCAGCGTCACCGAGAGAAACGCCCGCACCGGGCTCGCCCCCGCCGTGGCGGCCGCCTCGCCGAAGCGGTCGGACACGTGGTCCATGAGCGTCACCGTGCAGAAGGCCACGAACGGTACCTCCTTCCACACGTACACGGCGATGATGCCCCAGCCGGAGGGGGCGCCGACGATGGAGGGGAAGTCGGCGGGGCCCTGCACCAGGCCCAGCCCCGAGAGGATTCGGGGCACCAGGCCCGATCCGGCGAACAGGGACACCATGAACAGCACCACGAGGATATGGGCGCACATGAGGGGAATCTGCACGTCGATGAGGGCGGCGAGGCGCGTCTGGCGCACGGCAACGAGGGCCGCGGCAAGTCCGATGCCGCCGAGCAGCGCCATAAGGGAGGAGACCAGGGCGAGGTAGAGGCTGAAACCCACGGACTCGACCAGATCGGGCCGGGTGAGCACCTGGGCCCAGTAGTCGAGGGTGAAGGTGGTCATCCCCAGAAACGGCATGATGCCGAAGCCCTGCAGCAGGCCGTTGACCACGCCGAACAGGAACACCGCCACCAGCACGAGAGCCGGGGCCAGCAGCAGATAGGGCGCGAGGGCGCGCCGCGCGCGCCGCAGTGCGAGAGCATCGTGCGCCATGGACCGCCTCCTCCTTCCTCTCCGAACCCGTGCGATTCCCGCAACGGAGCGCCCGCCCGGGACGCCCCGCCGCGGGAACCTTGCTAGGCCCCGGCCACCTCGGCGAGCCAGAGCTTCTCCAGCAGGGGGATGACCGGGCCGGCGGCCTCGGCGATGCGGTGGGACAGCAGCTCGTCCAGGGGAATCTGGGTGGATCCCAGGGGCACATCGGCGAAGGCCGCGCGATCCGCTTCGGGAAGCTTGTCCATGGCGAGCACCGAGATGTTCCCGAGCTCCTCGTAGATGGACAGCTGCATCGCCGGCGAGACCACCTCGTTGATGGCCACGAGGGCCGCGGCCTTGTGGGGCGCGTTGGCGGCGATGGCCATGAAGTTCGAGTTGCCCACGGTGCCCGTGTCGAAGATGAACGAGCGGGTGGTCTCGGGCAGCTGACCGGTGTTCACGAGGTCCTGCGGGGCGCCGTAGCCCATGTTCATCACCAGCTCGCCGTCGGCGTACATGGCGGCCATGGTGGCCGAGTCCGCGGGGAAGGTGGCCCCCTCTTTCCACAGGTAGGGGTTCAGGGACTTCAGGTAGTCCAGACCCGGCTGCACGATGGCCCGCACGCTCTCCTCAGTGGGGTCGTCCATGGCGTTCAGCTGCTCGAACGCCTCCTTGCCGATGACACCGGCGATGAGGCAGGAGATGAAGGCCGTGCCGGTGAAGTCGCCCGGCTCGGGATAGGTGACCTGGCCGGCATGGGCCTCGCAGAAGGCCTTGAACGCCTCCATGGTGGTCGGCGGATCGGTCACCTTCGCGCTGTCGTACCACATCTGCATCTGGGCCTTGCCGTAGGGGCACTCGTAGCCCTCGGTGGGGGCGCCGAAGTCGTAGAGCACCTCGGAGCTGTTCCCGTCGATGTAGTCATTGAAGTTCGGGAGGAACTCCGTGAAGGGGCCCCACAGGTAGCCGTTCTCCTTGCAGGAGTAGAAGTTCTCGCCGTTGATCCAGATGAAGTCGATGGTGCCGTCGGTCACGCCGGCCTGCATCTCGCCGGAGAGCTGGGTGAGGATGTCGTTGATGTCCATGCCCACCAGATCGAGGGTGATGTCGTACTTCTCCTTGAGGGCCGGGGCGAGCACCGTGTTGATCCAGGTGTTGCGGGCCTCGTCGCCGCCCCAGCCGTACCAGGAGACGGTCTGGCCCTGGGCCGCCTCGAGCACTGCGTCCCAGTCGGCGTAGTCCACCTCATCGGTGCCCGGCGCCGGGACCCCGTCGCCGCTCGGCGCGCCGCCGCCCGCGCAGCCGGCCAGCGATCCGCCGAGCATCATGAGGGCCGCCGCCGAGGCCGCCACCCCCACGAAGCGCCGCCGCGTCACCGGCACCGCCTGCACCCGGGCGAGCCCCTTCTCGCATTTGTTTTCCATGGTTCCTCCCGTTCCGCTTTCTTGTGTCTATCTCTACTATTTGATTTAGTCTAATAGTAGAGATAGACCTATTCTAGGGAAAAACTGGGGGCCGTCAAGGGGTCGGGCCGTTGCGAATCCGAGCGGTATCGGGAAGCGGGCGCTACAGGAGCTCTTGGATGAGCCAGGGGCCGTACTCGCCGGTCCACATGGCCTCCAGCTGGGCGAAGGTGGCCGGCCAGTCGAAGGAGGCCTCGAAGAGCAGCTCCAGGTACTGGCAAGAGGCGGGAAGGCCGTCGCCTCCCCCGGATGCCGGCGCGCCCTTGAGGGCGCGCGCCGTGGAGGCGAAGGTGTAGGCGCAGGTGGGACAGTTGGCCACCACGAGATCGGCCCCGGCCGCCCGGGGCTCGTCCCTGAGCATGCGCAGGGCCCGCCGCTCGCAGAGGGGCCCGTCCACGAGCGACACGGCTCCGGCAGCCCCGCAGCAGGCTGCCTCGGCGCCGTGGTGGGCGAGCTCCACCATGGGACAGTCGGCGAAGAGGCGCCGCAGCGGGCCGCCGAAGCGCCCGTCGCGGTCGTGGCAGGAGTCCATGAGCGCGAGCACGGGCGCACCCCTCCCCTCCCCCGCCGCTCCGTCCGACGGGAACGGGAGCGGACCGGCGGGGCTTGCCGCGGGCGCCTCTTCCGCGCCCTCCCCCGCCGCGCGGCCGAAGGCTGCGGCGATCTTCTCCGGGCGCGGACGCGCGCCGCCCTCGGCCAGAAGCCGCGGAAGCGCCACCAGCTCGAGCGCCTCGGCGCCGGGAACGGCCTCCCACTCGTCGCGGCAGCCGGGGCAGACGAGCACCACGCGACGGATGCCCGCCTCCACGGCCCGGGCCACGAGCCGGGCGCGGTGGGCGTCCGCCCGGTCGGCCAGGCCGCCGCTGCGCAGGGGGCTCCCGCAGCACTCGGCGCACAGGGCCGCGGCCATGCCCTGGTCTTGCAGCCACCGGAGCACCTCGCGGGTCAGCGCGGGGGCGTAGCTCGCCAGGGTGCACCCGGGGAAGAATAGGGTGTCGCAGCCCTGCTCCCGGGCGGTGTCCAATGACGGCAGGTCGTTGTACCAGATGCCGTGCACGGCCCGATAGGCCGAAAAGATGTGCCACTCCCGATCGACCTGGGTCATGGTGAAGCCGTCCATGGTGGTGACGCCAGCATCGTGGAGGAGCGCCCGCAGGGCCGCGAAGACGGGGCGAGCGTCCACGGCCGTCGGGCACGGGGCGGTGCACAGCGCGTCCATGCAGCAGCGGCGCACGGCGAAGACGAGCGCGGGGCGGCCCTCGGCGAGGGCGGCCACGGCCGCCCGGGCCGCCTCCTCGGTGGGGGCGGCGGCCGCGTCGGCGAACAGCCGGGCGATCTCGCCCACCGACCGCGCGCAGCCCGCCCCCTCGGCGCTCTCCAGCACCTCGCAGCGCGGGATGCACGCGCCGCACTGGATGCAGGCGCTTGCGGCCCCCTCCAGGGTCTCAACAGCGTTCTGCCAGGTCATGGTCGCGTCCTCTCTCAACCGACGGCCGGCCCGGGGCCGTCCGTCCCGTCGTGCACCTTCCCCAGGGGAACCGGGCCGCATTCCCCGCGCAGGTCGCAGCCGTCGCAGTCGGCGGCCACCGTAGGGGCGATGGCGTCCCAGGGAAGCTCCCCGAAGCCGAGCGCCCGGTAGAAGGGCACACTCGACCCGCGGGCCACGAGGCGCAGCTCGCCGGTGCGGGCCAGGGCCTCTTCCACCAGGGCCCGCCCCACCCCGAAACCGCGCCAAGGGGCGCAGGTCACCACAGGGCTCACGTGGGCCGGCCACCCCTCCTCCCGCACCACGCGGAGAAACCCCACGGGCACGTCGTCATCGTTGACGGCCACGGTGACCCCCTCCGCACCGGGCAGGGCGTCCATGCCCTCGGCGGCCGCGTAGCCGCTCAGGTAGGGCAGATCCTCCTTCCGCGCCGGGCGCAGGGAGAACAGCGATGCGGCCATGGCGGCCCTCCTCTCTCGTCGCAGGCCCACCGCCTAGAACGGCGGCAGGTACACCTTGTCCCGGGACTGCGGGATGGCCCGCTTCCCCAATTCGCGCAGGCCCCGCACCACGTCGTCCATGAGGGCGACGGGAATGCCCATCATCATGAGGCTGTCGTCCACGTCCGACGAGGCGCGGCAGCCGTAGCAGCCGAAGGAGATGTTGATCTCGCCGGAGGTGAGCGGGATGAGCGTGGTCTCGACGCACTGGGCATTGTACCCCGAGGCGTGGAAGTCGTGACGGTGGCCGGTGTAGTAGGACGTGGCCATGGACAGCCACATCATCTGCTCGGGCGTCCCGATGACGGCCACGACCTGGGCCTCGCAACGGGCGTCGTCCAAGGGGCAGGTGACCGTGGCCCGCACCGAGCGGGGCGGCAGGCTCGGCCGCTCGGCCACCATGCGCTGGGCCGCCTCCACGGAATCGAGCTTGTGGAACAGGATGTAGAGCTCGCCGGAGGCCAGCTTGGCCGGAATGGGCGAGAGGCCCAGGATGGAGGTGCCGTCGGGACAGGCGTGGCGGTTCACGGGCATCATGAGGGCGCGGCCGCGGCGGGCCGCCATGAGGGCCTGGCAGAAGCGCAGCCGTTCCTCGGGCTGGGGCACCGCGGGCAGGGGCTCGTCGGCCCCGATGAGGGAGACGGCCACGGGATGCCAGCGCAGTCCGAGCACCTCGGTGAGGGTGTCCGCCCAGGCCCGGTACTGCTCGCGCACCACCTCGTCCAAGGGCTCTGCGGGCTCTTCAGCGGCAACCTCGGCCGCTCCGGGCGCGGCCTCGATGCGGATGGCATGGGTCGGGCGCTGGCCCGAGCAGGTCTCGCAGCCCCAGCAGGCCTCCTCGGCCACGGCCACCGGGGCGCCGTCCTCCACGGCGATGACCTCCATGGGGCAGAAGGCGGCGCACAGCCCGCAGCCAGTGCACAGGGCCGCATCGAAGCGCACGCGGTGGCTCACGGCGCTCGTGTCGGCGAAACGGGCCGCCTCCATCACTTCCTGGGCCCCCTCAATGAGGGCGATCTTCTCGCTCATCTTATCTCAGCTCCTCCTTGCACCAGGGGGCGTACACGCGGCGCCCCGCGCCATCGGTCAGGTGGTACGAGCAGAACGGGATGGCCCGCCCGTCGGGCACCGTCACCATCATGGAGCACTCCCGCAGGCGCGCGAGGTCCATGGTGTTGGCGTCCATGTAGTTCATGACGATGACGGACAGCCCGTCGGCCACCGGCACGCCCCGGGCCGCCAGGATATCGGGAATGACCGAGCCCTGGGGGCTGTCCGGCGAGAAGCCGGCGCGGTACTCGTCCCAGGCCAGCACCCGCGAGGCCGGGTAGAAGCCGCTCTCGTGGTAGCGCTCGGCCGGCTCGCGGCGGTCGCGCACGAGGAACAGCCCCGTGTCGCACAGGGGGTTCGAGCAACCGAGCGGCCAGAAGTCCCGCGGCTCGATGAGACCGGCGGACTGCTCGGCCATCTTGAAGATGACGTCGCCGGCCGTGAGCGCGTTCGCGCGGTCGGCCTCGAAGCGGCCCGAGGTGAAGACCGGCTGTAGGGCGAGCCCCGCCACCACGTCGGCGTTCTCCAGGGCGAAGCGCAGCAGGTCGCCGAGCTGGCCGTCGTTGACGCCGGCGAGCACCGCCACCGAGAGCACCACCTGGATGCCCGCCGCCCGGCAGCGCTCGATGGCCCGTAGCTTCACGTCGAGGATGTCCCGGCCGCAGGTAGCCGCGTACACGTCCCCCGTCAGGCCGTCGAAGGACAGGTACACGCCCGTGAGCCCCGCCTCCACGAGCGATTCCACGTAGCCCGCACGGCCCGCGATGACGAGCCCGTTGGTGTTCACCTCGATGCCCCAGAAGCCGCGCTCGCGGCCGAGGCGGATGATCTCGGGCAGATCGGCGCGGCAGGTGGGCTCGCCGCCGGTGAGCTGCACGGCCCCGTCGGTGCCCACGGCCTCGGCGATGACCCCGTACATGGCGTCGATCTCCTCCAGGGTCGGATCCCCCGTGGGATCCTCGGCGCTCATGAAGCACACCGGGCAGTGCAGGTTGCAGGCGCGGGTGACCTCGATTTCCAGCAGGGTGCCCCGCCGCTCGTGGCGGGCGCAGGTGCCGCAGCCCGTCGGACAGGGGCCCGCGCAGGGCCGGGGCGCGGCCGGCGGCGTTTTGGGAAGGGCCCGCGACTGGAGCCAGCGGTAGTGGTCGGCGTCGGGCCAGATGCGCGTGCGCGTGGCCCCGTGCTCGGGACAGGTGCGCTCCATCCACACCGCGCCTTCCCCGTCGGCCGATACCGTCGCCGGCAGCGGCGCCAGGCACACCGGGCACAGCGCCTCGGTCTCCTCGATCAGTGTCATCTCCATTATCATCCTCTCTTCACCTCACTTTCCCTACAAAGTCAGCGAGGTTCCGACCGGCGCCTGGCATCGCCTTGAAGCGCGGCCGAGCAGCCTTCGACTGCAAGGGAAAGCACTGAATGGCAAGGGCAGGCGCCGGTCGGAACCGCAGCGTCGGCTAGTCCGTTTGTCCGTCAGGACGAACGGAATCAATGTACTGCCGGGGGTCGTGGTTCTCGTTGGGAGGCGTGGTCACGCGGAAGTTCATGAAGTCGATCCAGTCGAGCACCCGACGCGGCACGAACAGCCCCTGGTGCGGGGCCGCCTCCTCGATGGCCCGCAGGCACGAGATGGCATGGGCCAGATCGGTGCCCTCGTCGATGTCGGCCACGGGGGCCAGGTAGGCCGAAGGGGCACCGCTGGCCCGCAGCTTCTCCACATAGGCGTCCAGGGCCGCCTTGCCGCCGGTGTTGTAGTAGACCCCCTGGTTGTCCAGGGGCGTGGCGGCGCTCCAGCCCACGAGCGAGGTGCCGCACTCCTGGCAGGGCGCCTGCACAAAGCCCGGCGTGCCGAGGGCATTGAAGTAGTCGAGCCACTGGAACGCCTGGATAATGTGGTCCTTGGGCATGGTGGGGATATCGCCGCCCACCGAGACCACCGACTCGTAGCCCAAGGCGAACAGCTGGGAGAAGGCGTCGTCGAAGTGGTCGTCGAAGGTGGCGCCGGCGTCGGCGAGGTAGTGCACCTCCATGGGCCAGGGCCCGATGGCGTCGAAGGTCTCGCGCATTACCTCCACGTTCTCGGCCGGGGTGGTGGACACGTAGAAGTCGTAGGTGATGCGATCGGCCGCAGGGTCGGCCGCCGCGAGGGCATCGTTTTCCGCCTGTAGCTCCAGCAGGGCGTGCATGCACAGCTCGCTCACGTCGTACAGGCTGCGGCGGAAGAACTCGGCGGCCTGCTCGTCGGTGAGAATGCCGCCGCGGGAGCGCGTCAGGCGCGTCTTCACGAAACCGGGAATGGGGGGCTTGCTGAAAATGAGCACCGCGTGCTTTTTCGTCGCCATGGGAGTTCCTTTCTACGAGATGGCGTCATCGCCACATTCAACAGGGGAAGGAGCGGGGACCTCGCCATCGGCGCCCGAAGCGCGCCCCGCCGGCCAGGTGAGGGCCTCGTCGCTGCGGCGCAGGTCGCAGGGGATGGCGTTGTAGGACCAGCTGCCGATCAGGGGCTCGCCGATCTCGCAGCGGGTCAGGTTGTTGGCATTGGACTCGAAGGCCCCGCCGAGCCGCTCGTCGGCGCCCCACTCGGGATGCCACCAGCCGTAATCGACGCTCACCACATCGTCGCGCATGGGCGCCACGGCCAGCACGAAGCGGGCCGTCCCGGCATCGGTCGCAACCTCCACGCCGTCGCCGACGCACAGCCCCAGCCGCTCCGCGCAACGCGGGCTCACCGTGGCCTGCGGCGCGGGATGCGCCCGGCGCAGGCGCCCGTGCTCGAAGTACATGGAGGCGTTGTAGGGCTGGCGGCGCGCCCCGGTGATGAGGGTGAGGGACCGCGCCGGCGCCTTCGGGCCGCCGATGGCGGGACCGGGCAGGCGCGGGCCGCCGAAGCGCGGCAGCAGCTCGCTGGCCAGCTCGATCTTGCCCGTCGTCGTGGCGAAGCCGGCCGGGTTGCCGGCACCGTCGCGCCGCTCGTGCTTGCCGAACGCGGGCGCGGGCCAGTAGGTGCCCGCCTCGCAGAACGCCTCCCAGGTAAGGCCCGCGGGCGCCAGCTGGGCGGCGAAGGCCTCCTCCAGCGTCGCGTGCGGCCACGCCCCGTCCTGGCCGAGCCGCAGGCCCAGGGCGCGGAATACCTCGTAATCGGTGCGACGCTCGTAATAGGGCGCCACGGCCGCGGGCCCCCCGTAGGCGGCATTGGCCACGCCGCCGTGCACCTGGAGCACTGGGCGCTCCAGGGCGCCGGCCACAGGCAGCACGTAGTCGGCGAGCATGGCCGTCGGCGTGAGCCGGTACTCTAGCACCACGAGCATATCGAGCGCCTCGAGGGCCCGGCGCACGCGGGGGGCGTCCCCGTAGGTGATAAGCGGGTTGGTGGCCTGCACGATAAGGGCGCGCACCGGGTAGGGCCGGCCGTGCTCCATGGCGCGGAGCACCAGGTCGGGATGGGCCGATGCGAGATAGCGCAAGGGCGGCGTGCGGCCGAGCCGCTCGGTGAGGGCGCGCACTGCGTCGTAGCCGGCATAGCTCTGCAACGGCGTGCGATGCGCCCCCAGGGGCGCCCGACGGCAGGCGTCGGGCATCGCGTCGCTCATCTCCATGGCCATCTCGGTGACGAAGTCCGGGGCCTCGGCCAGGACGCAGGCACCGGGCCGATCGACGTTTCCGGTGATGGCCCGCAGACAGCACAGGGCCCGGTGGGTCGGGGCGACGGCCTCGCCCGTCTGATCGATGCCGCGGCCCGACACGAGCGCCGAGGGGCCGGCCGCGAACAGCCGCGCGGCGCGGCGGATGTCCTCGGCGTCCACACCGCACGTCACGGCCACGGCCGCCGGCGCGAAGGGGGCCGCCGCGGCGCGCAGCTCGGCGAAGCCGTGGCACCAGCGCTCTACGAAGGACTCGTCGATCAGGTTCTCGGCGATGATGACGTTCAGCAGCCCCAAGGCCAGCACCCCGTCGGTGCCGGGGCGCACGGGCAGCCACACATCGGCGATCTCGGCCGCCTCGGTGCGCCGCGGGTCCACCACCACGAGCGCCCCCTCGCCGGCGGCGTAGGCGCGGATATGCTGCCAGAAGGCCGAGTTGTCCGACTGGGCCGGGTTCGTCCCCCACAACACGAGGCAGCCGGTCAGCCCGATCACGATGTCGGGCTCCACGGTCCAGCCGAAGGTGACGAGGTCCATCCAGATGCGGGGATTCCAGCAGATCTGGCCGATGCCCATGTTGTTGGGGGATCCGAAGAGGTTCATGAAGCGATGCAGGGGCCAAAACGACGCATGGGGCCCTCCGATGGCGCTCGCAACCGTTTCCGGGCCGCTCTCGGCGGCCAGCTCGGCCAGGCGGGAGGCGATGTCGTCCAGCGCCTCGTCCCAGCCCACGCGCTCCCAGCGCCCGCTTCCCCGCTCTCCCACGCGGCGCAGGGGGTAGTTCACCCGGTCGGGGGCGTCCAAGGCGGCGATGTTCAGGGGCCAGCGGGGGCAGGAGGCCATGACCGCCGCCCCATAGGGGTAGCGGGCCGGGTCGGGGCGCACAGCCGTGACGCGACCATCGGCCACGGTGCACAGCAGAGCGCAGTCGTAGCCGCAGAACTGGCAGTTCGAGGGCACTTCCACCGTCGCCCCCATCAGAGTTGCTCCCCTCGGGGCCCAAGGGCGATGAAGGAGCGCCCCTCCCCCGCCGCCGGGCCGTCGCCGTCTTCCAGCAGGAAACGGACAGCCAGGGGCCGGGCGACGGCGCGCCAATCCAGGGGATATTCGCACAAGAGCTCCAGGTAGTGGACGACGGGCAGCCCGTCCTGGGCCAGAGCCAGGGAGGGGGCGCAGCTCATGCAGGCGCACAGCAAGCCGTCGGCACCGAAGGAGGCGGCCACCTCGGCCCGCCGGGCCCCTTGGGAGAGGGCGGCGTCGAAGCGGCCGGCGGCCCGGGCCGTCGAGCCGCAACAGCGGGAGGCCGGGGCGCGGTTCTCGTCGATGAGCATCGCCGGCGGCAGGAGGGCGCGCACGCCCCGGCCGAAGCCGTAGGCGCCCCGGTCGGGACACGAGTCGTGCACCCACAGGCGGCAGGGGCGCCCCTGCGCTACCCCCTTGGCCGCCAGCACCGCGGCGGCCGCGGCCGGGTCGATGGCGCAGCCGGCCTGTGCCAGGGCCGCGGGCAGCGGCACCACCTCGGCGACGGGGCCGTCCCCGCCGGCCAGGGCGGCAGTCAGGGCCGCGGCGCAGTTGGGGCAGGCCGCGACGATGCGCTCCACCCCGGCGGCGGCAACGGCCGCCCGCAGGCGCCCGTCGGCAGCGGCCCGACGGGCTGTGCCACCCTCCTCGAAGTCGAGTATCTTCCCGCAGCACAGCAGCGAGACGCCCTCGGCGATGCCGGTCTCGGCCAGGTAGTCGCCGAGCACCGCCGCCAGGGCCGGGGCGTAGGTGAGCAGCGAGCAGCCGGGGAAGAAGATCGCCCGGGGCTTTCCGGCGCCCGCTCCCCTTCCGCAGACCCGGGCCCCCGCGCCGTCTGCCCGCAGGGCGATCCGGTGCCCCGTCAGGGCATCGTCGAAGTACAGCTCGTCCACGGCAGACCTCCTCTCTTCTCACGGCTCAACCAGGGGACGCGCGAGAGATGACCCCTCGCGCGTCCCCGCGCCGACCGCGCCCTCCCCGCGCGGCCGGCACCCGCGGGCCCGAGGGCCCGACGGCTTCCTAGTACTTGTTCTCCCCCTGCTTCCACGCGGTCATGAAGCGGGTATCGCTGCTCTTCAGGCGCTCGTAGTAGCGCTCCTCCCCCGGAATGGGGGCGCGCTCGTCGGAGTACACGCACAGGTAGCGCAGCAGCAGACCGCCGCAGAGCACGAGGATGGGGGCGACCACCTCCGAGGCGGCGGTGCCGGCCCCGGCGAGGTAGAGCGCCAGGGGCAGCAGCAGGCCGCCGCCCACCATGCCGCCCCAGAACAGCGGCGCCGTGCGGCCGCGCACCCAGCGGGCAGCCACCTTCTGCGCCGTCACGTTGCCGGCGCCGTAGAAGCTCAGGACCATGACGAGCAGCACCACGATCTCGGCGATGACGAGCACGATGTCCACCTCGTGCACGATCTCGCGGATGAGCTCCTCCACGAGCAAGCCGAGCCCGGCGGCGTCCACCGCCCCGCCCAGGGACAGGGCGATGGCGGCGCAGGCCGTGGAGAGGGCCGACACGGTGAACAGCACCGGCAGCGCCGGGGTGGCCCAGAACGCATGGGCCTTCAGGGTGGACAGCATGACGCCGGTGTAGACCATGATGCCGAAGCCCGCCACGCCGGCCAGGCCGATCATGAGGGAGCGGACGGGAGCCAGCAGGCCGGCCAGGCCGGCCGCCCACTGCCAGCCCAGCAGGGGCAGGTAGCTCGCCCACCACACGAAGCCGCAGATCATGGCCACCGTTAGGAGCACCGCGCCCCACTTGATGATGGCGGTCTTAGTGGTGAACACGCGCCAGAACACCGGGGGCTGCCCCAATTCGAACACGAGGAAGAAGCAGCCGAGGGCCAGGGCGGCCAGGGCGAAGAAGACCGGTGCGAAGAACAGCGGGCCGGCGCCGGGGGCCACGATGAGGTCGAAGACCGAGGCGAGGAAGAAGATGCCGCCGCCCAGGCCGCCGAGGAACAGGTAGATGACAATGGGCGCTTCCCAGTAGTGATGCTTCATCGCGCACCGCCTCCCATCTCAGGAATGTAGTAGATCTGCGGGTCGGTGCCCAGCTCGGTGAACAGGCGCTCGGTGTGGGTGGTGTTGATGAGCTTCGACACCTCGCTGTTCGGGTCGTCGATGTCGCCGAAGACGCGGGCTCGCTGATGGCAGGTGGCCACGCAGTAGGGCTCGGCGGCGGGGTCGGCGGCGCGGCGGTCGCGGCAGAACGTGCACTTGCGGACGTACTGATCGAAGCGGGGCACCACGTGGGACACGTCCCTCATGCCGTAGGGGCAGGCGTTCACGCACACCTTGCAGCCCATGCACTTCGCGTAGTCCACCCACACGGTGCCGTCGTCGTCCTGCTGGCTCGCGCCGGTGGGGCAGCACGGTACGCACTCGGGGTTGGCGCAGTGCATGCACTGGGTGGGGGTCCAGGTGCGGTACACCTCGGGGAAGGTGCCCTTCGTGCCCTCGGAGACCACGGGGTTGTAGATGATGTCCAGGGGAAGGTCGTTCCAGGTGCGGCAGGCGACGGTGCACGACTGGCACCCGATGCAGCGGCTCTGGTCGACGACCATGACATAGCGGGTCATAGCGCTTAGGCTCCTTCCTCGTCGCTGGCGGCGCCGGCCTGGGCGGCCGCGGCCTCCTCGGCGACGATCGGGTTGTACTCCATGTCGTAGCGCGCGCCGGTGGCCTCGTCCACCAGGTTGCCCGTGGCCCCGTCGTAGAGCCAGCCGTAGTAGGCGTCGTGGTAGGCGCCGGTCTCGGGGTCCACGAGCCAGCCGGAGGCCGGGTCGTACACGTAGGGCCGATCGGCCAGCTGCGCGAAGCCGCCCTCGGCGTTCCACGTCAGCTGCTCGGGCACCTCGTAGGGGGCCGCGGGGCCGGGATAGCAGCGCACGCCGCCGCGGAAGACGACCTCCTCGCGGTCCATGGTGTAGCACGTGCCCGTCTCGTCATCCACGAGCAGCTCGCTGTCGGGGTCGTAGCGCCAGCCGGTATAGGCGTCGTGGTAGCCCTTGGTGCGCGGGTTCACGAGCCAGCCGGACTCGTCCAGGCGGAAATGGGTGCCCTCCTGGTACAGCTGGCCGTTCTGCCACACCCGGTAGAAGCCCTCGGGGGCCTCCTCGCAGGCCGGGGCCTCGAAGGGAGCGTGGGGCCGGGCCATCTTCTGGTCGCTCGGCATGACGGTGACGCCGGGCTCGGCGGCCGAGCCGGGGATGGACCACTGGGCGTCGGCGGCCTTGTACTCGTGGTCGAGCTCGGTGCAGCGGTACACCCGGCAGAGCAGGCCGCGGTTGGCCCAGCTGCCGCCCATGGGGTCGCAGTCCTCCACGTCCACCGAGGTGAGCACGTTGGTGTTCGACTCCAGGCAGCCGAAGGGGTTGGACAGGTCGGCCGAGCCGTCGCGCTCGGGGAACCACCAGCCGCGGGGCACGTACACCACGCGCGGGTGAATCTCGGGGCTCACGTTGGCCCGCATCTTGATGCGGCCGCGGCGCGTCTCGATCCAGCACCAGTCGCCCTCGGCGATCCCGAGCTTCTCCGCGAGCTCCGGATTCAGCGTGTAGTAGGGGTCGGGGTACAGGTAGCGGATGGCCGGCATCTGGAAGTGCTCGGAGTGGTGGTAGGGCATGAAGCCGCCGCCCGTGGTGAGCACGATGGGATACCGCTCGGCCACCTCGGGGTCGTCCACTTCGTTCTCGGAACAGCCCATGTAGGTGGGCATGCCGGGGTACCCCAGCTCGCGCAGGATGGTGGAGTCGCACTCCACCTTGCCCGAGGGGGTCCAGAAGCCACCGTTGGCCACGAACTTGTTCTGGTGCAGCGGCGGGTAGTACATGCGGAAGTTGTCCACGAAGTCCTCGTAGCAGCCGATGGGAAGGCCCAGGGGCTCAAGGATATGGTAGTAGGCCTCCTCCTCGGTCTCCCAGGGCCACATCTTCTCCGGCTGGCCGCAGGCCAGGCCCAGCTTGCGCCAGAACACCATGTCGGTGTGGCGGTCGTAGAGGGGCTGGATGGCCCGCTTGCCGCCGAGGAAGGAGTCGGTGGCGCCGTAGTGGGTCACGATGGTGGGGCGCTCCAGGGCGCCGGCGGCCGGGAACACGTAGTCGGACAGAAGCGCCGTCGGCGTCATCCAGTACTCTACGGTCACGAGGAACTCGCAGCGCTTCAGGGCCTCCAGGGTCATTTTCGCGTCGCCGTAGGAGTTCACCGGGTTGGTGGCGTTCACGATGAGGGCGCGCACCGGGTAGGGGTCGCCGGTGATGATGGCCTTGAACACGCTCGGGCCGTGGGCCTCGCAGAACCACTCGGCCGGCAGCGTCTTGCCCCAGGTGCGCCGCGCGTTGTCGGAGATGAGGGTGTAGCCGGGCCAGCTCGTCAGCTTGAACTTGTCGGAGCCGATCTGCTTGGCCTTCTGCTCCTCGGGCAGGCACTCGTTGGCCTCCATCTCCTCGTCGGTGAGGAAGTTCAGCGCCGGGCCCGGCATGCCGTCGCCGCCGGGCACGTCCAGGTTGCCGCAGACGGCGCGCATGAGGGCGAGGGTGAGGCTCGTGGTGGTGGAAGCCGTGCCGAGCTGGTCCCAGGTGCAGCCCCACTGGATGCAGCCGGGGGTGTTGGTGGCGTACATGCGGGCCGCCGTGCGAATCTGGTCGGGGGTCAGCCACGTCAGCGGCGCGGCCCATTCCGGCGTGTAGTCGCGCACGTGCTCGCGCAGGGCATCGAAGTCCTGGCACCAGTCGCGCACGAAGGCGAAGTCGTAGAGGCCCTCCCAGATGATGGTGCGCAGCATGGCCAGAGCCAGGGCGGAATCGGAGCCGGGGCGCAGGGGCAGCCACAGGTCGGCCTTGGAGGCGGTCTCGGAGAAGCGCGGGTCCACCACGATGATCTTCATGCCGGCCTTCTGCAGGTCGGTGTAGCCGCGCATGGCCCCCAGCGACGACGCGCCCGGGTTCATGCCCCACAGCATGACGACCTTGGCCTTGCCCAGGTCGGTCTCGAAGGGGGACCAGCCGGCCACGCAGGTCTCGGCCATGAAGGTGGGAATCCAGCACAACAGCGCGTTATGGAACCCGTTGGGGCTGCCGAACTGGTTCATGAAGCGGCGACGCGCCCAGTCGTCGGTGCGGGTGGTGCCGCCGGCCGTGGCCACGGCCTCAGCGCCGGACTCCGCCTTGATCTGGTTCAGGCGCTCGGCCACCTCGGCGATGGCCTGGTCGTAGGGAATCTTCTCCCATTTTCCCTCGCCCTTCTCCCCCACGCGCTTGAGGGCGTGGTTGATGCGGGCCGGGTGGTTCAGATGCAGAAGGGCGCTGTTGCCGCGGCAGCACAGGCCGCCCTGATTGGCGTAGTTCGGGTCGCCCTCGATCTTGATCACCTCCCCGTCCTTCACGTAGGCGAGGACGCCGCAGTTCGCATGGCAGAAATAGCACAGCGACTTGCGCATCTCGACGCCGGGGGCGTGGATGTCAATCTCGTTCCCCATCGATAACTCTCCTCTTCTCTCATCCGTCACGGGATGGGGCCGGCGCGACGGTCGGCCCGCGAACAGGCCTCGATCCGAGCGCTGACCGCGGCTGCCCGAAAGGGGGCGCCGTTGGAGTTTCGGACATCCGATGCCTAGAACTAATAGTAGGTGCTATCTATATTAGATGCAATCAACTATGTGCAGGTGCCTGTTGAAACTTTTTACTACGGCGGACAACGAATGCGCCAGGTTGGGCCGACCATGGCGAGTCCTATCGACAGGCCGTCACCACGATGGCGCGCCGGCGGCCAGAGCATCTCCTCCCGCCCCAGCCGCCATCGCGCGGAATCAGATCGACCGCCCGCGAGCCCCGCCCCCTTTCCTCCGGGGGCACCGATCGCCATCCCCAGTCAATACTGCACGGAGAAAATGTCTCCCCGACGAAATGATTGACTTGATCTATTATTGTATCTACTAGATTATTCCACTCCGTCGAAAGGCACCTCATGTGGCATGCGTGCAACCCGAAGTCCGATGACGATCTGAAGCAATGCGCCGAGTTGGGCAAGTCCCTCTCCCGCATGTCCCAGCCCACCATTCTGGCCGTGCTCGCCCGCTCCGAAGAGCCGCTGCACGGCTACGTCATCGTGCAGCGGGCGGCCGCCTCCCCTATGTTCGGCGGCAAGAAACCCGATCCGGCCGGCATCTACCGCACCCTGAAGAAGATGGAGGAGGCCGGCTTCGTCACCTCCGCCTGGGACACCCCCTCCTCGGGTGCGGCCAAGCGGCTGTTCTCCCTCACCGATGAGGGACGTTCGGCACTGCGCCGCTGGATCGACGCCCTGGCCTGCTACACGGCCACCATCCAGGAACTGCGCAAGGAGGCCGCCGGCGCCCTCGGCATTCCGGTGCCGGCCCAGCCCGTCTGCCTCGGCCACACGGAATAGCCCCGTGACGACCCGAGCGGAGCCCGTCGCCGATGCGGCCGCACCCCTGGAGGGCCCCGCCGTATCGAGCCCTCGCGGCGCCGAAGCGCCGTGCCCCGATGCTGCGGCAGCTCTGGACGACCTGCGCCCCGTTACCGGCCGCGCCATCGCCGCGGCCCTCGGCCCCCGGCCCATCGTTGTCGTGGGCACCCTGCGCGACGGACGGGCGAACTTCGCACCGGCGGCCTTCTGCACACCACTGTCCTACGACCCGCCCCTCGCGGCCCTGGGGCTGAAGCCGTCATCCTGGAGCTGCCGGACCATCGAGGAGACGGGCCGCTGCACTTTGTCCACCGTGGGCGCCGAGGCGGCCGAGGCCGTCCTCTGGTACGGCTCGCGCTCAGGCCGCGCCGTCGACAAGAGCACGGGATTCCCCTGCGCCTGGACCGACGCACAAGCTGCAACAGACGAGGCGGCTGCATCGGGCACAGCAGGCGCACCACGCACAGCGGGCACTTCCGGCACGCCGGCCGCGGCAAGCGCATCGGGCCCGTCGGCCGGGCCCCTCCCCTATCCCGTCGACGCCCTCACGGTGCTCGAAGCCGAGCTCGTCTCCGCCGCCGACGCCGGCGACCACCGCCTCCTCGTCCTGCGCATCACCGGCGCTGTCACGCGCCTTCCCGCAACGAACGAGGGTCGGCTCGCCACCGAGCCGACCCTCCTCTGCCTCGAGCACAGCGCCTTCGCCCAGGCCCGGCCCCTCGCTCCGCGCGAGCCAGGCCGCTAGACCCCGAAGGCCGTCCTCGGTGTTCCGCCGCACGAGCCGAAGCACCGGCTCCAGCAAGCCGCCCTCACCACGACGATGCCAAAAGCAGCGCCGCTCAGGCCTACTCCCTCTCGAACAGCGCCGTGGAGAAGTAGCGCTCGCCGGTATCGGGGGCCAGAGTCACCACGGTCTTGCCCGGGCCGAGCTTCTTCGCCAGGCGCAGGGCCGCGGCCACGTTGGTGCCCGAGGAGATGCCGGCCAGCAGCCCCTCCTCCCGGGCGAGGCGCCGGGCGGTGTCCAGGGCCTCCCCGTCGGTCACTACCACGATCTCGTCGATAAGCTCGGTATCCATGATGGCCGGCAGGATGCCGTCGCCGATGCCCATCTGCACGTGGGTGCCGATGGCACCGCCCGAGAGCAGCGCCGCGTGCTCGGGCTCGGCGGCCCAAATCTCCACGGCGGGAAAGGCCGCCCGAAGCTCGGCGCCGATGCCGGTGATGGTGCCCCCGGTGCCGAAGCCGGAGCAGAAGCCGTCGGCGCACAGGCCCGCAGCCGACAGATCGGCCAAAATCTCGGCCGCCGTGCCTTCCACATGGGCCGCCAGGTTGTCGCGGTTCACGAACTGCTGGGGCACGAAGACGCGCGGGTCGGCCGCGGCCATCTTCTGGGCCAGGGTGATGCACTCCTCGATGCAGGCCCCAATATCCCCCTCGTCGTGCACGGTGACCACCTCGGCCCCGTAGTGCTCCATGATGCGGCGGCGCTCCACCGAGCAGGAATCGGGCATGATAATGCGGGCGGCGTAGCCCTTCACAGCCGCCACGAGGGCCAGGCCCACGCCCTGGTTGCCGCTCGTGGGCTCCACGATGACGGAATCGGGCCCCAGCTCGCCGCGCTCCTCGGCCGCCTCGATCATCTTCAGGGCCGTGCGCGTCTTCACCGAGCCGCCCACGTTCACGCCCTCGAACTTCACGAGCACCTGGGCGTCCTCGGGGCCGGTCATGCGGGCCAGGCGCACGAGCGGGGTCTTCCCCATCGCCTGCAGCACGTTATCGTAGATCATGGGCCATCCTTTACCAGCGCGGTCATCCTTTGTCGCTGGCCATTCTACCCTATCTCGCCGGAGCGCACCTTGTCGCGCAGGACCCAGCTGACAGCCAGGTACAGCCCCATGGTGAGCGGCGCCACCACGAGGAAGGGCACCGTCACCGCGCCCGTGGCGTACAGCACGCTGCCCACCACGGTAACGAACGCGATGGTGCCCACGCCCCGCCAGTGGACGGCCTTCTCCGGGGCCTCCATGTCGATGCCCACCTGACCGATGCCCATCTTGCCGCGCACCAGATAGTAGTCGGTGATGAGCAGTACGCACCAGGACGAGGTGAGGATGGATCCGTAGCTCATGAAGGCGTTCACCTGGTCGAGGATATTGCCCAGGATGAAGGCGAGGCCGATGGCGTTGGCGCCCACCACGGCGGCGGCCCAGGGCAGCTTATGCCCGGTGAGCGAGTGCACGAGGTTCGACACGGCGTTGGCTCCCCCGATGGAGTTCGACGTCTCCACCTTCATCTGGGACAGGCAGATGATGGCCAGGCCCACCCCGCCGGCGGCCAGCACGAGCGACACGCCCGGATTGGTGACCGCCGCGTTGGCGGCCAAGGTGGGATCCATGCCCTGGGCGCTGAAGTAGGACACGGACTTGTCGAAGCCGTAGTACACCACGAGGGCGCCGCAGATATACGTAATGATGGCGAAGAGGCTGCCCGTGGCGGCAACGGGCGCAATGTCCCGCTCCTTGCGGGCGAACCGGGTGAAATCGGCCGCGAACAGGGCCATGAGCCCACTGGTCATGATGGCGTAGTTCACCGAGTAGGCGAAGCCCTCCACGGGCTGCACCCCGGGGATGAGGATGCCGTGAGTGGCCGCGTCGACAATCTGGCCGTCGGCGGCGATGAGGTAGATGACGTAGCCCATGACGCAGAACAGGGCCACAACGAACACGGCGTTCATGCGGGCGATGATCTTGGTGCCGAACAGGGCCACGACCACCCACACGCAGGAGATGCCGATGAACAGAGACCAGCGGGCGAAATCCCCCTCCCAGCCGAAGGCGAACAGGATGGCGTTGCCCAGCTGCACGGTGCCCACGGCCAGCACGCCCACGAGCACGAAGATCCAGATGAGGGAGCCGGCCGCCGATCCCTTCTTACCGAAGATGTAGAAGCGGGACACCACGTTGTTGGAGAGCCCCTCGCGATAGCAGATCTTGCCCACCAGGTACGTGAGGAAGAAGGACAGAACGAAGGTGATGGCCACGGTCACGCCACCCATCTGGCAACCGGCGTAGAAGGCCACGATGCCGCCGCCCATGAGCTTAGAGAGGCTCGACACCACCCCGGAGAGGATGGCCGCGATGTCAGGCCACGCCAGCCGCGCCGAGGCGGGCACGCGCTCGAACAGCGACACCTGCTCGGTGACCGACCCCTTCTTTCCGCTCCCGTCCGAGCCTTCGGTTCCTCCCTGCGCCCGAAGGCTCGGACGGAAGCCCTTCTCCCCCGCCGACGGCGCCCGGCCCCGCCCGGTCTTCGCCACGTCGGCCGTGGGCTTCCCCTTCGCCTGCTCCTCGTTGCCGTCCATAATCGCCTCATCCCCTTCAGATAGATTGCGGACTTCCCTTCCCGCAGGCGCCCGCCCCTCGCAAGACGGGCGCCTTCGGGAAGGGAGCTGGGCCCCAAGGACCCAGCTCCTCCGCGAAGCGAAAACCGCGCCTAGGCGCTCGGCGGCTTCGGGGCGCCGGGGGCCGCGGGCGGCTTGGGCGCACCGGGAGCCGCAGGCGGCTTCGGGGCGCCGGGGGCACCGGGGGCCTTGGGGGCCGCGGGCGCCGCCGGGGCGCCGGGGGCGGCCTTAGCGCCGCTCAGGTACGGCGTGAAGTCGCAGCCGCAGAACGGGCAGGCCTTCAGCTCGATACCGCCGACCGCTTCGATGGTCTTGCCGCACTCAGGGCACTGAGCGGGGCCGGCCGAGGCCACATCTGCTGGTCTGAAGCACATAGTGGTTCTCCTTCTTCTCGGGTGCGAAGCGCAAAGGGCGCAGCGCACCTGCCAATAGTACTGCTATCCGCGCGAGCCGCTCCCACGGCCGCGGGGTAACCGAATGGGTGGGGCCTGGAGGACGCCCCGGAGCACGGGCCGCCGGGCCGGACGCCTTGCGGCGCGGGCCCGGCGGGCGCAGCGGGCCTTGCGCCTAGTAGATGCCCACGTTCGCCATGATGATCATGACCACGAGGGCGCACATGCCGGCACCGATGGAGATGGCGGCGATGTGCTTGTAGGAGTTCTTGTGGTTCAGGCCCATGGCAGCGAGCATGCCGAACATGGCGCCGGAGTTGGGCAGCGCGCCGCCGATCGTGGCGGAGGTGGCGATGATCTTCGCCAGGGCCGCGGGATCCACGCCGGTGGCCAGGTAGGGCTCCAGGAAGTTCTGGGCGATGATGCCCACGGCACCGGAGCCGGAGCCCATGATGCCGCCGAGGGCCGCGGCCATGGTGGCGGCGGACACGTAGGTGCCGCCGGGCATGTTGAAGATGGCCTCGTAGATAACCGTGAAGCCCACCGAGGCGGCGGCCACCGTGCCCACGCCCACCGCAGCAGAGGTGAACACGGCCGGGCCCACGCCGGCCACGGCACCCTTGCCGAGCGCGTCGCGGATGGAGGGCACGTACTTGAAGAAGCAGGCGATAGAGGCGATGATGCCGGCCAGCATGCCGATGTACACGACGTTCTTCATGCCGGTGGCGGAGAGGCCGATGATGACGGCGATCAGAATGATGAGCGGCAGCAGGGCCAGACCCACGCTCGGGATGTTCTTATCCTCTTCCACGGCCACATCGTCGGCGTCGGCCACGAAGTGCTCGCCTTTGGCCTCAGCGCGCTTCAGGGCGAACTTGATGTAGACGCAGCTCACCGCAATGGCGATGATGGAGCCCACGATGCCCATGATGGGGGCGGCGGTGAGCGACACGCCGCAACCGTTGGCGGCGTTGATCCAGGCCACGGCCGGCACGCCGGGGATCATGGCCATGGTGAACGAGCAGGCGCCCAGGGTCCACGCGGCGCAGAACAGGTGCCACGGGATGTTGCACTCGCGGAACATCGGGCGGGCCAGCGGGATGAGGGCGAACATGGCCACGAACATCGAGATGCCGGCATAGGTGAGCAGAGCGCCCACAGCCGAAATGCCCAGCAGCACGAAGTACGGGCTCTTCGTTCCCACCTTGGCCATGATGGCCTGGGCGATGGCCTTGGCGGCGCCCGACTTGTCCATGAACTCGCCCATGATGGCGCCGCCCATGAAGATCATCAAGTTGCCGCGGATGAAGCCGGCCAAGCCGGTGGCGTAGGATGTTTCGGTGCCCACCATGGTATTCATGATGTCCATGCCGTTGGTGAGCGCGATGACGATGGCCGTGACGATGGACGTGATGAGCACGTTCCAGCCGCGCATGGCCGCGATGACGAAGAAGACGAGACCGGCGACGATGCCGATAACTCCGATCCACTCCATTTCTTTCCCCTTTCAAATTAACGAACGATTTCCCCTAAGTTCACTTGCAGGTCCTCCACACCCGGAAGTAAACGTAGACGACAGCAAAAGGGCGGCGGGGTGCAAGCACGGGCCGCCGCCCGAGTTGGCTTTGTCGCACGAACGACGTCGGTGTCTCCTACGCCATGTCGTTGCGCGTGGCGCGCATGAGCTCGATGACGGAGCCGTGCTTCATCTTCAGCTCGTCGCGGCCGATGGTGCCCTCGTCGAAGACCTTCAGATCCTCTTCGCTTTCGAACATGGTGCCCAAGTCGCCGCGCTGCTGGTTGAGCGCGATGGCCTCGTCCACATCGTAGGGAAGCAGCGGGGTCTTCTCGCGGGGGTTCCAGATGATGAAGGCCGGGTTGGTGGCATCCGGCGCGGGCATGCCCTCGCAGTAGCGCACATCGCCGTACTTCTCGATGAGCGCATCAAGCGGGCCGAAGTCGAAGGCGCGCAGAGGGCAGCTCATGGTGCAGGCCGGCTGCATGCCCTCGGACAGGCGGTCGACGCACATGGTGCACTTGCTCATCTTGGCCGTCGGCTCATCGGTCGCGAACTTCGGCGCGCCATAGGGGCACGCGTCGTAGCACTTACGGCAGCCGGTGCACTTGTCCTGGTCCACCAGAACGGCCCCGAACTCGTCCTCCTTGTACAGGGCGCCGCTCTCGCACACCGCCACGCAGGCGGGGTTCTCGCAATGGGCGCAGGAGAACGCCAGCGAGTGAAGACGGATGGCCGGGAACGTGCCCGACTCCCACTCGTAGACGGTCATCCACTTCTCGGCGCCGGGATCAATATCGTTCCAGTCCTTGCAGGCGATGCTGCAGGCCTGGCAGGCGTAGCAGCGGTTCATATCGAAAAAGAATCCGTACTGGGTCATAGTTCCTCCTCTCGGATGCAATCGGCTAGGCGTTCTCAACGGCGGTCACGGGATCGGCTCCGATGGCGGCAGCCTCTTCGGCCGCCTCGGCCCGGGCGCAAGCCGCCTCCAGGGCCACGGCCGCGGCGTCGCGGTCGCCCTGGGCACGGGCGAGGCGGTCGCGGCATGCCACGGCCACCGACGCACCGCGGGCGCCGCCGCGCTCGGCCTCGCCGCCGAAGCCCTCGGCGTCGCCGTCGGCGATCTTCTCAACCTCGACGAGACCGGCGATGATGAGCGCGCCCAGGATGTGGGGCAGGTGCCCGTCGTCGAGCAGGATGTTGGGGGTACCGCGCATATCCTGGCCGAACACGTTCATCTCGGACGTCTCGCCGTTGGTCTGGTACCAGCCGCCATGGTGCACGGCAGCGGTGCCCGGCATGCAGCGGTTGGTGACGTAGGCGGTCAGCACCGTCTCGCCCCGATCGCTGTACACGCGGCAGATGTCGCCGTCCTTGATGCCGCGGGCCTTGGCGTCCACGCCGGAGATCCACACGGCGTGGCGATAGACGTCCTCGCGCATGAAGGGGTTGTTGTCGTTGCTGGAATGCTGGCGGTACACCGACACCGGGGTCACGAGGGAGAGCGGGTACTTCTTCACCTTCGGGTTGTAGAAGCCGTCGTTGGAGGCAGTGGAGATGTCGCCTTCCACGTAGCTCGGGCTCCACACCGGCATCGGATCGATGCGACCGCGCCAACGGCTCTCGGTCATATCGTGGGTCTTCACGAAGTTCGAGGCGAACTCGATCTTCTTCGTGGGGGTGCCGAACGGGCTCTCGCCCTTGTCGAGCGCCGACTTGAACGGGTAGTAGGGCTCATCGATCTCGGTGCGGATGACCGGTTTGGCGTTGAACTCCTCCCAAGTGGGGCGATGGTCGTAGCCGAGGTAGGCCATGATGGTGGCGTTGTCGGCCCATTTCTCGAAAGCCTCCTTGTAGATGGCCTCCTGGGCGTCGACCCACTGCTCCACCGGCACGTCCTTCATGCGGGGGTTGTAGCCCTCCACCACCTCGTCGCCGAGGCGCTTGGCGATCTCGGTCCACACCCATTCCTTGGAGCGCACCTCGCCCGGGAAGTCCAGGCCGCGGCCGCAGAAGGTGAAGTAGTTGCGCATGCCATTGGGGCCGCTCACGAAGCGCTGGTGGCCGTACATGTACTCGTCCATGCCCTCGAACTGCCACACAGGGGCCGGCAGGATGATGTCGCACAGCTCGGCGGTGGGCTGGTTCATGTGCCACTGGAAGCCCCAGTTGAACTCCGTGCCCGCCATGCCGGCGAAGCGCTTGTTCACATTGGAGTGGTTGTTGCCGTAGTTGTTCTCGAAGATGATCATCTGGATATTCGGCAGCGGGCTCTCGTTGGTGGGGCTTCCGATGAGATGGCGGAACTCCTCCTCGCTGATCTTACCGCTCCAGTAGTCGTCCTGGCGGGCCAGGATCTCGGTGAGGCAGTTGTTGTTGAACAGCACCGGCACCTGGTAATCGCCCGGATTGCGGCCGAAATCGGCGCGCGGGGCGGGCACACGGCCGGGCGTGGGCAGGCAAGCGCCCGACTCGCAGCCGCCGTGGCAGGCGATGTTGCCGGTCATGGCCTGCAAGAGCATCGACGCCGACGCCGAATAGTCGCCCATGTGGCGCTTCGCGCAGGAGTAGAAGTACTGGAGGTGCACCGGCTTCTCGGTGCCGTACAGGCGGGCAAACTCGCGGATGGTGTCGGCGGGCACAGCGGTGATGGGGGCGGCCCACTCCGGCGTCTTCTTGATACCGTCTTCGCCCTCGCCCATCACGTAGGCGCGCCATTCCTCATAGCCTTCCGCGTCGACCCACTCGTCGATGAACTCGTGATCGACCAGATCCTCCTCGAAGAGCACCTGCGCCACGGCCAGCATCATGGCCAGGTCGGTGCCGGGGCGAATCGGAATCCACTGATCGGCCAGAAGCTCGGCCGACTGCGTGTAGCGCGGATCGATGACGATGGTCTTGCAGCCGTACTCGTGGGCCAGGTGCATGTAGTAGGACGTCGGGCCGAACCAGGCGACCACCGGATCCATGCCCCACATGATAAAGAGCTTGGAGTTGAACAGATCGGGCGCCTCGAAGCCGGGCATGGCGTTCTGCAGACCGCGCGTGACCTTCGTCAGGTCGACGCCGAGGTGCAGCATCTCGCCAGCGGCATGACCCGACGTGGAGTGCTCGCCCCAAGCGCCGAAGCCCGCCTCCCACCAGGGAGCCAGCGGGAAGCCGTTCTTCTCGAAGGAGGGGTACTGGGAGTGGAAGATGCCGTAGGGGCCGTACTTCTCCTTGATCTCCTTCATCTTCTCGGCAATGGTGTCGAGCGCCTCTTCCCAGCTGATCTGCACGAAGTAGCCGCGGCCGGGGCCCTTTTCGCCCACGCGCTTCATGGGATGCAGAAGGCGCGTGTCGGCATGGAGCTCCTTCTTCCAGGAATGGCCCATGGCACAGGGGCGCATCTGCACGTTGCCCTTCCAGGTGTTCTCCCAGCCGCAATCCTCGCGGCTGTCGTTGGGGTTGACAGAGTCGTCGGGCTCAACGGCGATGAGCTTCTCGTCCTTCACGTGGCACTTCAGCACGCAGGCCGAGTCCCAACAGCCGTTGGCCGGGCAGGACGTGTAGAAGATGCGCTCACCTTCGCGACGCTTGCGACTGGCCTCGATGATCCCTTGTTTGTCCATCGATTCCTCCTCTTCTTCCTCTCGGATTCCAGGGTCGCCCCGCCCCGCCGTCTCGCGCACACCCTGCGGATAGGGACTTCCCCCTTGTGGTTAGATCATAGGGAGTCGGCCCTTATCGCTACCGCGTCAGTCACCAATTCGCCGCTCCACTTCCTTACAGGAGCTGTAAAGCAAACCGTTCATGGAGCAATTCCTTACAGCAGCAGGTAAAAAGAACTTCACCGATTTGGGCGAATACCCTGGACTAACCCCTGGTGAGCATTGTTTAATCTAGGGCATATGCGTATTCGCCCGCGGTCCGCGAGCGATTCGGCACGCAGCGAACGGGTCCGCGCTGTCCCCGCTTTCGGTAGCTCTGTTCGCCCCGCGCGGCATCGCTCTGGCGGTTCCTTCCATCCAAGAGGGGAGCAGCATGCTATTCAATGACGTTGAGGTCCTGCTCGTTCTCTCCAAGGCCAAGAGCCTCTCCCAGGCGGCGAATCAGCTCTATATGTCCCGCCCGGGACTCTCCCAGAAGATCGCCACCATTGAGAAGCAGTTCGGCACTCAGCTCATCAACCGCACCTCCACGGGCATCTCCCTCACCCAGGCCGGCAAGGTCGTTGTGAAGTTCGCCCAGAACGTGGCCGATATGGAACGGGTGCTCGCCTCCCAGATCGCCGCCATCGACGAGCACTTCCCCGCCAACGTGACCGTGGGCATGAGCTTCGCCGACGGGGTGAGCTTGCTGCCGCAGCTCGTGGCCGCCTATCTGGAAGAGGCGCCCGGCGCCCGGGTGCACCTGGACGCCGGCTACGAGCCCGAGCTCGTGCAGAAGCTGAAGGACGGCGAGCTGGACTTCGCCATTCTGGAGAACCAGCCCATGGAGCCGGGCATCATCAGCGAGGTGCTCGGCTATAAGAAGCTCGTGTTCCTGGCTCCGGACAAGGCCCCCTACAACCAGTTTCTGACCCCGGTGCCGGTGGACACGCTGCTGAAATGGCCCATGATCGTCTACGAGTGGCACTCCGGCCGCCACATGGTGGGAAACCGCCACTTCCGCGAGCGCTACGGCATCTCCCTGCGGGAGCACAACATGGTGGCCTGCTTCGATACCCATGAGGCCATGGTGGAGGGGGTGCGGGCCGGACTCGGCTGGGCCACCCTGCCCGAGTGCATCGCGAACCGCTACCGCCACGAGCCGGGCATCGTCCGCTTCAAGGTGGCCACCGACACCATGTGGTACCCGGTCTCGCTCACCTGGCCCTCCGGCGCCCCGCGCTCCGACGAGGCCCGGGCCTTCGCCGACTTCGTGCGCGAGCGCATCCCCGAGGGCTACTTCACCTACACCGCCGAGGCCGAGCTGAACTCCTGAGCCTCCCGAGGGAAGTTTGCCGCGAAGGGCTCCGTCCCCACCACGGCCACAAACTCCGCAGAGCTCCCTCCCCCTTCTCCGGCCTTCCCCATAGCATCCCCGCATAGGCTGCTACAATGCCCCAGTCGGCGGGGTCGTTACGGACGTAAGCCCAAGGGGGCTGAGAAGCAAGCACGAGGCACCCGGCCTGCCTTCTCCCCCATGGTTTTAGCTGGGCTAATATGCAAAAAACCGCCATCCCGAAGGACGGCGGTTTTACATTCGATGGCGGGATGTACGAGACTCGAACTCGCGACCTCCGACGTGAAGAACAAGGGCCAGGATAAAATAATGTGCGCGCATACACTTGTCTTCGCTTTCATCTACGAAGATCGATAGTTCTGGCAAGGCGCACCGCCTAGTAAAAAGTTGCTAGGGGATAAGCCCCCGGCGCTTGGAGGTAGCTTATCCAGCCGCCGAAGCATTTTTATCATAGGCTTCATAGGGACGCAACGGCTACATCAAAAGAAACGGCTCTTCTGGCATCCATGCCGCCCAAATAGGTGCCGCATTGATCTCGCGTCGAGCGAATCACCCTTTGATACTCATAAAGCCACTATAGCCCCATGATTTGCTTCTTTTTTGCCAGAAACTCTTCGTCAGTGAGAATACCTGCATCACAGAGTTCTTTTAGCTTCTGCAAAGCTTCGATTTGCTCATCTAAAGACGCGAAAGCCCCCAAAACTCGCTCGTTTGTCTCTTCGATTGCAACAACGTCTGGTAGGGTGGATTTAGGAACACCACTGTTTTTGCTTATAGCCGCACTAACTACAGCTCCCAATGCCCCAGTTACCCCAGTCGCAGCTTTCGCCTTCGAACTAATGACAGCATCTGCAATAGGCACAAACGGCTTTGCCACGTCCGCCAAGTCAGAAATAACAGGCGCTGCAGTCCCAGTGGCCCCGCGAAGAGTCTTCGAAATACTTTTTCCTCCAATATCCTCTATCGTCCAATAATCACACATTCCCGTAACGGCTTTGTTGGTCTCGTTAGCAAAGAGCAACATCTTCTTCTTGTCTTTTTGGAGAAAATCAAACTCATATTCCTTATTATTGAGGTATGCGACAAGAGAGACGTACCCCACCTTTTCTTTGCGAACGGTCGGCCTAAACTGAAGTACACCCTCGAAAATTTTAATATCTTCAAGACCGATTTCAATTGTTTCTTCAGTCTTCTTTATTAGCCCCACAGAGTAAGAGAAGACAACTCTCTCTTGTTGGTCAGAGTGAGAGATCCGCTATGGGAGGATACGTCGAATACGCCCTTGCTATCAGAGTGGAAAATCACATCATCCACTTGAAGCAAGACAACCTCGTCATTACCCAATCTGACCATTATTGAACCCCGTTTCCCTACACCACTCGAACCAAAGAAAACTAACATTATTCGAGTTCATTGTATGACACAAAGTACTACGTTGGTGTTGTAATATCTCATTGAGGCTTCGTCTTACCTGCACACGGCAAACTTAACAACAGCCCTATTTTCATGGCTTGGTCGCTTGAAGAAAGAAGCCAGAAACAACGCTTGACGTCATGCACGGGCTGAAGTCGCCAATGAGCGTCACATCACACTTCCATCAGAAGACTGTTGTATGTAAATCGCACCTGAGAGGTTATCGAAATATTCATTGTCATACGGCATACGGCTTTCCCGTCCCCTCCGGCGGAACCCTCCGCTCGGCTAGAATGTCTCGAGCAGCTCGACCGGGTAGAGGCTCTCGAGGTTGGCGAGCAGGTCGTCGAAAGCGACGATGTAGGAGCCGATGATGTCGTCGGCGAGGCGCCGGGCAAGCATCGCGTCGTAAACATGTTCAGCCGCATTGCGATCATCGAGCATGCGCAGCCAGAGACCCTCATCGATAAAATCATACGCATCATAGGCCGCCTTGAGGATACCCCGCGGAGACCCCGTAGCCGCATCCAGTCTGCCTTCATACTCAAGGGTCTTGCGCAACAGCTTCCAGGAGAGCTCGAATTGCATCGCGAACTTATCGATGATACCGCTGAGGACAAACTCGTTTCGCAAGTCCTGCTCAGGAGCTTGCCGCAGCACGTTCAGGTTCGCCTTATAGTTCGCATACTTCATAGAGAACGACCCCTTCTTGCGCGATGCGCTCCCGCAGTCCTTCGCCCACCTCTTGGGACATATCGATGAAATCGAAGGTCAGCAACGTCGGACAGCTCTCCTCCAGAAGCCCGACATAGCAGTCGAAAGATGTGCCGTAGACAGCGAGATCGATATCGCTCTTCTCGGAGAAACGGCCGGATGCGCGAGAGCCGAAGAGGATAACTTTTTCGATCCCGCATTCCCTCGCCTGCTCGGCGATGAATGCGGTTACTTCTTCTCTCAAGCCGTAGGCATCCATGCTGATCCTTAGCAAAAAGGCCAGTATCACTACTGGCCTTTCAATTCAAAATGGCGGGATGTACGAGACTCGAACTCGCGACCTCCGACGTGACAGGCCGGCGCTCTAACCAACTGAGCTAACACCCCGAACGGTGTGCCCTTGAGAAAATGGCGGGATGTACGAGACTCGAACTCGCGACCTCCGACGTGACAGGCCGGCGCTCTAACCAACTGAGCTAACACCCCGTCTCAAGCAGCCCGTATAGTATACGCACAACGCCATTTGAGCGCAAGCCCTATTTCCGAAAAATTTTGGGCAAGCGGCAAAAGGGCTGTTCTCCTAGGCCTCGCGCAGGCTTCCCTCGAAGGTGAAGCGGCCCATCTTGGTGCCGCCGAGCACGTGGATGTGCAGGTGCCCCACCGTGGCGGCGGAATCGGGGCCGGTGTTCACCACGGTGCGGTAGCCGCTCTCGCCGACGCCCTTGAGGCGCGCCACCTCGGGCACGACGCTCATCATGTGGCCGATGACCTCGGCCGGCACGCCGGCGGCCAGGTTGTCGTAGTGCACCTTCGGCACGATGAGGGTGTGCACCGGCGCCTCGGGCTCGATGTCGTCGAAGGCGTAGCAGATATCGTCCTCGTACACCTTGGCCGACGGGATGTCGCCGGCGACGATCTTGCAGAACAGGCAATCGTCCATGGGGGTTCCTTTCTCTCTGACGGGCCTATGATACCCCTATTCGGCCCGCTGTTCCACGCGCAGGAAGCTCGTCGGGTGCAGACCCTCGGCCCCGTGGCCCGCGGCCACGGTGGCGGCCAGGAGCTCGCGGGCGAAGGCGTCGGCCCGCAGGCTGCCCGTGGGCTTCGACACGAGGGTGAAGGTCACCCGCGCGCCCTGGTGGGCCACCGGGCCCACCAGGTAATCGGCCACCGCGAGGGTCTTCTCCTTCTTCTTGCGCACCACGGTCACGGCCTCGGGCACCACGAGGGCCCGCGGCGCCTCGGAGAGCTCCACCTCGTAGGTGCTCACGGGGCAGGCCACGGAGGCCGCCGGGTCCTTGTGCTCGATATAGCGGGCCGCCGTGGGGTACAGATCGGCGGGGCTCGCCTCTTGAAGGGCCGCCAGGGCCTTGTCGGGGGCCACGTAGTCGGTCAGGAACAGGTCGAAGAACTCGGCGGTGCCCCCCACTCCCACGGGCAGGGCCGCGCCGAAGGCGATGCGCATGTGGGGCGAGAAGCCCTGGCTCACGGCATAGGGCAGCCCTGCGCGGCGCACGGCCCGCTCAAGGGCCCGGGCCACTTCCAGATGGGACAGCAGGGCCAGACGGCCCGTCTCGCGGAAGGTCACGCGCAGGCGGAACAAACGGGGATCGGCCATTACGCCATCGCCTCCTCTTCGGAAGATCCTTCGCCTTCGCCCCGCGGCCCGCGCTCGGGGTCGTGCAGAGCCTCGGGCACCTCGGCCGCCGCCTCCGGCTCCGAGGCCGCCCCAGCCACTGCCTCTGGCGCGGAGGGCGCCCCAACGGCCACCGGACCCGTGGCCCTCACGGTACGGTAGGGGTTCGCGGCGACGCCGCTCTCCCCCGCCGTTGCCGGGCGCTCCTCCTGAAGCTGGATGTCGGCGCCCAAGGTGGGGCAGGCGCCGCAGGCCGAGCACTGCTCGAAGGTGCAGTCCGGCGTGGTGACGCCCTCGGCGGCCCGGGCGCGCTCGCGGGCCAGGAAGCGGGGCGACACGGCGGCGGTGATGTGGTTCCAGGGCAGCACGTAGTCGGTGGCGAAGTCGGCTTGGGCCACGGCCGCCGGGTCGATGCCCAGCGCCTCGGCCGCGCCCGTCCACGCCTCGCCGTTGAAGTGCTCGGTCCAGGCGTCGAAGCGGGCGCCGCGGCGCCACGCCTCCTCCACCCAGGCGGCCACCTCGCGGCCGCCGCGGCTCATGACCGCCTCCACGAAGGAGGTGGCCGGATCGTGGTAGTGCACGTCCACGGCCTTGTACTTCACCGAGCGCTTCAAAAGCCCCACGCGGCGCAGGGTCTCCTCCGGGGAGATCTGGCCGTCCCACTGGAAGGGGGTCTGGGCCTTGGGCACGAACACAGCGCACGACACGCTCATGCGCACGCTGCCCCGCTGCTCGGGGGGCACGGCGGCCTTGGCGCGGTCGTAGGCCCGTTGGGCCAGGCTCGCGATGCCCTTGATGTCGTCGTCGGTCTCCGTGGGCAGGCCCACCATGAAGTACAGCTTGCAGCGGCGCCAACCGGCGGCGAAGGCCGCGTCAATGGCACTGAACAGGTCGTCCTCAGTCACGTTCTTGTTGATGACGTCGCGCAGCCGCTGGGTGCCGGCCTCGGGCGCGAAGGTGAGGCCGCCCTTCTTCTGGCCCGCCACCAGCTCGGCCATCTCCACCCCGAAGGCGTCCAGGCGCTGGGAGGGCACGCTCACGCGCACGCCGGTGCCGGCGCAGGCCCCGTTCACCCGGGTGAGGATCTCGGCGATCTGGGAGTGGTCCGTGGAGGACAGCGAGGTGAGGCTCACCTCGTCGTAGCCGGTGTCGGCCAGGCCCCGCACCACGGCGCTCACGATGTTGTCGGCCGACCGCTCGCGCACGGGACGGTACATCATGCCGGCCTGGCAGAAGCGGCAGCCCCGGGCGCACCCGCGCAGCACCTCCACGTTCAGACGGTCGTGCACCACCTCGGTGTAGGGCACCACCATGGGCTCGTAGGCGTCGGAGGTGGCGAAACCCTCGAACACCCGCTTGTCCACCACGGGCGGCACGTCGTCGAACAGGGGCTCCACCCAGCTGCCGGCCGCTTGGGCCTCGGCCTCGTCGCGCCAGCGGTACAGGCTCGGCACGTAGGCGCCGCCCACCTCCCGGGCCAGGGCCCGCAGAATATCAGCCCGCGGGGCGCCCTCGGCCCGCAACGTCCGGATGAGGGACAGCGCCTCGGGCAGCTGCTCCTCCCCCTCGCCCACCAGGATCACGTCGAAGAAGGGGGCGTAGGGCTCGGGGTTGTAGGCACAGGGACCGCCGGCCAGCACGATGGGGTCCTCTTCGGCTCGCTCGTCGCTGTGCAACGGGATGCCGGCCAGGTCCAGCGTCTCCAGGATGTTGGTGGCCGCCAGCTCGTGGGGCAGGGTGATGCCCACCGCGTCGAACTCGGCCACCGGGGCGCAGCTCTCCAGGGAGAACAGCGGCACGCCCGCATCGCGCATGAGGTCGGCCATGTCCACGGCCGGCAGGAAGGCCCGCTCGGCCCCCATGCCCTCGGTGGCGTTCACGGCGTTCACCAGGATGCGCACGGCCTGGTTCGCCTGGCCCAGCTCGTAGGTGTCCGGGTAGATCATGCAGAATTGGAAGGGGGCGTCGTCCTTCACGACGCAGCCCCACTCGTGGTTCAGATAGCGGGCCGGCCGCTCGATGGAGGCGAGCAGCGGCTCCACCCGGGGCCAGAGGTTAGTTCTTGCCATGGGCTCCCTTTCCGTTCTTCCCGCGCAGGGCGCGAAACGCCGTGGCGCCAGCCCCCTTGGCCACGTCCACCACCTTGCGGCCGGCCGGGGTGGCCGCCGCCTTGCCCGTGGCCTCCACGGCCTCGTCGCAGGCCTTCTGCACCACGTTGGCCACGCCCACGATATCGCCGCCGGCCTCGAAGTACTCGATGGCGGCCCGGCCCATGGCCTCGGTGCCGGCGAATCCCACGGCCCCCTTGATGGCCCAGCCGAGCACCGGCACCACACCCACAGCGGTGCGCGCGATGTTGCGGAACAGGAAGGCCCCGCCCACCACGGCGGCCAGCTCCTTGATGCGCTCGGCCGACAGGGGCTGGCCGTAGGCCGCGGCGATCTGCAGGAGCATCTTCGCCTGGTTCAGGGTCATGATGGGCATGTCGGCCCCGGGAATGAACACCACCACGCCCACGCCGGCGTTCTGAATGGCCGTGGCCCGCACCGCGTCCAGGGACAGCGGCCGGCGCACGAAGGGGAAGGCCAGGGCGAAGGCGAGCTTCTTGTCGCGGCAGGCGGCGATGATCCACTCCCCCATGCGCCGGTCCAGCGTCGCGGCGGCCTCCTCGTCCAGGTCGATGGGCTCCGCGCCCGCCGGCTCCTCCTCCACGGGCACCGCGTGCTCCAAGGCCTCGAGGGCAGCCGGCGCCTCGGCGGCGCGAGCCTCGGTGCCCCCGGCGGTCAGGCGCCGCGACAGCGTGGCAGCGGCATCGCCCAAGGGAGTGGGATCGGTCATGTAGGGGGCCACCAGATCCCCCTCGGGAATGGGGAACCCGGCCGCCTCGGCGGCGCGGGCCACCGCGGCCGGGGCCGTGGCCACCACCATGACCGGAATGCCCGCAGCGCGGATATGGGCGGCGGCCGCGCCGATGGAGGGGCTCGCCCCCGCCACGATCACGGCCATGTCGTCGGCCCCGTAGGGCTCGGGGGCGACGCCCTCCTCCAGGTAGCCCAGGGTGACCCGGGTGCGGGCGCCGGCGCTCGCGAAGGCGCTGCGCACGTGGCCCACCACGTCTCCGGGGGCCGTCTCGTCCAGACAGACGGACACGGCCAGGGGCGTGTTGCGGGCGGCGTCGATGTCGGTGGCGGCGCTGATGAGCGCGGGAATGTCGAGGGGCAGGTTCATTTACGCGGCCTTCCTTCCTTGAATCGAGCGATGGGACCACACCGAGCCGATGAGCCCGATGAGCGCGAAATTGACGACCATGAACGACGAGCCGTAGCTCACGAACGGCAGCGGGATGCCCGTGATGGGCATGAGCCCCACGTCCATGCCGATGTTCTCGAGAATCTGGAACAGCCACATGCCGACCACGCCCATGACGATGAGCATGCCGAAGAGGTCGTCGGCGGCCCGGGCGATGGATAGGCAGATGGCGATGAGGGCGGCGTACAGGGCGATGAGGAGCACCACGCCCATGAAGCCGAGCTCCTCGGCCAGCACGCAGAAGATGAAGTCCGTGGGGGCCTCGGGCAGAAAGCCGTGGGTCGACTGGGTGGCGTTCAAGAGGCCCTTGCCGAACAGGCCCCCGGATCCGATGGCGATCTTGGCCTGGGCCAGGTTGTAGCCGTCGCCGGACAGGTCGGCCTCGGGGTTCAGGAAGACGAGCAGGCGGCCGCGCTGGTAGTTCTTCAGCAGGCGGTACTCCCAGGTGCCGTCGTCCAACTGGTACTTCAGCAGCTCGTCCACGGCGAACACCGCCGCGATGGCGGCCACGCCGGCCACCACGGTGAGCAGCAGGTAGCGGGCCTTGGCGCCGCCCATGACGAGCACCACCGCCGAGATGGCCATATACACCAGGCCCGTGCCCAGGTCGGGCTGGGTCATGATGCAGGCGAAGGGCACGAGCAGCAGGCCCAAGACCTTGCAGTACTCGCGCCAATCGTCCAGGGTGCCCTGGTAGCGGGCCAAAAGGCTCGCGGCGAACAGCACCACGGTCACCTTCGCGAACTCGCCGGGCTGCACCTGCATGCCGATCTTGATCCAGGAGCGGGCGCCCATGCCCGCCGTGGTGCCGAGGCCCGGCACGTGGGGCAGCAGGATGAGCACCACGTTGATGACGAGTAGGGCCGTGGTCATGTTGGCCAAACGGCGGTAGTCGAAGCGCCACAGCACGGTCATGATGACGAGGCCTGCCCCCACGCCGGCCAGCTGCCGGTTGAAGCTGTAGTCGGCATCGCCCTGCACCGCCGACCAGCACACCAAAAGGCCGTAGCTGACCACGAGCGCGACGACCAGCAAGAAGGGCCAGTTCACGAGCGCGACCAACGGCGGCCGCTCGGGACGGCCGGGGGAACGATGGGAGCCGCGGGAATCTAGGGCCCGCTGGCTCTTGTGCACGGAATGTATCTGGGGAAGCTCTGCCACGAACCCTCCTAGTCCTCGCGGCCGCCGGAGTCCACGGCGATCTCCACAGACTCGCCCGGCGAACCGGCCACGCGCTCGATGGTCACCGTGGAGGTGCCGGCGGCATCGGCCATGAGCTCGGCCATGACCTCGGCCACCACCGGGGCGGCCGTGTCCGAGCCGCCGCCGCCCTGCTCCACGACGCAGGCCACCACGTACTTGGGATCGTCGAAGGGGGCGTAGGCCACGAACCAGGCCGTATCGTTCTGATCCTGCTTCTCGCCGGTACCCGACTTGCCCGCCGCGTCGATGCCCGCCTCCTCGAACAGAGGGGCCACGGAGTGGGACTCGCGCACCATATCGTGGAGGGCGTTGCGCACGTAGGTCAGGTGCGCCTCGGTCACCTGAGGCGTGCGGCTCACTTCCGGCTCGAAGGTGACGACGGTCTCCCCGGCGCTGTTGCGCACCTCCTTCAGCAGGTGCGGGCGCATGATGGTGCCCGTGGCCACGCCGGCGTAGGCGCAGGCGATCTGCAGCGGCGTGACGAGCACGTCGCCCTGGCCGATGATCATGTTGGTGTAGTCGCCGCCGCGCCAGACGGCCTCGGAGGGCACGTTGCGCCAGTGCTCGGCCTTCCAGGCCGGCGTCGGGATGAGGCCCACGGCCTCGCCCCCCAGATCGACCCCCGTGCGCTCGCCGAAGCCGAACTGCTCGATGTACTCCTGGAGCGCCGTGTCGGGCAGATCGCCGGATCCCTCGGGCCCGTGGTCGTAGAAGGCCTTGCCGATCTCGTAGAAGACGGTGTCGCAGGAGTTCACGATGCCGCCGTAGAGGTCCAGGGTGCCGTGGCCGGCGTGGTTCCAGCATTTCTGCACCACACCGGTGTCGAAGCCGTCCCACTCGCCGGTGCAGTTCCAGGAGCTGCTCTCCGAGGCGAACCCGTACTCCAGACCCGCCAGGGACGTGAAGGCCTTGAAGGTGGAGGCGGCCATGAACTGGCCCGACACCACGTTGTTATTGAGCGGCGCGTAGGCCTCCTCGCTGTTGTACTTGTCCATGAGGTCCTGGGAGAAGGCGCCAGTGAAGTTCGTGGGATCGAAGGTGGGGAAGCTCGACATCACCACCACCGAGCCGTCGGTCACGTCGAGGGCCACCACGGCCCCCTTGCAGCCCTTGCCGGTGCCGATGACGCCCTCGCGCGGGGCGATGAGGTCGGCGAGGGCCCGATCGGCCACGTACTGGGCCCGGGCATCGATGGTGAGGTACACGTCGCTGCCCTTGGAGTCGTCGATGTTGCTCATGACCGAGATGCGCCGGCCGTTGGCGTCCACCATCACCTTGCTCTCGCCGTGCTCGCCGGCCAGGTAGGAGTCGTAGGTGGCCTCCACGCCGGCCGTGCCCACGGTGTCGATGGAGAGGATCTCGCGACCCTCGGTCTTGTTCTCCATGATCTCGGGGGTCACGTTGCTCGTGTAGCCGAGCACGTGGGCCGCCAGGGCCCCGTAGGGGTACTCGCGCAGGGAGCGCTCCTCCACGGTGACGCCGGGGAAGGCGTCGGCATGCTCGGCGATGAAGGCCACGTCGCGCAGGCGCACGTCCTGGCCGAGCACGCGCAGGCTCTGGGCTCCCCCGCTCGCGTCCTTGATGCGCTGGAACAGCACGTTCACCGGCACCCCGAGCACCGTGGACAGGCGGCGCACCACATCGCGGTTGTCCGCCACCTCCGGATCGGCCAGCACGGCCTGGGCGGGGCGGTTCACGGCCAGGGGCACCCCGTTGGCGTCGTAGATGCAGCCGCGGGGGGCCGGGGTCTTCACCGTGGTGTAGAGGTTCTGCTCGGCGGCGTTGGCGTACTCGGAGTTGCCGAGGATCTGCATGGTCCACAGCTTCGAGGCCAGCACGGCGAAGATGCCCGCTGCCAGGGCCCCCACGGCCGCGAACCGGGTGCCGAGGCCGTCGGAGGGCTTCTTGGCGGCCGCGGGATCCTCCGAGGAGCCCACGGTCACCTCCCCGTCCCGGGCGGCCCGGGCCGAGGTGCGCCGCTCGAAGGGCGAGGTGCCCACGCCGACGGTGTCCAGCTGGCTGACCCCCTTGGTGGCGCCCACCGAAGGGGTGGAGCGATTCGCCTTCACGGCGAGGGCGGCGGCGATGACCACAATGGCGATAACGGCCGCGAGCACGGCCACGATAATGGCAAGGAGCACGGGCGCCCCCTTTCTAGCGCAGAACCGGCGTCCCCGGTTGACCCAAGGGCTTGCCGACCATCACGCGGATGGCGATCGGGTACAGCAGAAGGCCGATGACGCAATCGTAGAGCATGCAGGGCAGCGTGCGGTACAGGAAGGCCTCGCCGAGGGAGACGCCCCCGCCGCTCGCCACGACGGCGATGCCGTAGAGCACCTCCGCGAGAACCGTGGAGGCCAAAAGAATCGCCACCGGCATGAACAGGGTATCGTTGTCCAGGGCGAGATAGAGCCGGGAAGCGAGAAATGTTACCAGCACGAGCACGAAGGCCATGGCCCCCACCGGGCCCCCGCCCACCAGATCGAAGATGAGGCCGCAGACGAAGGGAACGACGGGACCCGCGTGGCCGGGGGTGGCCACGGAGCGCACGAGGCAGAAGGCCACGATGAAATTGGGCACGGCGGCGAACAGGGCGATGGCCGGGGCCACGATGATCTGCAGCAGCACGGCCAGGACGGCGCCGATGAGGGCCGTCACGGTCTCGCGGGTCAGCTCCATCAGGCATCCCCCTCCCCGCCCGCGGCATCGTCGGGGCCGCTGTCGCCGGAGCCGCCCTCGGCGCCATCACCAGTGCTGCCGGAGCCGCCCTCGGTGCCGTCGCCGGCGTCCTGGCCGCCCTCGCCCGCGCTGTCGGCGCCGTCGGCCGGAGCCTGGTCGCTCGGGGCGGGAATGGAGCGGTCGGAAGCGTCCTCGGCGGCGCTGAACACCACGATGGCCTCCTCCATGAGGGAGACCGAGCCGTTGGGGGCCACGACGATCTTGCGGGTGTCCTTGCCGGCGCTGCCCTCCACGCGGGCCACGGTGCCGATGACCAGGCCGCGGGTGTAGCTGCCCCCCAGACCGCTCGTCAGCACCACGTCGCCCACCTGGATGTTCACGTCGGCGCCGATGTTCTCCAGGTACAGCAGGCCGTCCAAGGACCCGCGCACGATGCCCTCGGCGCGGCTCGACTGGATCATGGCCGCGGCCCCCGACTGGGGGTCGGTGAGCAGGCGCACGCGGCAGGAGCCCGCCGACACGGAGATGACCTGGCCGACCACGCCGGTCGGCCCCATGACGGTCAGCCCCGTCTCCACGCCCGAGGAGGAGCCCACGTCCAGGGTGATGTCCTGGTTCCAGGCATCGGTGGAGCGGCCGATGACGCGACCGGCCACGCCCCGGATGTCGTAGATGTCGCGGAGGTTCAAAAGACCGCGCAAGCGCTCGTTCTCCAGGCGGATCTCCTCGGAGGAGGTCAGCTGGGCCACCAGCTGCTCGTTCTGCTCCCGCAGGGCCGTCAGAGTACCCTCGGAGGCAGCGTTGTCGCTGCTGGACTCCTCGGCCGCCTCCACCGCCTCGCCCAGGGGCACGCCGGCCATCTGGAGCGGGGCGGCGGCCCCCTCAACGAAGGACTGTACCCGGTGGATCGGGCCGTCCGGGCCCTCGGCGCTATAGACACCCACGAGCCCCAAGGCCAGCACGAGGGTGAGAATGAGCGGCACCCGTCCGACGGGCGCGGGACTGTTATTCTGGAAATTGAGAGCCATGAGCGGTGCGCGTCGCCCTTACTTGGAGCGCATGAGCGTCTGCTTGAGGGCCGTCGGCGTCTCGAGCACCTTCAGGCAGCCGGACACCACGTTGGTGAGCGCCGTCTCGGACACCCACACGGGAATCTCCAGCTTGTCGGTGAGGTAGCGGTCTAGGCCCGACAGAAGGCCGCCGCCGCCCGTGAGCAGGATACCGTTCTGGATGATATCGCTGGCCAGGTCGGGATTGGTCTTCTTGAAGGTGTCCTTGATGTGCAGCACCATCTCCTCGATGGGGGCCTGCAGGGCCGCGCGCACGTCCTCGGACTGGATGGTCACTTCCTTGGGCTGCTCGGTGTAGACGTCCTGGCCCGAGATGATCATGTCGCGCTCGCGGCCGTCCTCGAAGGGCAGGATGGAGCCGATCTTGATCTTGATGACCTCGGCCGTGCGCTCGCCGATCTTGATGCCCAAAAGGTCGCGCAGGTGCATGGCGATGGCCTCGTCGAGGCGGTTGCCGGCCAAGCGCAGACTGGAGGAGGTCACGATGCCGCCGAGCGAGATGACGGCCACCTCGGTGGTGCCGCCGCCGATGTCCACCACCATGCTTCCGGTGGGCTCGGTCACGGGCAGATCGGCGCCCATAGCGGCGGCCATGGGCTCCTCGATGAGGTAGGCCTGGCGGGCGCCGGCCTGGATGGCGGCCTCGAACACGGCGCGCTTCTCCACGGAGGTGGCGCCGCAGGGGATGCAGATGACGATGCGGGGCTTGGGCTGCCAGGGGTACTTCCGCTCGGAGGCCTTGTTGATGAAGGCCGACAGCATGGCCTCGGTCACGTCGTAGTCGGCGATGACGCCGTCCTTCAGGGGATGCTCCGCCGAGAAGGCGTCCGGCGTGTGGTTGATCATGTTCTTGGCCTCATGACCGACGGCGAGCACGCGGTGGGTGGACTTCTCTATGGCGACGACGGAGGGCTCGTTGATGACGATGCCCTCCCCGGTAATGGCAACGAGGGTATTGGCAGTCCCCAGGTCGATGGCCATGTCAGCGGACATCTGGCCGGTCAGACTGGAGAACATATCAAGGAATGACATACAGGCAAACCCTTCGGAAAACGTATAGGTTACAGTCAGCCTTAGATTTTAGCACAGGCCCCCCAGAGGCGCGGAAACTCCACAGGTAGAGGGCAATTTTCGCGGTCCTTAGTGCACGCTGCAGGAGAGGCACGGGTCGTAGGCGCGAACGAGTTTCTCGATCTCCAGGCGAATGAGGGCGCCGTCGTAGCCCTCCCCTACCATCTTCTCGGCAAGCTGGCGCATATCCCCCTCCAGGTTCGCGATGTTCTGGGCCGTGGGGGTCAGGATGGAGGCGCGGCGCACCCGGCCGTCGCCATCGAGCTCCAGCCGGTGGAAGAGGGCCCCGCGGGGTGCCTCGGTGAAGCCCGTGCCCACACCGGCCCGCACCGCGAAGGGCACCGGCGCGCTTGCGCCCGCGAACTCGTCGGCGGCCAGGCGGCGGCACAGGGCTGCGCAGCGGTCGAGCACGTCCACCAGTTCCACCGCCTGGGCGATGTTGTTGGCGAAGGGGTTGTACTCCGGCGGCCGCAGCCCCGCCTTGGCGGCAGCGTAGCGGGCGTCCTTGCACAGGGCACCCCAACTGGCGTTCACCCGGGCCAGCGCGGCGGTCATATAGGGCGCGCCCGTGCGCCGGGCCCGCGCGAGGAAGGCGGCCGAGGAGCCCTGGGGGTACTCCTCGATCTCCTCTTCCACCGCAGCGGCCGCAAACTCGTAGCCGGCCCTCACGAAGCGGGCCGTATCGGAGGTGCACACCGGGTAGGCGCCCGGGGCCACCATGGCGAGCATATCGCCGGCGGTCTCAAGGGCGATGGTATCGAAGTCGCGGAACAGATCGACACTGGCCAGGGCGAAGGCGCGGGAGGCGTCCATGGCCTCGGCCAGGCGACGGTACTCGGCCGCCTCGATCTCGTGGGTGAAGCCGCCCACCACCGCCGTGATGGGATGGATGGACCGGCCGCCCACCAGCGTGCAGAGCTCGTTGCCCAGGGCCTTCAGCCCCAGGGCCCGCTCCAGAAGGTCCGGGTTCGTATCGGCCAGGGGGAACACCGACTTGTGGCCGAGGAAGTCCGGGGCGGCGAACACGAACAGGTGCGTGGCGTGGTTCTGGAGGTAGGAGCCGTAGACCAACAGCTCCCGCAGGGCCTCGGTGCGGTCGGTCACCGCGACGCCGAATACGGCCTCGATGGCGCGGATATCGGTGACCACGTGGCTCGCCGAGCAGATGCCGCAGACCCGGGAGGCGATGTAGGGCACCTCCTCGAAGGAGCGGCCCACCACCATGGACTCGAAGAGCCGGGCCGGCTCCACCACGGCCATCTCGCAGGTGGTCACTTCCCCGTTCTCGATGACGACGTGGATGTCGCCGTGGCCCTCCACGCGGGCCACGTGATCGACGCTGATGCGGGTGGCGGTCATGGCTTACTCCTCCCCTGCCGGGGCCAGAGCCACGGCGTTGAACATCTCCAGGGCCTCGTCGAAGCGCCCGGGCGCGAAGCCGCGGCTGGCCGCGAAGGCGCGGGCCGCGGTCACGTTGGCGTCGGGCGAGAGACCGGCGCAGCCGTTGCAGGCCCGGCCGAGACCGGGGCACTTCGCCCCGCAGCCGGCGCGGGTCACGAGCCCCAGGCACATCTGGCCGCGCTTGTAGAGGCAGCCGCCCTCGCCCTGGGCGCACTGGCCGCAGAGGGTGGCGGTAACGTCCAGCCGGTTGCTGCCGTAGAGGGCCGCGTCCAGCACGCGCACGAACTCGAAGGGGTCGATGGGGCAGCAGCTCACCGTGAAGTCCACATCGATGACGGCCGACACCGGGGCCGGGGCCCGCAGAACGCCGCAGGCCTTAGGCAGCCCGTCCCCGTAGACCGCTTCCACGTGGGACGCCAAATCGCCCGCGGCCATGGCGGGAATGCCGCCGGTGGCCGCGCAGGACCCGATGGCGATGACGCAGGCCGCGCGCTCTCGCAGGGCGCGCACGGTCTCGGCCGCCTCCTCGGTGGTGACGGCGCCCTCGATGACGGCCACGTCGAAGGCCTCGGGCATGGGCTCCGACGAGGTGAGCTGCCAATAGCCCAGCTCGATCTGACCGAGCACCGCCAGAAGGTGGCGCTCGATGTTGGTGATGTTGATCTGGCAGCCGAAGCAGCTGGCCAGGCCGACGAGCACGACGCGCGGGGCGCGGGCCTCGCCGACGGTGGCGGTGTTCTCGCTCATTTACATCGACCCCTGGATGTTCTTGGCTTCCCAATAGTTGAAGACCGGCCCGTCGATACAGCAGTACTGGTGGCCCACCTGGCAGTGGCCGCACTTCCCCACGCCGCACTTCATGTGGCGCTCGAAGCTCATGTAGATGCGGTCGTAGGGAATGTTCTTCTTCCGCATCTCGGCCACGACGAAGCGGTACATCACCGGCGGGCCGCACAGGGCCCCGAAGGTGTTGGCCGCGTCGATCTGGAGGTGCTCGAAGGGCTTGGTGACGAGCCCCTCTTCCCCGTCCCAGGTCTCATCGGCGTGGTCGACGGTGAGGTACAGATCGAAGTCCTTGCGGTGGCGCCACATCTCGAACTGGTGGCGGAACATGACTTCTTGGGGGTTGCGCGAGCCGTAGATGATGGTGACCTTCCCGAACTCGCTGCGCTCGTCGTGGATGTTGTTGATGAGCGAGCGCAAGGGCGCGATGCCCAAGCCCCCGGCCACCAGCAGCACATCGTGGCCGCGCATGGCCTCGATGGGAAAGCCGCGGCCGAAGGGGCCGCGGATGCCCACGATCTCGCCGCACTGCATCTGGTGGAGCCGTTCGGTGAAGCGGCCGGCGCGGCGCACGCATAGCTCGATGAAGCCGCGCTTCGTGGGCGACGAGGAGATGGAGATGGGCGCCTCCCCCACCCCGAACAGGGACAGCTCCACGAACTGGCCCGGAGCGTGGCAGAAGGCCTCGCGGATCTTCTCGTCCACGAGTCGGAACTCGAAGAGCTTCTCGGTGGCCGTGAGCTCGGTGATGGAGGTGATGCGGGCCGGCCAGGGCCGATAGGGGTTGGCGGCCATGAGCTCGGCGCCGGTCATCTCGGGGCCCTCGTCGCGGTAGGGATGGACGGCCACAGTGGCGCGGGAGGCGCTACTCGCCATCGTCGGCCCCCTTTCTCTCGAAGAACTTCAGCACCTCGATGGGGCTGATGCCCACCTTGCAGGCGGCGGCGCACCGTCCGCAGCCCACGCACAGGCTGCGGTCGTGGGTGGCCAGAAAGCCGTTGAGCTTGTGGTACATGCGGTGGCGCACCCGCTCGGCGGCCGTGGAGCGGAAGTTGTGGCCGCCGGCCACCATGGCGAACTGGGGCGAGGTGCAGGCATCCCACACCCGCTCGCGCCGGCCGGTCTCCGCGCCGGGATCCAGGGTGTCACGGATATCGAAGCAGTAGCAGGTGGGGCACACGCTCGCGCAGGCGTTGCAGGACAGGCAGCGGCCGCCCAGCTCGTCCCAGAAGCCGTCCTCGTGGAAGGCGTCCATGAGCATGGGAATCTCCTGCACGTCGGGAATGGCCCCGTTGAAGGCCTCCTGGCGGGCCCGGGTGGCGGCGCGGAAGGCGGCGCGGTCGGCGTCGGTGGCCTCGCGCACGTCGCAGGCCCCCTCCAGGATGTTCGCCGCCGTGACCGACCCGATGGACACGAGGAACGCCTCACCGATGGCGTTCAGGAACAGATCGTAGCCGGGCCGGGCCTCTTCGGAATCCATGAGGTGGCAGAAGCAGGTGTCGCCCGGGGTGCAGCTGACCCCCACGATGAGGGTGGCGTCCTGGTGGGCCCGGTAGTAGGGATCGGGATAGCGCGGGTCGTTGAACACGCTGTTCAGGTTCATGATGCCGTTGATGTCGCAGGCGTGCACCCCGAACAGCACCCGCGGGCGCACCTCGTCCACGTAATCGGTGACGGCGTTCTCCCGGGCGTCGAACTCGAAGAGGGTCTCGGTCGCCGGTAGGAAGTACTTCTTGGGCGAGGCGATGGTGGTGGGATAGTCCAGCGCAATCTCGCTGAAATCGCCGATGGCCTCGAAGGCGTAGAACGATCCGCGACGCACCGGCGCCACCACTTCGTAGCGCTCCATGAAGGCCGCGACGAGCGAGGGCAGATCCGCGCGATCGATGACACGGTACAGCATAGGTGGCATTCCTTTTTCGCTGATGGCTTCTCCGTTGTCCTCCATGGTAACGGGTCGGCAACCGCCAGGGACACCCCCGCTTCGACTGACGGCCGAAAAACCAGATGAAAAAAGAGAAAAGGGACCCGCAGGCCCCTTTTCGCAGCTTTCGCCGTATCGGTGTCACCTTCCCTAGTTGAAGAAGATCGCGATCTCGCGCTCGGCGGACTCGGGAGAGTCGGAACCGTGGATGACGTTCTCGTCCATGATGAGGCCGAAATCGCCGCGGATGGTGCCCGGAGCGGCCTCGGCCGGGTTGGTGGCACCCATGAGGGAGCGGCACTTGGCCACGGCGCCCTCGCCGGAGATGACCATCTTGACCACGGGGCCGGAGGTGATGTAGGCGATGAGGCCCTCGTAGAAGGGCTTGCCCTCGTGCTCCTTGTAGTTGGCAGCGGCCTGCTCGGGGGTGACCATGCCGAGCTCCATGCGCTCGACGACAAGGCCGGCGCGCTCGAAGCGGTTGATGATCTCGCCGATGTGGCCGTTGCGCACGCCATCGGGCTTGATCATGGAGTAGGTCTTCTGAATAGCCATGGGTATCCTTTCGCAATGGGTTTCAGGTCATGCAAACGGCCCGCACGAAGGGCGGGCCGGAAATGCCGTCAGGGGGCGAGCCTAGCTCTGGCTCGGGAAGTACAGCTCGATGTTGGTGACCTTCCAGCCGATGCCGTCGCGGGCGAGCGACACCTGGTAGGTGACCGTTCCGCCCTCGCCAGTGGCGGCGGTGGCATAGACCACCGAGTCGCTCATGGAGCGGTTCACGCCGTCGATGGTCACGTTCGGGTCGGTCACCACCGGATCCAGCATGGCGGCCACCTTGGACTCCTCCACGCTGCTGGCGAGCACGGTGCCCGGAGCGGCGGCCGGATCGGCGAACAGCTTCTTCACCACCTCGTCCTGGGTCGGCCAGCCGTAGCCCTGGACGTAGGCGAACACGCCGGCCGCGGCGGCCAGCACGATGACGACAACGAAGAACAGCAGCACCTTCAGACCGACGTTGCGGCGCTTGCGGTCCTGCTTGGCTAAACCACGCGACCACTGCTCCAGCTCCGCGTCGGTAGCGGTGAAGAAGCGGTCGTTGTCCACGTTGTCGTAGGCGCCCACGTAGCCGGGGAAGTTGGCCGGATCCACCTCGTAGGGCTCGTCATAGTAGAAGGGCTCGGCCGCGGCCTCGTCGTAGGTCTCCATATCGTAGACGCTCGAGCCGTCGGCGGCCACATCGAGGCCGGACATGTCGGCCAGCTGGAGCACCTGGGTGGCCTGGTTCTGCTCGGAGGTGCCCTGGGCCACGGCGCCCACGGCCCGCTGGTAGTCCACACTCGCCGAATCGGACAGGAAGTAGGTCTTGTCGGCGATGGCCTCCTCGAAGGCGTGAACCGCCTTCTCCATCTGGCCGCAGGCCACGTAGGCCTGGCCGAGGGAGGCCTGGAGCTTGTTGCGGGTAGCCGGCAGCATGTCGAACTGCATGGCGCTCTCGTAGGAGGCCACGGCGTCGGCCGGGCGGTTCAGGGCCATGAAGCACACGCCCAGGTTCAGCAGGGCCTTGGTCGGATCGGGGTTCGCCTCGTCGAGGGCCGCCTCGCGGAAGGCCACGCCGGCCTCGGCGGACTTGCCGAGCTTCATGAGGGCGTTGCCCATGCCCATGTAGGACTTGTAGGGCGTGGGGTTGGTGTCGTCGGTGACCGACTTCTCGAAGTAGCGGATGGCGTTGTCGTAGTCGCGCAGGGAGGCGTAGGCCATGCCGAGGTTGCACTCCACAGTGCCGAGCGCCCCGTAGGCCGGGTCGGCCGTGGCCTGGCTGTAGGCCTGGATGGCCTCCCGCGGGTTCTTCAGCTTCACCAGGCAGTTGCCAATCTGGTGGTAGAGCAGGCCCATCTCGCCGGGGGCCAGGGGGTAGTTCGTATCCTGCAAGCATTCCGTGAACGTCATCAGCGCACCGCGGAAATCCCGCAGGCGGTAGCGCTCATTCGCTCGATCGAATAACTCGTTGTTCATAGACTTCCTTCGCTCGGTCTTCCTTGCAGGTCGGGCCCCAGGGCCCCGCGCGGCCACCGGGACCGCAGGCGCCCCCGCGGGGCGCCGGATGATCGCCCCTAGGCGTTCTCGATGGTGATGGACTCGATGACGTCGCCGGCACGGAGCTGGCCGATGACGTCCTTGCCCTCGATGGTCTGGCCGAACACCGTGTAGCCGGAGTCCAGGTTGTGCTGGGGGCCCAGGCACAGGTAGAACTGGGAGCCGGCGGAGTTCGGGTCCATGGAGCGGGCCATGGCCAGGGCGCCGTCCTCATGGGAGTTGTTGGGGTTGGTGGTGTACTCCTCCTTGATGGAGTAGCCGGGATTGCCGGTGCCGAAGGGGGCGAAACCGGCGGCGCGGCCGGCGGCCACCTGCTCGGGCGTGGCCTCGCGGGTGTTGGGGCAGCCGCCCTGGATCACGAAGCCGGGCACGTAGCGGTGGAACTTGAGGCCGTCGTAGAAGCCCTTCTGGGCCAGTTCCACGAAATTGCCCACGTGAATGGGGGCGTCGTTGCCGGCCAGCTGCACGCGCACGGTGCCCTTGGAGGTGTTGATGACGGCGATCTCCTCGCCGGTGGGCTGATATTCGGGAGTGTACAGAGCCATGGGCCCTCCTTTTCCTCGCTGCGCGCCGCCGCGGGTCGGGGCCGGGGGCGGCACGGATCGTATCTTTACATACGGGGAATGATTCTAACAGGTTAGCGGCCGGAACGCTCGAAAATGCTAACCACTTCCACATGGTAGGTCTGGGGAAAGAGGTCGACGGGCGTTGCCCGCGCCAAACGGTAGCCCGCGGCCTCGAAGCGGGCGACGTCCCGGGCCCAGGTGGCCGGATCGCAGCTCACGTAGGCCACCCGGCGCGGGGCCGCCGCGGCGATGGAGTCCACCACCCCGTCGGCCAGGCCGGCCCGGGGCGGATCCACCACAAGGGCGTCCAAATCCCCCAGCTCTGGCAGCTCCCGGGCCGTGTCGCCGCCGATGACCTCGATGTCCACCCCGGCCCGCTCGGCGTTGCGCCGCAGGTCGCGCACGGAGGAGCCGGCCGATTCCACGGCCACCACATCGGCCCCGGCCGCGGCCAGCGGCACCGAGAAGGTGCCCCCGCCGGCGTAGAGATCGGCCACGTAGTCGCCCTCTTCCAGTTCCAGGCCCTCCTGCACGAGGGCCACGAGCCGCTCGGCCTGGGCGGTGTTCACCTGGAAGAACGACGGGGCGCTCGTGAGGAAGCGCGCGCCGGCCAGCTCCTCCTCCCAGCAGCCCTTGCCGGAGATGGCCTCCACCTTCTTCACCTTGCGGGCGCGGCCCGGCTCGGCCAGCACCCGCACCAGCGAGGTGTTCTTGCAGGCCTGGGCCAGCGTCTTGGCCGCAGCGGCCCGGGGGAAGGGGCCCGGCGCCGTCCACAGAGCCACTTCCACGTCCTTGGTGCGCAGGCTGCCGCGCACCCCCACGCGGAAGATGCCCAGGTCCTCGTTGCCCGAGAGGAACCGCAGGGCGCCGCGCAGGGCCTTCGGAGCCCGTTCGATGAGGCGGTTGGCCAAGGGGCACGCCTCGAGGGGAACCACCTCGGCGCTGCCCTCGGGGCGCATGCCGAGCACGAGGCGGCCGGCGCCATCGGTGCCGCAGGCCAGCTCCAGCTTGTTGCGGTAGCCCCATTCCCGCTTCGAGGGGACGCACGGCGCCACGATCTCCTCGGCCCGGGCCGGGTCCATGTGACCCGTGCGCACGAGGGCGTCCACGACGTTGGCCCGCTTGGCCGCCAGCTGGGCCGGGTAGGCCAGATGGGCCCAGGAGCAGCCCCCACAGCCGGCCGCGCAGGGCGGCGCCACGCGGTCGGGCGAGGGTTCCACGAGCCGCGCCACGGTGGCCCGAGCGAAGCGGGGCTTGGCCTCCACCACCTCCACCTCGGCCACATCCCCCGGCGCGGCCCCTTCCACGAAGACGGTCTTGCCGTCGGCCAGGCGCCCCACGGCGGCCGAGCCGTAGCTCATGCGGTCGATGGAAACGGTCTCGGTCATGGGGGCTCCTTCGGTCAGGCGGCCCGCGGCGCGGGGCTGCGCGGCGCGGCGAAAACGAGAAAGGGCGGACCTGCCGGCCCGCCCTGGACAATCATGGTGCCCTCGACAGGATTCGAACCTGCGGCACCTTGCTCCGGAGGCAAGTGCTCTATCCCCTGAGCTACGAGGGCGCATAGGGGTGCCCCGCATCGGGGCGCAGGCTATTATAGTGCAAAACTCACGCCCGCGCCGCAAAACTCCAAAATCCCCCACGGACGGCCCCGCCCGGCGGCCGCGGCCCTAGCCGAAGATCACCGTGAGAGCGCCCGGGATGCAGTCGATGATGAAGTGGTCACCTTCGATCTTCTCGCCGTCGATCTGGGCGGGCGGCTCGCAGCCGAAGGACAGTTCCAGCGCCTCGGCCCGCTCGAAATGAATGTGGCGGTTGCCGGTGTGGCGCCCGAAGCGGGCGGCCAGCAGCACCGCGAGGGCCCGCTTCGCCGTGAGGGTAGGCGTGGCCCAGCACAGGTCGAGCAGCCCGTCATCCAAAGACGCCTCGGGCGTGATGCGGAAATGGCCGCCGTAGGTGGGGCCCATCTGCACGGCGAAGAGATAGCAGCTGCCCTTCAGGTAGATGGGGGCGAGCCCTGGCGCCGCCCGCAGGACGTTCAGCGCGAAGTCGTAGATCTCGAGGTGATGAAACAGCTGGTCCACGGCGCTTTCAAGGTACAGCCGCGTGCCGGCCCGGCCCGTGCGCACCCGCCGCTCCATGGTGTCCAGGGCAATGGCGGCGTCCAGGCCGAAGGAGAGCGTCTCCACGAAGTAGCGGCCGTTCACGCGCCCGATGTCGGCGGGACCGGTGCGGAAGGCGAGGATCTGGTCGATGGCCCGCGGGATGGAAGAGGCCATGCCGAGGGTGGCCGCGTAGTCGTTGCCGGAGCCGGCCGGGATGACCCCGAGGGCCGGCCGGGCCGCGGCGGGGCGCTCCATGAGCCCGGAGGCCACCTCGTTCACGATACCGTCGCCGCCCAGGGCGATGACGGCGCCCACCTCCTCCCCCAGCCCCGCTGCCAGGGCCATGGCGTGGCCGGGCCGTTCGGTGAGCAGAAGGCGGAAGCCGTCGTCGCCCACCCGGGCACGCAGGTGGCTGGCCGCCTCCACGGCGGCCCAGGAGCCGCGGCCGTTCTGGGCCGCCGGATTGGCAATGAGCGCGATCTTTCCGATAGCCATCGGTCTCTCCCCTCAGATCCGCGCCGGGCTCACAGCAGCTCCAGCGGCTCGGTGGCCGCCGTGTCTCCGGCGTCGAGGAATTTCTTGCGCGTGACGAAGTTGTAGACCATCACCACGGCCGTGGCCGCGATCTTGGTGATGAGGTAGCTGATGCCCAGAAGCGACGTGCCGAGGAACATGAGGGCGTCGTTGATGCCGAGGCCGATGACCGACAGCACGACGAAGATGACGAACTCCCGACGGCGCGAGAGCCCCTCCTTATGGGTGAACACATAGCGCATGGAGGCCAGGTAGTTGAACACCACCGACACGGTGAACGAGATGGTGGCCGACAGCAGGTACTCCACACCGGCAAGCTCGGTGAGGGCCACCATGAGGCCGTAGTCGATGACGAAGGCCACCGCGCCCACGACGCCGAACTTCATGAACTGCTGGACGAGCTTTCCCATGGTCCCTTCCGCTGCGCAGAGCCGTGCCCGATCGCCCGGGCCCCGGTGCCGGCAGCCCCCGCCCGGGGCGCCGGCGATCCGACAAAAAAGGGAGAACCGAAGTTCTCCCTGCTCATTCATGGTGCCCCCAACGGGAATCGAACCCGTGTCTCAGCCTTGAAAGGGCCGCGTCCTGACCTCTAGACTATGGGGACGTGCAAAATAGCTTGAACAGTATGGCAGAGAAGGCCGCCCATTGCAAGGCCCTCGCCGAGAATTTCCCGCAGCGGGCCCTAGCAGTGCCGATCGGCCTCCATGACCCGGTAGACGCTCATCTCCCATTGGCGGCGGTGGGACTTCGCCACCGTGTCCAGGATGAGGCCGGCCGTGAGCGAGAGGGCCGCCGTGAGCATGAAGGCCACGGCCAGCACCGCCGAGGGCAGGCGCGACACGTAGCCGGAGTCCAGGTACTCCCCGATCACCGGCACGCCGGCGGCCAGACCGCACAGGCCGAGCACCACGGCCAGCCAGCCGAAGAAGGCCATGGGGCGGTAGTCGCGGAACAGGCTCGCGATGGCGGCGATGACGAGCATGCCGTCGGTGAAGGTGGACAGCTTGCTCTCGGAGCCCTCGGGCCGGTCGCGGTAGTCGATGGGCACGTCGGCCACGCGCCAGCGGCGGTCCACGGCCCAGATGGACACCTCGGTCTCGATCTGGAAGCCCTCGCTCATGACGGGCATGGTCTTCACGAAGGCGCGGGAGAAGGCCCGGTAGCCGGTCATGACGTCCTCGAAGGCGTAGCCGTAGATGAGCCGGATGAGCCGGCGCACGAGGTTGTTGCCGAAGCCGTGGAAGGGCCGCTCGTTCTCGGCGCCGTAGGAGCCGTTGGAGATGCGGTCGCCCACGGTCATGTCCGCCTCGTCGGCGGCGATGGGGGCCAGAAGGTCGCCGGCGGCCTCGGCCGGGTAGGTGTCGTCGCCGTCCACCATGAGGTAGTAGTCGGCGTCGATGTCGCGGAACATGGAGCGCACCACGTTGCCCTTGCCCTGGCGGCTCTCGCGGCGCACCACCGCGCCGTGGGCCGCGGCGATCTCGGCGGTGCCGTCGGTGGAGTTGTTGTCGTAGACGTACACGGTGGCCGCGGGCAGGACGGCCCGGAAGTCGTCCACCACCTTGGCGATGGTGACGGCCTCGTTGTAGCAGGGAACGAGGACGGCCACCCCCTCGCCGCGCCGCGCGGCGGCAACGGCCTCGGCGGTGGCCGCGGGGTTCGATGTCGTAGCGATGTCGGTCATAGGCGGATGCTCCTCATCGGGCCGCCGCAGCCCCAGCGACTGCGGCCCGCGGCCCCAAGATCGGCGGTTCTCTGATGGGAAAGATTATCGTACCGTAAAACCGCGCCCGCGGCCACGAGTTCAAAATCTTTGCGAATACCCCGTTACCCTGAACACCCTCCAGCGCCGCCAAGGGCACCGCCCCAGGGCGCAAGCGCTATGTCCCGGAGAAGGCCCCTTCCCACACGACGGCGCCGGTGGCGAAACCGCTTCTCCGAGAAGTTCGTTTTTAGTTGCGAGATCGGCCCATAAGAGGTATATTCGAAAGCGGCTCATCATTAATGAGAGAAGGAGAAGCCATGCCAACGAAGCGAAGGGGTTCGCTTCTGCGTCTCGGCCTGGCCGCGGCACTGGCCTGCGGGATGATGCCCGCGGCAGCGCTCGCCAGCCCAGAGGGCCCAAGCACAGAGACCCCCCCCCGTCGAGTTTTCTGAACCGGTAGGCGACGTTTCCCGTCACGGAAACGATCCCCAGGCCGAAGGCAGCATTGTCGCAACGACGGCCGAAACGACGGCTCTTCCAACCGCGACGGCCGCACGCACCGCGCCAACCCCGGGGCCCGGCGCCTTCAAATTAGGTGGCTTCACCATCTGGGGAACCGACGGCGACACCGTGACAGCCGCCGACTTCTCCTACGATAGCGGGGCCAAGACCCTCACGGTGAACACCGACGAGCACTTCGCTCTGCAAACGGACGACCAGACCCTCTCCGACAAAGAGGACGAGAGTGTGCACACCATTGTGGGCGCGCACACCAACCCCGTGAGCACCCGCCTCCTTATTCCCGCTGGCCGCGAGGCGCATATCACGCTTGCAGGCGTGGGCATCCGAGCGGAATCCGCCATCGATACCAACAGCGCCATCGATATTGCCAAGGGGGCCTCCTGCCATCTCGTCCTGGCCGACGGAACGCACAACTCACTTGTCTCCTTCGCAGCGAATGGCTCCGGCATCCACAACCCCACCGGGGCCTCTCTCACTATCGACGATTCAGTAGCCAACAAGGACCAGAGGGGCAATGCCATCGTTCCCGAAGACGGCTTCGTTCCCGCCGACGCCGTTCTGGCCAACGGAACGCGCATCAAGAAGGGCGACCCCCTCACGGTGATGGACAGCGAAGACCCGGGAGAGCTCCTCGTTTGGTGCACGGCGGGCTCCGGTGCGGCCATCGGGGGCCGCGGCGATCTCGGATTCTCTACCACTATGCAGGGAGAGGCCGGGGGGACCTTCACCATGAATGGGGGCGTCGTCACCGCCCGCAGCTCCTATAATTACGATGCGGGCGGATGGCATTGCTCGGCCGGAGTGGGCGGGGGCAGCTGGGGAGGCGACGGAACCGGCGCCGACGAGTGGATCACCATCAACGGAGGGCGCCTCACCGCCATCGGCGGCAATCACGGCGCCGGCGTGGGCAGCGGCAACCAGGGTGCCTGCGGCAACATTCGCATCAACGGCGGCTACGTCATCTCCAAGGGCGGCGACCACGGCAGCGGGTTCGGTGCCGCCTGCATCCCCGCCGACAGCTCTGCGTTCAAAATGATCTTCACCGGGGGTACCCTCATCCCCTCAACCGTCTACCCACCCGCTTATGCTGGCACGGGTGATATCGGCGCGCCCAATGCTGACATTACCATCACCGGCGGCTCTATCGGCAACGGCCGCGACCCCGAGCAGTTCACCTTCTCGGGCAACGTCCACAACGCCCAGGGCGAGCCCATTAAGATGGTTCAGGTAGACCTCACCTCCGACGTAGGGGAAAACACCTTCGCTCTCACCGAGTGGGAGCTCAAGGTGGATGGCGAGCCCTACGAATACGGTGCGCCGGCGGAGTTCGACAAGGGACACCTGTACCTGTGGCTCCCCGAGCGCATTATCGACGAGAGCGAGGTGACGGTGGATTTCACCTATCTGGACACCGATCATCTCGATAAGAACGGCAACCCCACGCCCGTGACGCCCTTGCCCCTGTTCCGTCCGCCCGACAGCCAGCGGCCCCCCGGCGCCCCCGATGACGGGAAGCTGCGCCGCTACGTCGACTTCACGCTGCCCGGCTCCTACACCGACCAGCTGACCAAGTACTACGACGGCAAGCCCTTCCCCTCCCTGCCGCTGCCCTTCGAGGCCCCCGACGGCCGCAACCTGACCGACAGCGGCGCCATCACCTACAAGTACCAGAGGCTCGACGCCAGCGGCAACCCCATCGGCCCCGAATTGGAGAGCCACGACCCGAGCGGCGCAAGCCAAATGCCCTCCGACGTGGGCACCATGAAGTTCACCGCCATCTCGACCCAGTACTCCGACGACACCGAGGGCAAGTTCTCCGAGAGCTACTGGGGGCACCGTGCCACGGGCCAATGCACCATCAAGCCCATCCCCTCCCAGGTGCGCGACATTAAAGCCGAGTGGGACGACGAGGCCGACGCCGCCCAGAAGCCCGGCGACGTCGCGCACCCTTCCGACCAGGTGCTGCGCGTGAGCGCGGTCATCGACCGCGGGCCCACGGTGGACGGCGCCCCGCTGGCCGCCGACAGATCGAACGCCACGGCCCCCACCTGCAAGGCGCCCCAAGGGCAGATACAGATCTACGTCGACGGCGAGCCCGTGGGAGAGCCCGTCGATATTATGTTCGAGGACAAGAAAGACGAGACGGGCGCGGTCATCGAGCCGCGCAACGCCTGGGTCGAGGACAACGGCGAGGGCGGCACGGTCACGCGCTTCTCCCTGGCCCGGGCCGCCGCCACCTCCGACTTCCTCGTGCCCAGCCAGGGCAAGGAGGGGCGCCACGAGATCGCGCTTCAGTTCCTGCCTCCCTCCGAGGCGCAGCAGAAGGCCGGGTCGCCGGCCAACTACCTGGCTAGCCAGGATCCCACGGAAGACCCCTCGGTGCCCCGGGCCGAGGTGACCATCGAGCCCATCGACCCGAACCCGAAGGTGGAGCTGCCCGCGACTCCCGGCCTCGATCCGGCCGATGCGCCCGCCTTGGAGACCGACTACGACCACCCCACCAGCGACGATCCCGCCGACAAGTACAGCGACAAGACCTACCAGGGCACCCTGGAGCTGGTCTACCAGGAGACCGCCGCCGACGGGACGAACCCCGGCCGCATCGAGCTTAAGCTCGACACGCCCTCATCGGGCGCGATCACCGTAACCACCGCCGACGGGACCGTCGTGAAGGCTGAGGTGGTCACCGACGACGAGGGGAATCCCGTGCGCGACAAGGACGGCAAGATCACCGTGCGCGTGGACCCCGAGGGCGTGGGAAAGACCGAGCTGATCATCCGGCAGGAGCCCAACGGCGCCTACACGGGCACCACGTTCGACTACGCCGTGACGGTGCGCCCCCAGCCCAAGATAGCCCCCGTCCCGGCGCTGGCCAAGAAGGCGCAGAACCTGACGCACCCGGACGGCCCCACCCAGCCGGGCGACCGCATCCGCTACACGATCACGGCTTCAAACACGGCCAAGGGCTCGCTGTGGACCCAGGTGGTGCTGACCGACCCGCTGCCGCCGAGCCTCGCGCTCAACGAGAACACCGTGCGCCTCGACAACCCGCGCAGTGGCATCGCCGCCAAGGAGCTCTCCCGGGCCGATTCCGTGGGGGCGGCCGATGTGGGCTCGTTCGCGCTCTCGGCCCCCGGCGCGGGCGGGCGCACGACTCTGGCCGTTCCCGCGGGCGATGTGGCCGGCGGGGCCACGGCCACGGTCACCTTCGAGTGCACCGTGAGGGCCGGCCTCGACTTCTCCGATCCGTCGTCGCTCGACCTGGAGAACATCGCCTCGGCCGAGGGCAAGCGCCCGAACCCCGACGACCCCGACGGCCCCGATACGGGCCCGGTAGCGCCGGCCCCCACCGACCCGGCCACGCCGCCCGGCGGCGGCACCGTCGCCCCCGCCGATCCGGTCATCGAGATGACCAAGGCCGTCGAGAATCTCACGGCCCCCGACGCCCCCGTCACCCACCTGGGCGACCGGCTGCGCTACACCATAGAGCTGCGCAACACGGGCATGGGCGACAGCTGCCTCGTGGGCGCCGTCGTCTCCGACCCGCTGCCGGCGGGCATCGAGCCGGTGGCGGGCACCTTCGCCCTGGCGGTGGACGGCGGCGAGGCCATCGCGGTGAGCGACGCGGCCTATGACGGGGAAACGCGCACCGTCGCCGTCACCGGCGGCGATCTGTGGGGCGGCCACTCCGTCGTGCTCACCTTCGAGGCCACCGTCGGCGAGGCGGCCCTGGGAACCGACGGGGCCAACATCGCCGAGGCCCACGGCACGGTTCCCTCCAAGGACCCCGGCGCGCGGCCCGAAAGCCCCGATGCCGGCCGACCCGCGACGCCCCCGACGGACACACCGGCGGCCACGACCCCTCCGGCCGAGCCGCCGGCCATCATCCCCGACGACCCGCAAGACGGCGACGTGGCCATCGCCAAGAGCGCCGAGAACCTCTCCCGCGGCGACGGCACCACCCGCGTGGGCGACACGGTGCGCTACCGCATCACCCTGCGCAACGACGGGCCGGCCACCGGCTGGATGGACGCCGTCATCCGCGACGACGTGCCCGCCGGCATCGAGCCCGTGAGCGAGACCATCCGCCTCGCCCTGCCCGACGGGAGCGCGGCGGCCGTGGACGATCAGGCCTACGACCCGGCAAGCCGCATCCTCGCGGTCGCCTGCGGCCAGCTCTACGGCGGCCAGGAGATCGTCCTCACCTTCGACGGGCTCGTGACCGCGGAGGCCCTGGACAGCGATATCGGCAACGTGGCCGTCGGCTACGGCACGCTGCCCTCGGAGTGGGATCCCGCCGGCTACCACCCCGCGCCCGGCGAACCCTTCTCCCCCGACGAGGGATGGGACGCATGGGAGCAGGGCCGTCAGAAGGTGACGACCGGAGCCGCCTACCCGCCCGGCGTCTCCGCCGCGGGCGGCGTGCTGCCCGAGGAGACGCCCGGCGATGCCGACCGCAAGAAGGGAACCACCATCCGCCACAAGCTCGCCCAGACCGGCGACGCCCTGGCCGCGGCGGCGCTGCTGCCCGTGGCCGCAGCCTTGGCCGCCGGCGCGGGGCTGCTCACCAGCCGGCGCCGAATGAGACGGGCCCGGTAGCAGCCCGCGCACTTCTGCGACAATCGCACCGCTTTGCCTTGGCGGGGCGCCCTCAGGCGCCCCGTTTCGCTGCAAGCCCTTCTGCGCGGGTCCCTCCCCCCTCGCCGCGGTGGCGGCGGGGTTGCCGTTTGCGGGTAATGCGTCGAGTCCCGGGCGCGCTCGGGCAAATGCGCTATGATGTTCCCATGAACATATCTGAAACGAAAGCAGCGGGCCCCGCCGAGCCGCCCGCGTCAACGGAGTCCGGCGCCCTCGCCCCGGCATCGCCGGCCGAACTGGCCGCTCCCTCCGCCATTGAATCGGCCGAGACGGCCCTGGCCGCGGCCACCGACGAGGGGGATCCGGTCATCCTCGTCGTTCACGCCTCGGTGGGCAGCGGCCACCGCAGCGCCGCCTACGCCATCGCCGAGGCCATTCAGAACGCCGGCGAGCGCGCCCGCGCCGCAACGGCCGGCACGGCCAGCGACACCGCGGCCGCCGACGCGGCCGAGCCCGCCCTGGCCGCGGGCCTCGACCCCGCCCTTGTGGCCCGGGCTCGGGTGGAGGTGCTCGACATCCTTGACTTCGGCCGCATCGTCTTCGACGGCGACGCCACCGCATCCATGTTCACGGGCTGGACGCGGCCCTTCTACGACATCACCTGGCGCTACGTGCTCACGGGGCGCCTCTTGTGGGGCGGCGGCACCATCTGGGCCCACCTCATGTACCCCCGTTTCGTGGAATTCGTGCGCCGCGTGCGCCCGGCGGCCATCGTGGCCACCCACATCACGGCGGCCAACGTGGCCGTGAGCGCCCGCATGCTCACGGCGCAGTCCTTCCCCATCCTGTGCGTGCCCACCGACTACGAGGCCGAGGGGCTGTGGCCCCACCTGCACACCGACCTGTTCTGCGTGGCCAACGAGGCCATGGCCGAGACCCTGCGGCCGCGCCGGGTGCCCGAGGACCGCATCCTCATCACCGGCATCCCCGCCAGCCCCGCCTTCTCCCGCGACTACGACAAAGCTGCCGCCCGGGAGAGCTTCGGCCTGCCCGCGGACAAGATCATGGTGCTGGCCCTGGCCGGGGCGAAGCTGCCGCGGCCCTATGTGCACTTCCGCGAGGCCCTCGACGAGCTGCTCCCCTTCATGCACCGGCTCCCCAACATGGAGCTGGTCATCGTGGCCGGCGCCGACGAGGAGTACGAGCGGCGGGTGCGCCGGGAAGTGGCCGACTTCGGTCTGGACAACGCCCGGGTGCTCGGCTACGTCACCCGTATGGCCGAGCTCATGGAAGCCGCCGACGTGGTCATCTGCAAGCCCGGCGGCCTCACGGTGACCGAGTGCCTGTGCGCCCGGGCCCCCATGATCCTGCTCGGGCGGGCCTACGGCCAGGAGAAGGCGAACGTGCGCATGCTCACCGCCGCCGGCGCCGCCATGGCCGCCACCACGCCCCGCGAGCTGCTGGACACCCTGCGCCACGTGAGCGAGCACCCGGCCTCGGCCGACGCCATGCTCATCAACGCGTCGCTTCTGCGCCGGCCCCACGCCGCCGATGCCATCGCGGCGGCCACCTTCGACCTCATCGCGAAGGAGCCGCCCCGGGACGGCAAGCTGCGGAGCCGTCACTTCGCCCACTTCTACTGGGGACGCAAGCCGGCCCATACCCGCTAGCCCCGCTGTCCCGACCCTTTGAACGTCTGCGCGGAAGAGCCGCGCTGCCGATACCAAGCCCTTGAAAGGAACCCCATGACCACCTTTGCCGATCTCGGCCTGTCCGATTCCGTCCTGGCCGCCGTGGAGGCGCTCGGCTACACCGAGCCCACCCCCGTGCAGGCCCAATCCATTCCCCTGGCCCTGGAGGGCCGCGACATGATCGCCGCCGCCAAGACCGGCACCGGCAAGACCGCCGCCTTCTCCCTGCCCTCGCTGGACCGCCTCGAGCGCGCCGACCGCAAGAAGGCGCCCACCATGCTCGTCATCACCCCCACCCGCGAGCTGGCCATGCAGATCCAGGAGGTCTGCGGCACCATCGCGAAGGCCCGCGGCCTGCGGGTGGCCAACGTCGTGGGCGGCGTGAAGATCGAGCCCCAGATCAACCGCCTCGCCCGCGGTGTGGACGTGCTCATCGCCACGCCGGGGCGCCTCATCGACCTCATGAACCAGAAGGCCGTGGACCTCTCCCAGGTGCAGATCCTCGTGCTGGACGAGGCCGACCGCATGCTGGACATGGGATTTCTGCCCTCGGTGCGCCGCATCGTGGAGGCCACGCCGACCAGCCGCCAGACCCTGCTGTTCTCGGCCACCATCGACAAGGGCGTGCTCTCCCAGGTGGATACCATGCTGAACGACCCGGCCATCGTGCAGATCGCCGCCAAGGGCGAGACCGCCGATACCGTGGAGCAGTACATCGCCCGGGTGCCCCATACCCTGAAACCGGACCTGCTGGCGGCCCTCTTGCAAGAGCGCGGCGCCGAGCGCGTCATCGTGTTCGCCCGCACCCGCCATCGGGCCGACGCGGCCTGCCGCAAGCTGAAGCGGGCCGGCTACCGCGCCGAGGCCATCCACTCGGACCGCTCCCAGAACCAGCGCAAGCGGGCCCTGGACAACTTCGCCTCCGGCGCCACCGACATCCTCGTGGCCACCGACGTGCTGGCCCGCGGCATCGACGTGGACGAGGTGGCCTATGTGGTGAACTACGACGTGCCGGTCCAGGCCGAGGACTACGTGCACCGCATCGGGCGGACGGGCCGCGCCGGGGCCGAGGGCTTCGCCGTTACCTTCGTGGCCCCCGAGAACAAGCCGGAGCTGGCGGCCATTGAGAAGCTCATCAAGCGTCCCATCCCCGAGATCGAGGTGCGCGGCTTCAACCTGGAGGAGGCCGCCGAGGCCGCAGCCGCCCGGGCCACCCGCGCCAACGCCAAGCACGACCCGGAGCTGGCCGCCGCCGCACGGGAGCAGGCCAAGAAGGACAAGCGCAAGGCCCGCGCCCGGGCCCGGGCCGAGGAGGAGGCCGCCAGCACGGCCGAGGAAGCGTCCCGCAGCCCCCGCAAGCGCAAGCCGGCCGCCAACCGCACGGGTCAGGGCAGCAACCGCCCCCGCAGCGGCAACGCCCCCAAGAGCGCCAAGGCCAAGGCCGGCTCCTCGGGAAAGAACGGCGCGCCGGCCCGCAAGGGCGGTGCCGACCTGCGCCCCGGCCGCGCTCAGCGGGCCGCGGCGGCTGCCCGGCGCGGCGGCAAGGCCGGCGGCCGCCAGCGCCGCCACGGCTAGGGCGTTCGCGCGCCGGCGCGTCCATCGCGCCTCACATCCACCCATCGGGGCGGCCTGCGGGCCGCCCTTTTTCACGCTCCCCTCTCCCCCCGCTGCGCCCCGAGCGAGGATCGTTCCCTCGTCTGGCCAATTCCCTCCGCTTGCCGTACTCCACAGGATGCAGGGCAAACTTCAGGTATCGTAAAGACGTTAAACGGGGAAGGGAATATTGGATGAGAATCGCTGTTGCATGCGATGGTCTGAATGTGGCTGCCCAGGCGAGCGGCTGCGCGAGCTTTACCTGCTATGCGGTGAACCACGGCATCATCTCAGGATGCTGCAACGTGCCCAACATGGGCATCACCATCTTCGAGAGCGTCGAGACGCTCTGCCAGATCGATACCGACGTGCTGATCGCCGGCTCCTTCGATGAGGACATCCGCGCGGCCCTGGCCGCCGCCGGCATCGAGCCCGCCGTTACGGCCCTGGCCGCCCCGAAGGAGGCAGCGGATGCCTATCTGCACGCCACCCTCATGGGCGAGACGGGCCTGGAAGACGCCTGTGCCTCCGCAGAGCCCCTCGACGAGCTGGACGATGCCTTCGCCCGCATTGAGTACAAGCTCGTGGCCCAAAGCGTCTAGAGCGCCTTGGGCCGACAGGGCCGCCGCCCCCAACCGATTCAGCCCGCAAAAAAGGGACCCTCTCGGGTCCCTTTCTCGTCACACAATGGAAGGCAACTTAGGCAACGGCCTTCTTGGCGATCTCGGCCAGGGCGGCGAAGGCGGTGGCGTCGTTGACGGCCATGTCGGCGAGCACCTTGCGGTCCAGGGTCACGCCGGCCTTCTTCAGGCCGTTCATGAACACCGAGTAGGACAGGCCGTTGATGCGGGCCGCGGCGTTGATGCGGGTGATCCACAGGCGACGGATCTCGCGCTTCTTGTTGCGGCGGTCGCGGTACATGTACTGAAGCGAGTGCTGCACCTGCTCCTTCGCGGCACGGTAGGAACGGGACTTCGCACCATAGTAGCCCTTCGCGCGGGCGAGGACGGTACGACGCTTCTTACGGGCATGAACGGAACGCTTTACACGAGGCATATCTTAATCACTCCTAAAGAATCGGAAGAACTAGCGGAGGCCGAGCTGGCGCTTGACGACCTTGGTATCGGCTTCGGCGATCTCCGTCTCGTGACGGAAGTTGCGCTTGCGCTTCTGGCTCTTCTTGGTGAGAATGTGGCTCTTGTAGGCCTTGGCGCGCATGAGCTTGCCGGAACCGGTCACGCGGACGCGCTTGGCCATACCGCGATGGGTCTTCATCTTAGGCATTAGTTGTCCTTTCCTTCGTCGTTCTTAGCTTCCTTTTTCTTCTTGGCCGTTGCAGGCAGAGGGGCGATGAGCATGTGCATGTTGCGGCCCTCCATCTTCGGCTGGTTTTCGATGACCGCTACGTCCTTCAGGTCATCGGCCAGACGCTCCAGAATGGAGAGACCCTGCTCAGGATGGGCCATCTCGCGGCCGCGGAACATGATGGTGATCTTCACCTTGTTGCCGCCGTCGAGGAAGCGCAGCACGTGCTTCTTCTTGGTGGTGTAGTCCCCCACGTCGATCTTCGGGCGGAACTTCATCTCCTTGATTTCGATCTTGTTCTGGTTCTTACGCGCCTGCTTGGCCTTGATGGCCTGGTCGTACTTGAACTTCCCGTAGTCCATGATGCGGCAAACGGGCGGATCGGCATTCGGAGCGATCTCCACCAGATCGAGATTCATGTCGTCAGCGATGCGCTGGGCCTGGGCCGTGGGATACACGCCCATCTGGTTCCCATCGAAATCGATCAGACGGCATTCGCGCGTGGTGATCTCGTCGTTGAGCCGCGGCTCTTGAGCAGCTATCGCGCTCACCTCCCTTTCGTGTTCTCACACATAAAAACCCGCCGGCTCCATCGAGCGCGGCGGGTTCCATTCGCAAAAGACGTTCTGCGGAAAACCCATCAGCAACCCGAAGGCGCCGAACCAGGTGGAGAGCTTGCGCCCTCGCTTGATTAACAGCTCGCCTATTCTATACCCTTTCCCCGGAAAGGGCAAGAACTATTTTCTCGGTTCGCCCGAGGAAGTCAGCGACAACGGAATACGCTAGGCATTCACATAAATGAAGATGGTGCGCACGGTGTCGGCGAGATTGCCCGAGGCGTTAGCCATGGAATAGTCGTAGGACAGCACCGCCGACCAGGTGTGGGGCGCCCCTTCCACATCGGCCTCGCCGCTGAAGGAGCAGTACTCCTTGGTGACCGTCTTGCCGTCGGAGTCCACGGTGGTGTAGGCGGTGGAATCCTCGGGCAGCTCCACGGCCCCCTCGGGCACCGCTACGCCGGCCTCGGCCAGGGTCTTCTGGATGATGTCCTCGTTGCGCACCGCGTCGGCGAAGGAAAGCGAGCCGTAGCCGAGGGCCGTGGTAGAGGCGGAGTAGCCGGCCTGGATGATCTTGCCTGCCTCGTCCAGCCCCAGATACACCGTGGGCGTGCCCGTGCGGCTGTCAGCGGGCTCAGCCGTGAGCGCCACGCGGGCCTCGGTCTTGATGGGGTTGCCCTCCTCGTTCACCGCCCGGGTGCTGGACACCTGGGCGCCGTGCTGGAGCACGGTCACGGCCTCCTCCTGGGTGAGCCCCAGCAGGCTCACCAGATCGGGCACCGTGGTGACCTTCGCCGTGGACGTGGAGGCGTCCTGGGCCTCGTCGGGCTTGATCTCGGCGGTCTGCTGCTCGGTGCTGAGGGCCTGCTGGATACCGAGGGAGTTCCCCTCCTTGAACAGCTGCACACCGAAGTAGATGAGCCCCGCCACCACCAGCGCCAGCAGGATGATGGCCACGATGAGGATGCGGCGCATGCGGCGGGACTTGCGCATGTACTCGGGGATGTCGTCCTTGGAGGCGGCCGTGTCCAGCTGCTCGCTGGGCCGGGCGTGACGGCCGACGCCCTTGGCGCCCCGGGAACGGCCGGACTGCGGGCCGCGGGAAGCGGCCTTGGAAGCCGGGCGCGTGGGAGCGCCGGAGATGACGCCGAGATTGGCCGGACGGGCGGCCTCGGCGGGGGGAACGGGGCGGCCGGCGTAGAAGTCCTCGAAGGCGCCCTCGTCGGCGAAGGCCTCGCCCGCGGGCAGACCATCCCCGTCCACGGGCTCGCCGTCGGCCAGGTCGATCTCCTCCATGGCGCCGCCCGGGCCCACCGTTACCTCCTCGGAAGCGACGGAGGAAGCCGGGTCGGAGCTCTCCCCCACCGGCGTCATGGCCGTGGTGAAGCCGTCGGATCCCACGGGATGGAAGGCCTCGGTCAGGCCCATGGCCCCTTTCTCGGCCGGGGCCGGACGGCGGTTGCTCTTGCTGTTCTTCACCATGTTCGCTTCCTTCTTCGTTCGTTGGGGCTGCGCTCAAAGGGGGCGGTTGCGCTAGCGCGCGAAGTTGTACCAGAGGACGAAGGCGACGATGGCGAGCACCGCCACGACGATGACCGCCTTCTGGGTCCTCGACATGGACGAGCCCTCGACGTCGGCGAGGGTGGTGGCCCGGTAGCCGTCATCGGCCGCCGGACGGGCCGGCTCCGGCGCCGCGGGGGCGGCCTGCGGCTCGGGCTCGTCGACCGGTTCGAGGTCCGGCCCGGGCTCTATCGCGGGTTCGGCGGCCGGCTCGGGCCGGGGACCCGGTTCGCCGTCGGGCTCGTCGGCCACTTCGGCGCCGTCCTCGACGATACCGGCCTGGATGACCACGTCGTCATCGTCGTCGGCATTCACCGTGATATGGGAGAAGCCCGCGGGTTCGGCCATGGGTCGCGTCCTTTCTGTGAGAAGGCTCAATTATAACGGATCGCCTCACCGGTTGAGGAGGTCGATCACCGTAAGTCCACCGGAAGCGGCCTCGATGAGGTCGCGGTTGCCGAAGACGCAGACGCAGTCGGCCCCGGCGATGGCGTCCACCGCAGGGCCCAAGGCCCGCACCTCCTCGGCCGTGGCCGCAGCCACCTCGCGGCGCACGGCGGCGCGCTCGGCGATGTTGTAGCCGGCGAAGTACATGCCGTCCTGGCGCCGCAGGAGCGCCCGGGCCTTCTCCGGAGCGTCCAGGGAGGCCACGACCGACACCACGTAGCCGTCCATCTCGGCCTCGGTGGGGTCGAAGGCGCCGGAGAGCCACGAGCCGGCCTCGGCGAAGCGGGCCCGGGTCTCGTCGATGCGCGGGTCGCGGTAGGAGTAGAAGCGGCAGGAGCCGGCGCGGTTGCAGCGGAAACCGACGCCGTAGGCGCCCCCCTTCACGCGCACCTCGCCCCACAGGTAGTCGTAGGTGAGGACGCGCGAGGCCAGAAGCCACGGGCCCGTATAGGGCAGCCCCGTCAGGCGGCGGTCCCAGCCGCAGGCCGTGTAGGTGATGTCGGTGGGCACGACGAAGGCCTCGCGGCGGTTGACCGGGGCGGGCACCACGAGGGCCGCCTCCGGCCGGGGGCCGGTCACGGCGGTGCGGGCGGCCCAGAAGCCCTCGAGATCGGCCTCGGCGCCGGCCACGGACACCGTGCAGTTCCCGTCCACCACGAGGCGGCGGGCCAGATCGGCCAGCTTCGCGACCAAATCGTCGGCCCGCTCGTCGAAGGAGTCCAGCAGTTCCTTCAGGAAGCGGTAGTAGTCCACCCCGGCCAGGGCCTCGCGCACCACGGCCGCCGGCAGGTAGTAGGAGGCGGCCCGGGCCATGGCCGCGGAATGGCCGTTGGCGGCGAAGGACTGCTCCATGGCGATGCGCCACTGGGCCAGGATGTCGCGGATGCGCTCGGTGTCGGAGAAGTCGGTCTCGGTGAGCACCTCGTCCACGAGGGTCGCCATCCAGGCGGCGTTCTCCCCCAAAGCCGAGGCCCCGGCCACGAGCACCGGGCGGATGCGGTCGCGGTCATCGACGTCCTCGTGGACCTCGCAGGCGAAGCCCATGTTGCCGAGGTGGGCCTGGGAGAGGGTGTCGATCTCGGCGGCGCTGTGGCGGGCGGTGTCCAGCTTGCCGAGCACGCTGGCCAGCACGGCGGCGTAGGGCAGCTCCTCGAAGGCGAGGGAGGCCAGGTCGAAGTAGCGGTAGGCGTAGACGAGGCCGTGGGTGGGAATATGGTGGCGCAGGAGGGCCACGCCGTCGCGGCTGCCCTCCTCCCAGGGCTCCTCGGCCGGGGCCGGGCCGATATCACCACGAGTGAGCTGCGGGAGCTTCGCCACCGCAGCCGGATCGTCCGGGGCCTCCTGGGCCGCCCGCAGATCGGCGCAGGCCCGCCGGATGGCCGCAGCCTCCTGGGGGCTGAGGGCCGCGGCGCGGCGCCGGGCGGCTGCCTCGTCGGCCGCCTCCCCGTCGGCGCTCTCGGGCACCACCTCGGCCCGGGCCCAGTGGCCGCTCTCGCAGAACAGCTCGCGCAGGAGCTGCTCGAAGTAGCCCTCTTCCACCCGATCGGTCAGAGCGGCGAACAGATCGTCGAAGCGCAGGTAGGCCATGGGGTCGTCGTCGGAGTACAGCCAGCCGCCCAAAGCCGCCATGGCCAACACCACGCCGTCGGCATAGCCGAAGTTGCGCTCCCGCATGACGAACTGCCCGTGGGCCAGGGCCGCCCGCACCAATGCGCGGTCGAGCCCGCCGTCGGCTAGGCGCGCCGCCTCGGTGCGCACGATCTCCTCCAGGCGCTCGGCGGCCCCGGGGCGCGCCCCGCGCAGGGACACCACGGCGAAGGGCTGGGCCACGGAATCCACCACGTAGCCCAGGGCGTCGTCGGCGATGCCGGCATCCAGCAGGGCCCGCTTCAGGGGCGCCTCGTTGGAGCCCATGACGGCATCGATGAGGATGTCGGCGGCCAGGACGCGCTCCCGCTCAGCGGCGGTGCCGATGACCGATCCCACGGCGGCGCAGGCGTTCTCCGGCGCCGTGTCCATGGCCACGGCCACGGGCTCGGCCACCACGGGCGCCTGCAGCTCGAGGGGGTTGGCCGCCAGAGGCCCGCGCTCCTCGGCGGCCAGCGGCGCCAGATAGCCCTCGTTGATGAAGGCGAGGAAGCGGTCCAGATCAAGGTCGCCGTACAGGATGATGTAGCTGTTGTCGGGACGGTAGTGGCGGCGGTGGTTCTCCAGGAAGGCCTCGTAGGTCAGCGTGGGGATGGCCGCCGGCGTGCCGCCCGATTCAAAGCGGTAGGTGGTGTCGGGGAACAGGGCCGCCGACAGGCCGTTGAACAGCACCGCGTCCGGCTCGGAGAGGGCCCCCCGCATCTCGTTGTACACCACGCCGTTGTAGACGAGGCGCTCATCGTCGCCCTCCCCTTCCAGCTCCCAGTGCCAGCCCTCCTGCTCGAAGATGGCCGGGCGCTTATATATGTTGGGGCGAAAGACCGCGTCCAGGTACACGTCCATGAGGTTCAACAGATCGCGCTCGTTGGTGGAGGCCACCGGGTACATGGTCTTGTCCGGGAAGGTCATGGCGTTCAGGAACGTCTGCATGGAGGTCTTCAGCAGGTTGACGAAGGGCTCCTTCACGGGGAACTTCTCCGACCCGCACAGCACCGAGTGCTCCAGGATGTGGAAGACGCCCGTGTCGTCGGCGGCCGGGGTCTTGAAACTGATGGAGAAGGCCTTGTTGGCATCGTCGTTGGCCAGGTACATGAGCCGCGCCCCCGAGGCCTCGTGGGTCATGAGGTGCGCGGCGCCCTCGATCTCCGGCAGATCCTCGCTGCGCTCCCAGGCGAACCCGTGACGGGCGGCGATAGCGTTCACAGTGGTCATGGCGTTCCTTCCCGATGGTGCGGCGCCCGGGGCGGGCGCCCGTATGTTCGCCTCTCATTCTACCCAACCGAGGCCCGTTCGCCCCTTCTATCATGGTGTCGTTATTATTTCTCCGCGAGGAGAAAATATTCGCTATAATCGGCGACAGAAAAGACAGCCCGATTCCGAGACGAGAGACGGAGCGATCCATGCTTGAACTGAAGAACCTGGTGTTCGAGGTGCCGGCCGACGACGGCGGCACCAAGCGCATCATCGACGACCTGTCGCTGACCATTCCCGACGACCGTTTCACGGTCATCACCGGCCCCAACGGCGGCGGCAAGTCCACCCTGGCCAAGCTCATCATGGGCATCGAGGAGCCAACGAGCGGCGCCATCCTCTTCGACGGCCAGGACATCACGGGGATGTCCATCACCGACCGCGCCAAGCTGGGCATCGGCTACGGCTTCCAGCAGCCGGCCCGCTTCCGCGGCATGAAGGTGAAGAAGCTGCTGGACATCGCCGCCGGCAAGAAGCTACCCATGCTGGCCTGCAACGAGTACCTCTCGAAGGTGGGCCTGTGCTCGGCGAGCTACCTCACCCGCGAGGTGGACAAGTCGCTGTCGGGCGGCGAGGTGAAGCGCATCGAGATCGCCACCATCCTGGCCCGCGACCCGAAGCTGGCCATCTACGACGAGCCCGAGGCCGGCATCGACCTGTGGAGCTTCGACCGTCTCACCGAGACCTTCCGCGACATCCACGAGGCCCGCGACGGCCGCTCCATCGTCATCATCTCGCACCAGGAGCGCATCATCTCCCTGGCCGACGAGATCGTGCTTTTGCAGGCCGGCCGCGTGGCCGCCACGGGCACCCCGGCCGAGCTCATGCCGAAGCTGGGATTCGCCGCCCGCAGCCTGGACGACCACGGCTGCCCCCTGTCGGTGCCCACCGAGCTGCACCTCACCGAGATCCCCACTACCTGCTAGCCCGCCAGAACCTACCAGCGATCGAGTACCGGCGTAGAGGGAGCGGCGGGTGTTCCGACCGAGCGAGTTCCGCAGCGACTTGAACAGGACTAAACGTCCTGTTCAACCAAGCGAGGACTGTCTGAGCGAATCGGAATACCCGGCGATCCCGACCCCGAGGGGTCGCTGCGACACGAAGGAGAACGAACATGGCCGTTGACCTTTCCCCCATCGACGAGAACCTGCTCGCCGAGATCGCCAATATGCACGGCATGCCCAAGGGCGCCTTCAACGTGCGCAAGGACGGCGAGCTCGTGGAGCGCCATTCTTCCGCCTACATCGACATCGAGACCAAGACCGACAACCCCGGCATCGACATCCGCATCGCGCCGGGCACCAAGGGCGAGACGGTGTACATCCCCGTCATCGTGACGAAGTCGGGCCTGAAGGACGTCGTGTACAACACGTTCTACGTGGGCGACGACTGCGACGTCACCATCATCGCCGGCTGCGGCATCCACAACGATTCCCACGACGTCTCCGAGCACGACGGCATCCACAGCTTCTATATCGGCAAGAACGCCCGTATCCGCTACGTCGAGAAGCACTACGGCGAGGGCGAGGGCTCAGGCGAGCGCATTCTGAACCCCACCACCAACGTGTACATGGAGGAGGGCTCGTCCTGCGAGATGGAGATGGTGCAGCTGCGCGGGGTGACCAGCACCGAGCGCGACACCAATGCCGAGCTGGGGGCGAACGCGAAGCTGGTGCTCATCGAGAAGCTGCTCACCCACGGCAACCAGACCGCCATCTCCAACATGAAGGTGGAATTGAAGGGCGAGGGCTCCTCGGTGCAGGTGATCTCCCGCTCGGTGGCCCAGGACGATTCCGTGCAGGTGTTCAACCCGCTCGTCATCGGCGAGTGCGCCTGCCGCGGACATGTGCAGTGCGACGCCATCATCATGGGCAACGCCAAGGTGAAGGCCATCCCCGGCATCGAGGCCGCCAGCGAGGACGCCATGCTCGTGCACGAGGCCGCCATCGGCAAGATCGCCGGCGACCAGATCGTGAAGCTCATGACGTTGGGCCTCACCGAGGAAGAGGCCGAGGCCGAGATCTTGGACGACTTCCTGAGCTAGAACGTCTCAACCAGCGCTGAAAGCGGTCCTTCGGGCCGCTTTTTTTGTGGCCGGCGACAAAATAAGGAAGGGCGGCCGCCCACGATGCGGTCGCCCTTCCCGGTACCTGTCTTCCCTATGGGGGAGTTGTCGGCTATTCGGTGTCCTCGTCGCCGGTGTCGGCGTCGTCACCGGACCCGTCGCCGCTGGCGTCGCCCGAGCCGTCGCCCTCACCGGACCCGTCATCGCCCGAGCCATCGCCCTCGCCGCCATCGTCGGCGCCCTCCTCGCCCGAGCCGTCGCTCCCGTCACCGGAGCCGTCATCGGAAGAGGAGACGGGCGTGGCCTCGTCGATGACCGTCAGGTCGTCGAGGGCCACCGCGGTGCCGAGCCACTTGCGCTCGATGACGCTGATGGTGCCGTTGCCGGCCAGGTTCGCCAGCACATCGCCGGCAGCGGTCTGCAGATCGGTGTTGGCACTGGCCACCGCCATGCAGTAGCCGCTCGGCTTCATGAGCATGGCCACGATGGACACGTCGAGCCCGTCGTCCACCCCGTGGGCGGCGTACAGGCCGATGATGGCATCGGCGGCCACGTACTGCACCGTGCCGGCCTTGAGGGCCTGGAAGGCCTCGCTCAGGCTGTCGGTGGAGGTGAGGGCCCCCTCGCCGAACTCGTTTGTCACGGCCCAGGCGCTCTTCGAGGACACCTGAGCAGCGAAGGTGGCATCGCCGCCGGGTTGGGGAACGCCGGCATCGGGACTCAAAGCGAACAGGGCGATGCCCGTGGGCAGGTAGGACGGGGACATCCAGAAGTCGCCCTCGGCGCTGGCGTTATCGATGCCGAGAATGACGTCGGCCTCGTTGTTGGCCAGGGCCGCCGCCGGATCGGAGCCGGTCTCCACGATGGAGAGCTTCAGGCCCAGCTCGTCGGCGAGCGCGGCGGCGATGTCCACGTCGATGCCGATGATCTTGCCGTTGCCCATGCCGGCCAAAGGCGGGTTCTCCGTGTTGACGCCCACGCGCAGGGTGCCCTCCTCGCCGATGACCGGCGTCTGCACCGCAGCCTCCTTCAGCTGGGGGCGATAGTCGTTCGAGCCGTTGCAGCCGGCCAGCATGAGGGTCATGCAGGCGAGCGCCGCCCCGAGGGCGACCATAACGAACTGGCGTCTTCTCACAATGTCCTCCGTCTAGTACGTCGCGTCACAATGCCTCTTCCGACTGACCTAGTCTTTGACCCCACACTCGCGCACCGGGGCGTTCGCTTGCGCTACTGGCCCTCTCGTCCGTCGCAGGATCTTGACTGCGAAATGGGTGCGGACGGTGCGACTTACCTCTAGGATACGCCATGCTCACGCCGGGCAGGCCCGGCCGCTTACGTGGATCCTTTCGACCGCATCTGCCATGGACTTGGAAGCGCCCGCAGGCCCTTCCGCAACTACAGACCCGAAAGAAGCACCGATAAGTGTAGCAGAAGCCGACCCCCATGGGGAAAAGCCCAGAGAACCTACGGGTGACAAACGGCAAACATGGGCCGGCGGACGCAGCGACGGCCCGGCAGCGAACGGAGCGGGGCGTGAGGGCGGGGCGCGGGCGATCGGAGCGGCATGACGCGAAGATGCCGAAGGGCCGCCGGGGCGGCGCGGCGGCGATAAGGGCGGGGCATTGCCAGGACGCGCAGGGGTCGGCGAAAGGACTCGGGAGCGGCGCGCGGTAGGCGCGCGGCGGGACTCATCTGCGGCTCAGCGGCGAACTTTTCACGGTTTGCGCCCGCTACACTGCTCCCATGGAAACCAAGGCCGAACAACTCCCCCTCTTCACCCTTGCCGCCGACGGACCCGCGGGCCCGGCAATGCCGTGCCGCACCGGACGACCCACGCCCCGGGGGCGGCAGAAGCGGCCGGGCGTACAACAGCCGAGCAAAGGATGCGAGACACCGCGCCATCGGCGCCGACGGCACCCGGAACCGCAGCGCCACCGGGAACGGCCGCCATCCGCCACGGCCGGGCAGCACCACCTGCGCCAGCGGGCCTTCGAGGTATTCGCCGAGACCCTCTTCCCCACCCGCTGCGCCCTCTGCGACGCACCGGGCACCGTCCTGTGCGATCGCTGCGCGCGACACCTCCCCTACATCGACGCGACCCTCGCCTGCCCCCGTTGCGGCGCCCCCTACGGACGGGTGCAGTGCACCGAGTGCAACCCCGTGCTCATGACCCCCTTCGGCTACGAGGAGCCGCCCTGGGACGGGGCCGTGAGCGCGCTCGTCCTCACCGAGGCCGCCCGGCGCGTCGTCACCGTGTACAAGGATCAGGGAGAACGGGGGCTCGCCCGGCCCATGGCGGCCATCATGGGCCGCTATCTGCCGCCGGCGTGGCTTGCCGAGGAGACGGCCGTGGCCTTCGTGCCCGCCACGCCCGGCGCCCGGCGCCGCCGCGGGTTCGATCACGCCGAACTGCTGGCCCGCGAACTGTCCTGGATCATCGGAGCCGAATGGGCGCCGCTGCTGGCCGCCCCGCGCCGCCTCGATCAGCGGCGCCTGTCGCGCACGGCCCGCATCCAGAACATGCGGGCGTCCATGCGGGCACTCCCCGGGGCCACGATGCCCCCGACCGTCATCCTCGTGGACGACGTGTGCACTACCGGTTCCACCCTCATGGCCGCCGTCGAGGCCCTGCGGAAAGGAGGTGCCCGCACCGTCTACTGCGCCACCTTCGCCCGCGCCTGAAGGCAGCTCGCGCCCAGGGCACAAGCGTGTCCTGGCCGCGGGGCTGGCCACCCCGTCCGTTTCGCTACCTTGGGAAACGATTTTGAAAGGCAGGCAAATGGACCCAAACGATTGGGTGCGCTTGGCGGCAACCCTGCTGAGCCTCTTGCTACGGATCCGTGAGATAGCGGAAACGGAGCGAAAGGTAAAGCGGGCGCGCCATAGAAGACGCGCCTAAACAAAACGGTTCAGGGGAGACCCACTGGCCAGTGACTCCCCTCGAGCCTGCCTTGTACTATAGCACGGCGAAGGGAGTTGAGAAAGACCCTACTTGGAAGAGAGGCGGGCGCCCTCGGCCTCGGAGAACTCGGCCACATCCACGGAGATGGAGTGCTTGATGGGCTTCCAGGCCGCCTTCTTCACGAGAGCGATGAGGGCGATGGGAATGTAGGTGAGCATGAAGATGGGAAAGGAGAACATATAGCGGATCTTCTTCGCCGTGGTCGTGCGGATGGAGTCCCATTCCACGAAGGTGGTCAGCACGCCGAAGACGAACATGAACACGACGTAGTTGCACAGGCAGAAGACGACCGACGTCACCGAGCTGGCAATGGCCACGCCGCCCGACATGACGCCCGTGGCGGCCAGCACGATGATGATGGAATTGAACAGGATGGAGATGATGGACAGCAGCATGCCCGGGGCGATGGTCATGAGCATGTCGTAGCAGGCGAAGCGGTAGCCCTTGGGATTGGTCACCGCGCCCTTCGCCAGGCCGCCGGCATAGTGGGCGAACACCTGGTAGAAGCCCTTGGCCCAACGGAAGCGCTGGTTCCAGGAATCGCGGAAGGTGATGGGCTGCTCGTCGTAGAGCACTGCCGTGGGGCAATAGGAGATGCGCACCCCGTCGATGATGGAGGAGGCGGAGAACTCGATGTCCTCGGTCAGCAGGTGCCACTTCCAGCCGCCGGCCGCCTTCAAGATGTCGGCGGCAATGAAGAAGCCCGTGCCCGACACGGCGCAGGAGGTGTTCAGGGTCAGGCGCGCCTGGTTGAGGAACTTGGCCTCGCGCAGGAACCACACGCCGTAGCCGGCCGAGATCCAGTTGCTGCCGAAGTTCTTGGAGTTGCGATAGGAGGTGGAGGCCTGGGCGCCGTTGTCGAAGGTAGCGTTCATCTCGCGGAAGTAGTTCACGTCCAGCACGTTGTCGGCATCGAAGACGAAGTAGGCCTCGTAGTCTTTGTCGGCGTACTGCTCCCAGATGGCCTTCAGGCCGTAGTCGAGGGCGTAGCCCTTCCCCACCTGCTTGTCGTTATGGCGCGGGAACACGATGGCGCCGGCCTCGCGGGCCACGTCGGCCGTGCGGTCGGTGCAGTTGTCGGCGATGACGAACACATCGATGAGCTCGGCAGGGTAATTCTGCACCTTGATGGAGTGGATGAGGTCGGCGATGACCGCCTCCTCGTTGCGGGCGGCCACCATGACGGCGTAGCGGTGATTGCGCGCGGCCGTCTTCTTCGGGGCGCGGCGGGTGAGCACGACCAGCACGTAGTAGAGCTGGTAGGTATAGCACAGGGTAAAGGTCAGGAACACGCAGAAGTTGAAGATGTCAACGAAGGACAACGCCGACACTTGCGATGCTACGGTATCGAACACCAAATTGCTCCTCGAACGTGCGCCGGTGGGGCGCGACTGCACAAACGCCTGAATTATAGCCGCCGTCACCACCCCGCGCACGACGTTTATGCCCCAGAGGGCCATTTGATGCCATTTGCCCACAAAGCGGCCCCGCCTCTCCGCATTTGCCCCACACCCCCTCCATATATGTAAGGGAAGCGTAAGGTTTTCCACCGGCCTACGAACCCCGATGCCCCCGCCCTCGCCTGAACGATCGGTGGTTTCGGGGCGAGGGCAGGACGCGGGTACGGGCCCTGTGCTACCCTGTTCCCTAGGCAATGGCACCCTGGCGAAACCGCGCGCCGACGACCGAGCCGAAACCGCGGCCGCCTTCAGGAAAGGAAGCAATTCGTGAGCAAAGCCTGCGACATCAAGGACATCAACCTGGCCGACGAGGGCCGCGCCCGCATCGAATGGGCCGACCGCGACATGCCGGTGCTCGCCCGCATCCGCGAGCGCTTCGCCGAGGAGCGCCCGCTCGAGGGCGTGCGCATCGGTGCCTGCATGCACGTGACCACCGAGACGGCCAACCTCATGCGCACGCTGGTGGCCTCCGGCGCCGAGGTGACCCTCTGCGCCTCGAACCCGCTGTCCACCCAGGACGACACCGCCGCCTCCCTCGTGCGCGACTACGGCGTGTCCGTGTACGCCATCGCCGGCGAGGACGGCGAGACCTACGAGCGCCACATCGCTGCCGTCATCGCCACCGACCCGCAGATCGTCATGGACGACGGCGCCGATCTGGATACGGCCCTGCACACCAAGTTCCCCGAGAAGCTCGACCATGTCATCGGCGGCACCGAGGAGACCACCACGGGCGTGGTGCGCCTCATCGCCATGGCCGCCGAAGGGGCCCTGCGCTACCCGGTGTTCAATATCAACGACGCCAACACCAAGCACTGCTTCGACAACCACTACGGCACGGGCCAGTCCACCCTCGACGGCATCGTGCGCGCCACGAACCGCCTCCTGTGCGGCCGCACCATGGTGGTGTCCGGCTTCGGCTACTGCGGCAGCGGCCTGGCCCAGCGCGCCAAGGGCATGGGCATGGACGTCATCGTCTGCGAGGTGGATCCCCTGAAGGCCCTGGAGGCCCATATGGAGGGCTACCGCGTCATGAAGGCCGAAGACGCCGCCCGCTTCGCCGACGTGTGGGTCACCGTCACCGGCAACTGCAAGGTCATCGACGGGCCGGCCTTCGAGACCATGAAGGACGGGGCCATCATCTGCAACTCCGGCCATTTCGATTCCGAGATCAACATGAAGTGGCTGCGCGAGCACGCTGTTAAGGTGGAGGAGCTCAAGCCCCTCGTAGAGGAGTACACCCTGCCCGACGGCCGCACCGTCACCGTGCTGGCCGAGGGGCGCCTCGTGAACCTGGCTTGCGCCGAGGGGCACCCCGCCTCGGTCATGGACATGAGCTTCGCCAACCAGGCCCTGGCCGCCGAGTACCTGTTCAAGCATGCCAGCGAGCTGGAGAACAAGGTGTACAACGTGCCCGCTGCCATCGACGACGACGTGGCCCGCGTGAAGCTGGAGACCCTCGGCATCGAGATCGATACCCTCACCGAGGAGCAGATCGCCTACATGAACAGCTGGAACTTCTAAACGAGCCGTTATCGGCACAACACAGTCGAGGAGGGGCGGTCGCTTGGCCGCTTCCTTCTTTCAGCGGGGCCTGCGGGACAGATCGCATGAATCGGGGCGTTCCCTTACGGGGCGCCCCTTCTCGTAGGCGCGGGCCGCTAGCGAGGCTTGCGGGCCTCGAAGGCTATGAGACGGTAGGTCGCGTCGTCGCCGGGCACCGTGGGCACGCTCTCGCGGGCCGCCCGACCGGCATCGGGCGACACAGAGCAGCCCTCGGCAATCATGATGTCATCGAAGCCCGCCGCCGCGAGCAGCCCATCGAAGGCAGGGCGCGTCGGTGCGGCCTGAACGGCATTGCCAAGGGCGCGGGCCGCCTCCACCACCGCGGTGCGGGCCGACGAGCGCGAAGTGCCCGGCACGGCGACAACGCCCTCCCCGACCAGCACGCCTTCCGGCACCAAGGCGCGGAGGCACTCGGCAAGAGCCCGCGGCGGATCGGCGAACAGGGAGAGCGAGGCGTTAAGGTACGCGATATCGACCGAACACGATCCGATTCCCGCGGCGGCCAAGTCTTCGGGAAATCCCTCGCAAAACGTCATGTTGCATGCGGTCAGGCCGCTGCGCCCCAAAGCCCCGGGGATACCCGCGCAGGCCGCCTCCACCGCATCGGCATCCCAATCGAGACCGATGACAAACCCCGACGGCCCTACCAGCTCGCTCAGCTTGTAGACGCCCTTGCCCCGGCGGCATCCCACGTCCAAAACACGCTTGCCCGCCAGCTGCCGATGCGGCAACTCCATATGGCATCGGGACGGAAAACCGCCCTCCCACGAATGTGATCCGTAGTATTCCCGCAGCTCCCGCTGTGATTGCACTGCACTCTCCGATGATTCCATGACGCCAGCCTTTCTTGCACGACCCCATTATACCCACAGCGCTCCATCCGGAACCCCAAGCAGTTTCTGGCTTGAAAATGACGGTTGAGGGCCAAAAATGCCACACAGGGGCCACAACCGTCAATTTCCAGCCAGGAGCGTCATACCATCGCGCCGTTTTCCCTGGTCGCGTATTACCATGCCCGCGAAAACGGGCACCGCCGGTTCCAAAACCGTTATTTTCAAGCCAGAAACCGCCCGAAACACCGCAGACGCGTATACTGGTTGCAGCAAAGCGCGACCTTGAAGAGAAAGGACCGTCATGATTGTCACCACCACGCCCGCCATCGAGAGATACCGCATCACCGGCTACTACGGCATCGTATTCGGCGAGGTCATCACCGGCATCAACTTCCTGAAGGACTTCGGCGCCGGCATCCGCAACCTCGTGGGCGGCCGCTCGGCCGGCTACGAGGAGGAACTCATGCAGGCCCGCAACGAGGCGGTGGCCGAGATGCAACAGCGGGCAGCGGCCCTGGGCGCTCATGCCATCGTCGGCGTGGATATGGACTACGAGGTGCTGGGCCAGGGCAATATGCTCATGGTGACCGCCTCGGGCACCGCCGTCACCGCAGAGGCGGCGTAGCGGGCAGGCACTGCTGGCGTTACAGCCGAAGACACCGCTCGTTCAAGGGGGCGCCCGATCAGAAGACCGGGCGCCCCCTTCTCATAGCACCACGGCCCCCGGGCGTCAGCGGGTGCGAGCAGCGCCGGGGCCTCGGTTATCAGGCGTAGAGGGTGAGGCGCGAGGAGTTCACGTAGCCGGCAAGGGCGATGCCGCGTCTGCGGGCCTCGCGCACAGCCGCATCGGTGGGACCCGACAGCGACGCCACCGTTCCCACACCGAGGCGCGCGGCCTTGCGCAGCATCTCGCTGCTCACGCGCCCGGTCGTGGCCAGCAGCATGCCCGCCGTGTCGATGCCGGCCATCAGGCAGTGACCGGCCAGTTTGTCGAAGGTGTTGTGGCGGCCGATGTCCTCGTAGAGGGCTACCATCTCGCCCGCGCCGTCGAACAGGGCCGAGCAATGGGTACCGCGGGTGGCCGCGTATTCACGGGCCCCCACGCGCATGGCCATAACCGCACTGCAAATGCGGTCGGCATCCCCCAGAGCCGGGGCCGGCACCGTTACAGGGAGGGAAGGGGCGCCGGCCCCGGTCGAGGGGGAGGAGCAAAGATGGCCCGAGGGGGCGGCGAGCGCCGTTCCCCCGAACCCGGAGGTAATCACGGGTGCGACAGGGCGCCGCACCGGATGGGAAAGCGAGAGCCGCACGGTGCGTCGCGCCGCATCCATATTAAAAGCGAGAATCTCATGCGCGTCGCCGATAACGCCCTCGCTGAACAGAAAGCCGTACACGAGCTCGGAAAGATTTGCATCCGAGCACATGAGCGTGGCAAGCTCGCAGCCATTCGCCACGATGGCCAGCTCGTGCTCGCAGATGACCTCGATGGCCTCGGCGACGGCAACCCCTTTGTCGCAGCAGATCACGGAAAAAGAGCTCCGAGGGAAGGCCTCGCGCTCCCCCGCCGCCCGCACCGGGCGGGACTGCACCATACTTTTCACGACTCCCCCTCTCGAGGGGCGGCCCGGCCGGCAGGGCCGCTCCGCCCCTCGGTTCCAATCGGGGCGGCCCCAAGGAGCCGCCCTCGTCCACGCCCGTCAGCGATCGCGGCGGTTAGGCCGGCAGCTTCACCTTGTACTCGTTCACCAGGCGATCGGCGATCTCGGGCACGCCGGCAGCCTCGAAGGTGGAGATCTTCGGCATACCGCTGGCCACATCGAAGCCCATGACCTCGTACCAGGCGTCGAGCATCTTCTCGTAGTGCTCCTTGGTAAGCCCCGTCTCGGTCTGGTAGAAGCTGTTCTCCAGGTTCTCGGCGGAGTACTCCTGGTACACCTCGTCGAACAGCTCGTCGTCGGAGCGGTCGCAGCCCTGGCGCGTCAGGATGGCGCGCTCGAGCAGGAACATGCGGTCGCCGAAGGCGGCTTCGTCCTCATCGGTGAACTCCTTGCCGGTGACCACCGTGTACAGCTTCTTCGTGATATCGAAGTCGCCGGCGTGATCCTCGGTGTAGTTGGAGTAGATGCCCATGGCGCTCATGGCGATGTAGCAGAAGATCAGCGAATCGTCCAAAGACTTGAACTGGTGGTTCCACTTGCAGAACGGGGCGATGTACTCGCTTTCCCAATCCCAATTGCGGATGTCCTCGTACACCTGGGGCGTGCCGAACAGCTTCGTGGAGTTGCCGTCCACGAGCGCCTGCCACTGATCGGAACCGGGAGGGAGCAAATCGCCGTTGGAGCCGAACAAGAGGTAGGTCTCGGCGCCGGTGCAGCGGATGTCGGTGGCGTTCAGATTCGAGGTAGCGAAGCGCAGAAGGCCGGGGGCCAGATAGGCGCCGGGGATGTACCAGCCGCACACGCCGCCGCCGTTGTGCTTGGGGCTGTTGCGGATGCCGCGGATGGCGCGGTAGAAATACTTGGCCTCGGGCGTGCCGACGAACTCCTCGAGGAAGTAGCGCCAGCCCTTGGCGATGGCCTTGCCCACCTCGGTGGTCTGGTAGGCCACCGAGTACATGAGCTCGCGGGTGAAGTCCTCAATGCCGAAGTTCGTCCAGTCGATGCCCGTGTTCTCCTCGGTGAGGATGTTGCCGGCCTGGAAGATGGGGTCGAGGCCCTGGAACCAGGTGTTGCAGTCGGACAGGCCCAAGCGCTCGTTCAGGGTGAGGCGGCGCATATGGGCGCGGCCCACGTACTCGCCGCAGGCGGCGGACTCGGCGGACACGGGAATGGCCTCGGTGCAGCGCAGCTGGCCCAAGCTCATGCCGGAGCCGTCCTTGAAGCGCACGCCGTAGCCGCAGCCGCCCCAGGGGCAGGAGTAGCAGCCGGTATAGGCGATCTCCAGCTTGCCCTCCGGATCGCGCGCTTCCTTGTACAGATCGGTGTCGGTCAGGGGCAGCGACGCCTGCCAGGAGCCCACATAGGAGTTAGCCGGAGCCTCGGGACTCGTCTCGTAGAGTTTGCGGCAGCACAGGTTCTGCACGTACTCCACCAGATCGAGCAGACCCTGCGGGTCGGCCACCTTCACCGAGCCGGAGCCCTGGATGGAAATGGCCTTGAGGTTCTTCGAGCCCATGACGGCGCCGAAGGAGCCCATGCCCGTGGCCGAGGACTCATCGGAGAGGATGGTGGAGAACATGGACATGTGCTCACCGGCGGGCCCGATGGAGGCGATTTTCGCCTTGTTGCCGGAGCGGCGGTACAGCTCGTTCTGCACGGCGAAATTGTCCATGCCCCACAGATCGCGGGCGTCGCGGATCTCGGCGATGTCGTCGTTGATGTAGAAGTACACCGGATAGGGCGCCTTGCCCTTGAAGATAATGCCGTCGTAGCCGGCGAACTTCATCTCCGGCGCGAAGGAGCTGCCGAAGCTGGAGCGGGCGAAGGAGCCGGTGTCGGGATAACCGGCCGGCGATACGGCCTGCACGAAGGTGCGGCCGCCGTCGAGCATGGTGCCGGTAACGGGTCCGGTGAGGAAGGTAAGCACATTCTCGGGGTCCAGCGCGCCGGCGGAGGGGTCGCACTCGGCCCACTGGATGATGGAGCCGAGGCCGCGGCCGCCGATCCACTTGTCCAGATCGTAGGTGTCGGTCGGAATCTTCTCGACGGTCATGTTGGTCAAGTCGACCTTCAGCAGGGTACCGACGTACCCGTAGTATTCATCTGCCATGGAAATCTCCTCAGATAGAATCGATGCGAACGATGCGGTGCGGGCGGTCTAGTACTCCTCGTCGACGCCCTTGACCCAGTAGCTGATGTCGCCCACAAGCACGACCTCGGCGATTTTGGAGGGGTCGTCGATGGCGAAACTGAACTCGAGAGGCAGATGCTCGTGAATGGACATGCACCACATATGCTCCTCGCTGGAGCCGAGCACATTGCCCGAGGCATCCTTGAAGTCGCAGTGCATCTTCACGCGAAGGTCGGCGCCATCGGAAGACGTGACCTGGCCCTTCACCTGCACGCCGCCGTCGGCGGCCACAAGCGCCCAGTCCTGCTCGTCCATGGCCTTGCCAGCATGGGGGCCGGTGTACTCCTTCGTAAACGTAACGCCCTCGAGCGCCCCTTCGGTAGCCTTCTCGACGTAATCGTCGATGCCAGGGCGCACCACGGTGTACTCCTCCCAGGACAGCTGGGACGCGCCGAGCGGGCAGCGCTTGACGCACATGGGGTCACCGCCGCACAGATCGCACTTGAAGCAGGTGTTCGTCTCGGAGTTGTACTTGATGCGCGAGGCGGCCGGCGCGAACACACAGGCGTTCAGGCAGGTCTGGCAGCCTACGCACACGTCCTGATCGATGACGCGGGCGCCGGTGCTCTCGTCCACATGCAGCGCGCCTGTGGGACAGGCGGCCAGGCAGCGGGCATCGTCGCACTGCTGGCAGTACAGCACGTCGGTGAGATAGGCCTGCTGCACGTCAGTCAGCACCGTGTTGCGCGCCAGACGCGGGTTGATCAGCTGCTCGTGGGACAGCACACAGGTCAGCTCACAGGTGCGGCAGCCGCTGCAGATGTACTGCTGGTGCACCACATGTCCCTTGGCCTTGGCAACCTCGCCCGTCTCGGCCAGATCTCCCTTGCCGGACGGCGCGCAGCCGGCCAGCATGCCGCCCATGACGGCGGCGCCGGCGAGAATACCGCCGCCGGTGAGGAACCCTCGGCGCGAGACGCCGACGGCCTGCTCCCCGCAGGCAGCGGTCTCTTCGATGGTCTTGCTCATGTAACCTCTCCCCTCTCCTGGGTAGAATTGCCTTGCGCGGCAAGGCCTTGGTCCCTCGACGGGGCCAGCCCTGTCGCATGGCGTCATTCTAGGAGGGCCTGCACTGGGAAAAGGTGCCCTGTCCACCAACTTCCCCGCTCGCTTTGTGACAGACGCAACAATTAAACCGCCGTACATTGTGTAAAGTACACCACAGAGGAGGTTTCCCCTTTTGGGGAAGGACAACGCGCGGCGCTCCCGTACCATATAGGGTGTTGAGAGCGACGAGGAGGGAACTGAGGGGACTGTGAGGCTGAGAGATTTCCAACGGGCCGAGGAGTCCGTCATCACCCACTGCCCGGCGAGACGCCTGTGCCCCGTGGGGCTCGTGTGCGGCCGCGGCAACGAGGAGGGCAAGCTCATGCCCACCGTCATGGAGTTCGACAAGGCGGACCTGCTGTGGACCGACCACCGCTATGAGCGCCATGTGTTCATCGTGCGCGAGGGCGTGCTCTCGTGCATGGCCCACGTCGATCCCGACGGCGAGGCCCCCTTCACGTTGTACGGGGCCGGCATCGGCGTGGGCATCGCCGATTTGTACGTACCCCACGCCAACGCGAGCACCTACCATCTGCACGCTATCGTCCCGGGCCGCATCTGCTCGCTGCCCGCAAAGGCGCTCAAGCGGCACCTGGAAGCCCTCGGCGGTGATATTCAGCAGAAGATCCTGGCCGCATCCCTGTACAACCAGTCAACCGGCGCACTGTTCCAATCGATGATCTCGTCGCGGCCCTTGCTATGCCACCGCCTTGCCATGTTGCTGCTGTGTTTGGAGACCCTGGCCGCGCGCGGCGGAACGCGCCCCGACGCTCTGCGCGTCACCCACGACGAGCTGGCCAGCCGTGTGCTCTCCGACCGCGCCTCGGTGACGAGGGCGCTCCACCAAATGGAGGGACAGGGCCTTGTCGAGCTGGGCTACCGATCGGTACGCATAACCGACATCCTGCGCGAGAGCGATCCCGAATGGGTAGCCCTCTGCGAGACCTTCAGCTGCGTGAGGTAGGGCTATTCACTTTCGGGCAAGATCTCGGCCTTGGCGCAGACCGCCTTCAGCCGACGGGGAGATGGTCGGCCTCAAGACCGCACGACCCCTCCAACAGGGGCGAGGCAGCCTGCTACTCCCTCTCGGCCTCTACCTTCGCGGCCGATTCTAGCATAGTGGAAAGCCCGTATGGGCTGCCGTAGCGCACAGCAGTGACCTCGGCCATGATGGACAGGGCGATTTCCGCCGGCTCGCGACCGCGCAGATCGAGCCCGATGGGACCGTAGATGCGGCCGATCTGCCCATCGGTCGCGCCCTCCTCCTTGAGCGCCCGCCAGCGGGCCCACTGGGTGGTGGACCGCCCGAGCGAGCCGATGTAGAAGGCCGGCGAATCGAAGGCGGCCATAAGCGCCGGCACGTCGATCTTCGGGTCGTGGGTAAGGGCGCACACGGCCGTGCTCGCCGTGAGGGAAATATCGCGGAATGCCTCCTGGGGCCAGGCGTGCACGAGCTCGTCCACGGCCGGGAAGCGCTCATCAGTAGCAAAGATGCCCCGCGGGTCGATAACCACGGTGCGCCAGCCCAGCACATGCGCGATCTCGCACAGGCGCACGGCGATGTGCACGCCGCCGATGCAGACGAGCTGCGGCTTGGACGCCACGCGGGCGAAGAACCAGTCCAGGCCGCTCCCAACGATATGGCCCGTGCTCGTTGTGCGGGGACGGGCGGCCACGGCGCCAGCCACCGACGCGAGGACCCGATCATCAGCCGCGCCGGCCGGCACGATGAGGGCCAGATCGGCGCGCTCGGGCACAGCGGCCAGGGCAAGTCCTGCCGCCTGCGCGCCGCCGGCAAATGAGAGCGCCGCTTCGGCGGCCGCGCGATCGGCTACGAGGAAGGAGAGCCCCACGAAGGGGGCGCCGCTCTCGGAGCTGTCCGCCGATGCTGGGGAGGGAGCGGCGTCGCGGACAGCTCCGAGAGCAGGTTCCGCATCGGGCGCGGGGACACAGGCGGCCGCAGGTGCGACGCTCGCGCCATCCGCCCCGGGCTCGGCGCTGATCGCAACCTCCTCCACCGCCGTCACACGCACATAGTCGGCGTCGGCAGCGATGAGAGCGTCCTCGCAGGCGAACAGCGCCCCGTCCAGTACAGACACGAACACCTCGATGTTGCCCCCGCACGACAGGCCCACTTCCTGGGCCCGCCGCGTGGAGGCGTGGAACTTCTCCAGGGAGGAGAGATGCCCGTCCAGGCAATCGAGCGCCACCTGGGCGATGGCGCCCTCGATGCAGCCGCCCGATACCGATCCGGCAATGCGCCCGTCGGCCGTGACGGCCATGCAGGCGCCGGGCGTGCGGGGCGATGATCCCCAGGTCTTGGTCACCTGGGCCAAGGCCACGCTCTCGCCCGCCGCAAGCCAACGGCGCACGTCATCTCGAATCTCGCGCATCTTCTCCTCCTCAAATCTCTAGCAACACCCACCAGTTCGCCCAAGGAAGCCAGTGGGCGCCTGCCGCCCCATTGGGACAAGCAGAGCCTAAATCTCGTGGCAGGTGAGGCACTCCTCGTCGGCCAGGTTCTGGTCCGCGTGGCTTCGGGGCACCTGCGTGCCGGAACCCGAGCCGTCGGCGGTATGGCAGCTCGTGCACGCCGCGCCGTTGCCCTCGCCGTGCACCACCTCGGGAATGTCGCAGGCAATGCCATAGACAGGCACGTACTCGCCTTCGGAGTAGTCGGTGACGCCCTCCAGGGGCTCCAGGTTCTGGGACACCACGGCCCCGGCGGCACCGCCGGCGATGCGCTCCTGCTGGAGCTGCTCCTCCTCGGAACCCTCGATACCCGCGCCGCCCGTGACCTCGGCCTCGACGGAGGGATCGTAGGGGGTGTACTCGCCCCGCACCACCATGTCGTTGGAGGCAAGCCCATCGCTCGGGGCGGCCTCCTGAGCCTGGGGCGCGCAACCTGCCACCAGACCCGTCAGGGCCACGGCGCACACCGCAAGTCCGACGGCCCCCTTCCTGTATGTGTTCTTTCTCATATCTCGCTCCTTCATCCACCGCGCCTTCAAGGCGCGCAACGAACAGGTTCCTTATCGAAGTTTCTCGGCGATGGTCGCCAGCGCCTCACGACACAGGCCCGCCGCGCACCACTCCACCGGCGGCACCTCCCCATCGGCCTCCATGGCCCGGGGGAAGCGGGCCGCCTCGTCGTAGGAGACGACCGTAAGCGGCCGGCGAGTGCGCAGCGTGCGCAGCCGTGCGATAAAGGCCCCCAGATACGAGGGGTTCTCCATCTCGGCTGGGGCCAGCACCTCCACGGCCAGGTCGGCAAACCGCTGCAGACGCTGCTTGCGATCCACCGTGGCCTGCACCTTCTCAGGCGATTCCAGCTGGTACAGCAAAAGCACGCGATGACCCAGCATACCCGCCGTGTTTCCCCCGGCCGACGTATCGCGTGCGACGGGCGCCAGGGCATCGTAGTAGTCGATCTCGCGAGCCGCCTCGCACTTGAGGGCGAAGACGCGCCCGTCGACGCACCGGACGACCGCCTCGGGGAAACGCCGCTCCCGGGAGGGCACCTGGGCTCCCATGGTGAGCACGTCGGTCGGTGCGACGCAGGCCGTCTGACCGTCCCCGCATCCCACGGCCCAGACGCGCACGAGGCCAAGCGACGCCAGGACACCCAGGTAGACCCAGGCCTCGTAGGCACCCCGCGCAAGCGCGTCAGCCGTGGCGCGCACACACCGGCGCGCCTGGCCGTCAGCCTCGGACAGGGCCACGCGCCCCGAAAGGGCATCGATAACCACCGACTGCAGCGGCACAGCCAAGGCCTTCGCGGGGTTGGCTGCGAAGGCCTCCAACCGACCGGGTAGCGCGACCTTCGCCAAGCCGGCAGCACGGGACAAATCCTCGCACACCGCTGCCAGTGCGTCGGCAAGCAGCCCCATCGAGACCCGCTCGCCGTCGGTCAGCACCGCATCGACGATCTGATGCTGGATGGCCCCCACGCGCTCGTAGAACTCCCCGCGCAACGGGGCGGCCACCGAGAGCATCTGCGGAGTCACGCTCACGCCGTCACGCTCCTGCGCCCACTGGCGCAGCTCGACCAGCGCCTCGCCCCATGTTGCTGTCTTCGCCTGCCCCATCGTCGTCAGCTTCCCTTCCGCATCCTAGCCCGCGATGTCCATCAGCGTGCGCTTGACGAGCGTACGGGCGATGTCCACCTTGTAGGCGTTCTTGCCCAGGGGCCTGGCCACCGACACCGCCGCCTCGCCGGCCGCCTCGGCCGCGTCAGCCGTCACGCCGCCGGCCACAGCCTCCTCGGCCTCCCTCGAACGCCAGGGCGCCGGGTGAACGCCGCCGAGCACCACGCGGGTGGCTCCGTCGGCGGTTTGGGCCACGGCACAGTTCGCCACGGGAAAATCGATGGACTTGCGCAGGGCGAACTTCTGGAAGGCGCTCTTGGCGGCCTTGGGCACGCGGAACTCCTTCACCACTTCCCCATCCTCCAACACGTTGGAGCGATGCCCGTGGGCACCGAAGAACTCCTCGGCCGGCACCTCGCGCTTGGTGGTGACCACCGTGGCCCCCAGGGCCACAAGCGCCGGCGCCGTGTCGTGAGACGAGGAGGCGAAGCAGCCGTTATCGTCGCCGAAGATGGAGTGGTAGCGGTTGTCGCCGATGCGGGCCGGACAGGTCGCCCCGCCCTTGCGCTTGCAGTGGAAGCGATCGTCGGGCACGCGGAAGTACCAGCAGCGGTGCATCTGGCAGATGTTCCCGCCGAGCGTGCCCATGTGCCGTATGGTGGGCGATGCCACGCGCCCAGCCGCCTGGGCAAGGGCCGCGGCATGGGTCTTCACCAGGTCGCTCTCGGCCACATCGGCCAGCTTGGCCAGAGCGCCGATGCGCAGCGCATCTCCCTCCTCGGCGATGCCGTCCATGTCGGGGATGGTCTTCAGGTCGATGACGCACTCGGGGTACTCGGGGAAGATCTCGTCCTTCAGGGTTCCCAGAAGGTCGGTACCTCCGGCCATGACCCAAGCCGTCCCGTTCTTCGCCTCGTTCGCCGCCTCATCGGCCGAGGAGGCCTGCATATGCTTGAAATGCTTCATGTCGTATCCTCCTTCGCCTTACGCCTGCTGGGCGGCCAGCACCGCCAGCACCTTGTCGGGGGTGAAGGGCTGCATGGTGATAAAGTCGCCGCCCGTGGCATTCTGGATGGCGAGCCCCACGAGCCCCGCGTTGGTATGGGCATGGGCCACGCCCGTGGAGCCGTAGGCGCCGCCGCCCATGCGACTCTCCACCGGCACCGAGTCGATCTTGGGCTGATCAAGGGCCGTGGGCACCTTGTAGTCGTACATGTTCCCGTTCAGAAGCACGCCGGTGTTCTCGTCCCAGATGAGCTCCTCGCGCAGCGCGCGGCCCTCGGCCTGGGTGAGCGCCATCTCCAGCTGGCCCAGGGCCGACGCCGGGCGGATGACCTTGCCGAAGTCGTGGGCGGCCACATAGTCGAGCACTTCCACCAGCCCCGTCTCCGGATCGACCGCCACCTCGCAGAAGTCCACGTTCATAGTGCGCACGACATCGTTCTGGAAGGGGGTCTCGGGCTTGCCGCAATACCCCACGGCCAGCTGGCCGATGCCCACGATGGGCATCTGCTGGGCAGGGTCGGCCTTCAGGGTGATCATCGAGTCCACGAGGTCCACCTCGTCGGGAGTCACGCCGAACAGCGACGCACCCGTGGCGAGGATCTGGGCCTTCAGCTGCACCGCCGCCTCCTTGGCCGCCCAGGTGACCGAGCTACCACGATCAGCCGCGTCGCCCTGCTGCCAGTTGTTGTAGTTCGGGGCGTAGTAGACGATAACGTCCTCGGGCTTCATGCCCATCTCCTCGGCGATGACGAGCTGGGCCGCGTCGGGCCAGTAGGTGCCGATGAGGGCCTCGGCGTACGGCATGTAGATCTTACCGTCCACGCCCATGCGCAGATTGATGTTATAGGAGATCATGCCCCAGGTCATCGACCAGCAGGCGCGGGCCGCCACACCGTGCAGACGGCCGTCCTCCAGCGTCTTCGCGCCGGGGGCGTGCCATTTCCCGTCCCAGTCGAAGGCCTTCTTGCCCGCGTCCATGCAGGCGGAAAGCGAGGGATCGGTCACCTTCACGTTCTTCATGATGACGTCGGTGATGGGCATGTTCAGGGCATTGGCAATATGCGCGAAGGCCAGGTTCACCGGCTCCCACATGTCCTTGCCCGGATCGGCCGTGGTGCAGGCGCCGTTGGTGACGTAGTAGGCCATATCCGAGTAGATGTTCGGGCATACGGTGGACTTGAAGGCCTGCGCGTTGGGCGGCAGCACCAAGTGTCCGTGGGTCTTGTCGCCGTAGCCGCCGCGGGCGCCGGACTGGTGCACGTTGCGCTGCTGCACGGCCACGAGCGTGCCGTCGTCGTTGAAGCCGATGCGGCCGGTGATGTAGGTCTGGGGCACGGCGGCGTCGAAGGACTGGCGCCGGGTATTCACGAAACGCACGGGCACCCCACCGAGGCGCTTGGAGAGCAGGGGCGCCAGCTGCGCACCGCGCTTCTCCACGAAGTCGCAGTAGCGGGAGGCCATGTACGGCGTGAGCGCGCGAAACTTGTCGGCATGGGAGCCGAAGCCCATGTAGGCCGACACGATGGGGCCGTTGCTCGGGAAGTGCGCGTGGTTGGTGACGTAGCACATCTTCTCGCCGTCGGGGTTGCCCCACGGGTCGTTGGCCCAGTAGCTAAAGTAGGCCGGCGGCATGGAACGGAACTGGCTCCACATGGGGCGGCCGTACTCGATCATGGCCACATGATCGGCAGCCGCCAGGCCCTCCTCCACGTTGCCGTTCTCCCACTCCACCGGTGCGCCGAAGGTGTTGCCGGTCATGTTGGAGTCGGGGTTCATCTCGGGGCGCAGGATGGGGGCGCCGGGCTTGGCGGCCTCGCGGGCGTCCAGGATGAAGGGCAGCGCCTCCCAGTCGACCTTCACGGCGTCCAGGGCGCGCTTGCAGGTCTCCTCGTTCACGGCCACCACGACCACGCCCACCTCGTCGCCCTCGAACTCGGCCTCATCGCCCAGAAGCGGGCTCGCGCCGAACTCGTAGTAGCTGGGGCGGTACTTGGGCATGGAGGCGATCTCCTCGTCCTCGTAGGTGAGCACGAGCTTCACGCCCTCGATCTTCTCGGCCTCGGAGGTGTCGAGCCCGGTGATCTTCGCATGGCCGTAGGGGGAATGCAGGGCCATGGCCGTGAGCGTACCCTCCTCCCACAGATCGGTGGGGTACACCGCCACGCCCGAGATCATATCCCAGGACTGGCGACCAGGATGGTCCCACGTGCCGACGTACTTGAAGTCGGTGCGATCGTCGTTGACGCCCGACAGGATGGACTCGCACTTCTCTCCCATTAGTTGCCTCCCTTCATGGCGGCGGCAGCCTCGGTGATGGCCTGCACGTGGCGACTGTAGGTGCCGCAACGGCAGATGTTGCCGGCCAGCTCCTCGCGGATCTGCTCCTCGGTGGGCTCGCCGTACTTCTCGATGATGTACTTGGCCACGGTGAACTGGCCGGGCGTGCAGTAGCCGCACTGGGCCGCATCGGCCTTGGCGTAGGCTTCTACCAAGGGGCGGTAGCGCTCGTCGGCAGCGATGCCCTCGGAGGTCTCGATGACCTTGCCCTCGCACTGGACGGCGAGCGTCGTGCAGGCCAGCGCCGGCACCCCATCGATGAGCACGGTGCAGCTGCCGCAGCCGCCGCGATCGCACATCTCCTTGGTGCCGCCGTGCAGATCGGTGGCTCGAAGCAGGGTCTCGCGCAGGGTCCACTGGGGCTCCACCTGCACCTTCAGCTCGTTGCCGTTGATGGTGAGGGTGGCGCACTGGGGAATGCCGCAGGAGGCATCGGGATGGGCCTCCTCGAAGTGCTTGACCAGGCTGTCGTAGTCGGTGGTCTTGCTCCCGCAGACCGGGCAGGTGTACACGAAGTCCGTGACGGTCACGGTCTGTGCCACCGCTTCCTCAGGCACGCCGAGCACGCTGCCGATACCGAGCCCGGCGACCCCGGCGGCAATGCCCGCCAAACCGCCGGCCTTGAAGAAGTCGCGACGGGACACGTTGCTCATCGTCATACTCCTCCTCCTTCTCTTCTCGTCGTCGTTATTGACGTTCTCAGCATAAGAAGGAGAAAGGGTAGGCGCATTACACCAAAGGGGTAGCCCCGAGGGGTATTTTGGGAAAGGAAGGCGAAGAAAAGGGGCGAAAGGAAGGTAGGCGGCCGGCTGGGGCGAGGGGGTCCGCGCGCAGATTCCGCAGCGACTGGAACAGCCCAGTGGGCTGTTCCACCAAGCGAGGACTGTCCGAGCGCGGCGCCCCCTCGCCCCAGCCGGCCGCCGGAGGGACGGATCCCCTACAGCGAACCCTCTTCCCGCAGCAGAGCCACAGCCTGCATCTTCGAGTGCACGCCGAGCTTGGCGTACACGTTGCCGAGGTGCTTCTTCACCGTCTCGCGGGACACCACGAGCGCCTCGGCGGCTTCGGCCACCGAGGCTCCCCCGGCCACGATGCGCAAGCACTCCAACTCGCGCTCGGTGAGCAGGTCTGCGCAGGTCCGGCGCGGGCGCACAGCCTCATCGACGACGCACATGATAGCGGCGTCATCAGCCGCACCCTCCTCCCCGGCCGCCTCGGGCGCGCGCAGCAGGTCGGCCACCGCCCGCATCTCGGAAGCGTACTCGGCAAAGGCCTGGACAAGGCCGCTCTCCCGCGACAGGGCGTAGGCCTCGCGCACGAGACGGCGGGCGGCGGCGTGGCGGCCGGCACGGGCGGCCACGAGGGCCACAAGGCAGCACGCCCTCACCTTCAGAGCAAAGTCCTGGGTCTGAACCGCATCGACGAGCACCGCCCCGCGCTCCCAAGCATCCTCATCGCCCATGCAAAAGGAGCAAGCCAGATCGAAAAGGCCCGCACGTCCGGTGCGAAGGCCCGCGCCCACCCGCTCGCGAATCTGGGGGCGGAAGGCGGCGCACCAGTCGCGCACCATGGGAAGAGTTGGCATGATGCCGCAGACCGATTCCGCATCGGCGCGCCAGGCGGCGAGAAACTCGTCTCGGGCCGTTGCGGCACCGGCAGCATAGGCCACCTTCGCCGCGATGCCGTTGAGCTCCGCGGTGTTCGCAGCTACCGCCTCGGAAGCCGTCTGCGCCCGATAGCGCTCCCGCTCGCAGGCGAATCCCTCGATATCCCCCCGCTCGTAAGCCGTCACGGCCAAGGCGGCGTAGGCCAGGGCGAGCATGGGCTTGCGTGGACGCTCCCGCTCGCTGTACAGGGAAAGAGCGCGCTCGGCCAGCATCTCGGCGTCGGTGAGGTGCCCGATGAGCGCCGAGAAGATGGCGGCATTGGAAAGCGCGGAGCACGTGAGGTTGGCATTGCCGATGTCCTGTTGGAGCCTTACCGCCTCGCGAAACCCCTCGACCGCCCCCACCGGATCCTCCGTCCACCGGGACGAGGCGAGCACCTGGGTCATCATACCCCGTAGGTAGCGCTCCTCGGCGGGCAAGAAGCACAGGGCCTTCTCAGCGAAGCGGCCGCTCTCATCGCTGCGACGATCGAACGACGCCACGAAGGCTTTCTGCACCATGCAGAAGGCGAACAGGAAGTCCTCGCCCTCCTTCAGCGACAAAAGAGCCTGGTGGATGAGCTCGTTGGAGAGGACCGCATCGCCCGCCAGCGCCGCCGGCATGGCGGCCACGGCGCACAGGAAAGGCCGCTCGCGCAGAAAGTCGTGAGGAAGGAGCAGCGCCCAGCGCAGCACCGTGCCCTGCTCGTCGTTCATGTAAAGCGCCTTCCACCGCGCGACGATGATGTCGGCGATGCCGTCCCAGTCGCGCATCCAGAACGACAGCCCCACCGCCGTGTCGTCGAAGCCGCGATCCAGATACCACTGGCGGGCGGCCACGGCGCAGGCGCGGGCGTCCCCATCGGGCATGCGCCTCAAGTTCGCGCGGAGCGCATCTAGGAGCATCTTGTGGTAGCGGTACCAATCCCCCTCGTCAGCCCCGGTGATGCGCTGGACGAACAGCCCTTGGGAGATGAGCCGGTCGGCGCACTCGCGTACTTGAAAGGGCTCGAGGCCCGTCACCGCCGCCGCCAAATCCACGGAGAACGAGTCCACAACGCTCGTCTTCACCATGAAGTCGAGCAGGGGCGCCTCCAGGCCGCCGAGCACTTCCTCGAACAAATACGCGCTCACATCGTCGCCGGCCCGGGCGAGCGCGGACGCCACCTCGGTGCCCGACCCGTCGGCGCAGCACAGTTCCACCAGACGGCAGCCGGCCGCCCAGCCCTGGGTAGCCGCGTCCAAGCGCGCGGCGTCATCGTCGTCAAGCGCCACGCCGGCCCGGGCGAACAGCACACGCTGCTCGCCCGGAGTCAGGCGCAGATCGGCCTGGGACAGCTCGCCGAGGCCGCCGGCCATGCGCAGCTTCGCCAGGGGAAGGCGCACGGGAACCCGGGAGGTCATGACCAGGTGGAAGGTCGCGGGAAGGTTGCGCAGCAGATAGGCCAGGCCGTCGGAGAGCAGCGGCGCGTCCTGCACCGCATGCACGTCCTCCAGCACGAGCACGCGATGGGCGCCGTCGGCGGCCACGGCCTGAATCAGGCGGGCAAGCGCATCGCGGGCCTCCCCCGCATCGGACCAGTTGACATCCTGGACGCTCAGGGGCATATCAAGCGCAGGATCGGCCTCCTCCAACGCGGATACGGCCATACTCCAGAAACGCAGGGGATCGGCATCGTCCTCGTCCAGCGAGCACCAGGCCACCGCCTTGTCGCAGGAGGCGGCCCATTGGGCCACCGCCGTGGTCTTCCCGAAGCCGGCGGGCGCTACCACGCAGGTCAGAGGCCGCGCGCAGGCACCTTCCAAAACGCGCGCCGTCCGCGGTCGCACGAGGGCATCGGCAGCCACCTGCGGACGGCGGATCTTCGTCGGCAGTATCGTGCATCCCACGCTCATCCCCGTCACCCCTCCTCGCATGCCTGCTCCCCAGTCCTCGGCTCTCCCGCTATTCTACCACCGTCAACAGCGCCCGGGAAAGCACCGTGGCCGGCAACTCGACGCAGCCCTTGCGGGTGCGCCCCACTTCCAGGCCGCCGAGCAGGGCGCAGGCCTCCTCGCCCGTGAGCGCGCAAGCGTCTGCCGCCAACATGCCCTCGGCAGCCTCCATGAGCGCGTCGGCGGCGGCCAGGCACAGCGTGCAGGCATAGCCGTCGAAGGCGGCCCTCTCGACGACCCAGTCGCCGGCGCCGTCGCGTCTCAGGCGCACGCGCACCTCCAACTCGTCACCGCAGAACGGGTTGTCGCCCCGTGCGCTCGCCTCGCGCACCTCCCCCGCCTTCTCCGATGCGGCCCCCGAAAGGAGCAGCCCCTCGAAGCCGCGATGGGATGCCTGCCGGCTGCGGCGGGCGATGGAGGGGTCGTCGACAGTCACGGTCATGACCGGCCTCCCTTTTCGTTGGCCCTCTCCCCGTCGATGGCCCGCGCGAGCGCTTCCACAAGCGCATCCACCTCGGCCTCGGTGGAGTAGCCGGCGAAGCTCGCCCGCACGCTCGCTCGCACGCCGAGGGCCGTGTGCACGGGCTTGGCGCAATGGTGGCCCGCGCGCACCATTATTCCGGCCGCATCCAGGGATTGGCCCACGTCGTGGGGATGCATGCCCTCTACAGTGAAGCTCACGAGCGCACGGAAGGACTCGGGCGCGCCGCCTCCGAGCAGCGAGACACCGGGCAGGGCCGCCAGGCCGCGCCGCGCCCGCTGGGCCAGGCACCCGATGTGGGCGGCAATGCGCGCGGTGCCGGCCGTCTCAAGCTCGTCAAGGGCCGCGCTCCACGCCACCGCCGCCGCGATGGGCGGCGTGCCGGCCTCGAGCGCCGCCGTGCCCGCAAGCGGGCGCCACCCGTCGCGCCCCACCGCCGCCGCCATGCCGCCGCCGAGAAGCATCGGCTCCATCTCGTCAAAGACGCGCGGCGAGCACAGCAGGGCGCCCACGCCGGTGGGGCCTCCCATCTTGTGGGCCGAACAGGCGTAGAAGTCCGCATCGCACCGGTCGAAGGCCACGGGGTCGCAGGCGGCGCTCTGGGCCCCGTCGAGCACCACCGCCGCGCCTGCCGCCCTCGCATCGCCCATGATGCGATCGAGGACGGGCTGGCGGAAGCCCAGTACGTTCGATTGGCTGGAAAGCGCCACGAGCCGGGGGCGAAGCTCGGCGATGCTGCTCCACACGCCGTAGTCGAGCACGCCGTCGGCGTCAAGGGGAATCCAGGCCACCTCCGCGCCGGCGCGCTCGGCCGCCGCGAGCCACGGGACGAGGTTCGAGTGGTGGCCGTCCTCGGCCACGGCGATCACGTTCCCGCGCCGCAGATGCCCCTCTGCCCAGCCCCGGGCCGCCAAGTTCAAGGACTCGGTCGCCCCATGGGTGAGCACGACCCGTGCCGCGTCGCCCACCCCGAAGAAGCGGGCCACGTGCTCGCGGGCGCACTCGTAGGCGTCGGTGGCCTCCTCGGCCAGCGCATGGGCACCGCGATGGATGTTCGCGCAGCTCGTGTGCAGGAAATCGGCATAGGCATCGGTGACGGCGCTGGACACAAGGGCGGTAGCCGCGCTGTCCAGGTAGACGAGCGGGCGTTCCCCCGCAGGCCCCATGCGCCGCTCCAGGATGGGATAGGCACCGCGGTCGAGCGGCGGTGCGGCGGGAGCGGCCAGAGCGGGTGAGGCGAATGCGGTGAGATGCGGGCTAGCCACGAGCCATCGCCTCCTCGAGACGGCGCAGGTCAGCCGATATGTCCACATCCTCGAACAGGTGGGGATCGTCGAAGTGTACATGGCGCGCCGTCACGTCGCGGCGCGTGCGGAAGAGCGCCCGGGCCCCCTCGTCGCCTTGCAGGGCGAGCAGGTCGTCGAAGAGCGACTCATCGAAAATGCAGGGATTGCCGTGGCCGTGGTCGGTGGCGGACAGGTAGGCCTGGGCACTTCCCTGATCGTACTCCCACAGAAGCGCGTTCAGGTGCGCCGCGGTCACCCGGGGCTGGTCGGCCACCATAACCAGCAACGCGCTCGCACCCTGGGCCCGGGCGAAGCGCACCGCCGCGTGCACGGAGGCGGCCTGACCGGCCTCCCACTGGCGGTTGCGCAGGATGCGGCACGGCGTGCAGCACGCCTCCAAGTGCTCGGTCATCTCCCGATGATAGGCCCCTGCCACCACGGCGGCGCAATCGGCCGCCGATCCCGTCGCCGCGGCAACGGCCCGATCGAGCAGGGTCGAGCCGGCGAAGGGGGCGAGCAGCTTCGGTGCGCCGAAGCGCCGGGAGGCCCCGGCGGCCAGCACGGCGACGCACGTCTTCGAGAACACTTCCATAGCCCGCACCTCCTCTCTTCACGAGAGGAGTCTATCCGCGTGCCGCCTTCCCCGCATTCCCCAAAAGGGGTAGGCACATCGGTATTTCGGTTCGTTCGAACAGTCCGCTTACTCCAGGGACACGAACTGCTCGGCGAGCGCGGCTGCGATCGGCTCGGGCAGAGCGGCCTCATCAGCGAAGGAGGCCCAGCGGTTCACTGCCCCATTCACCTCGGCCAATATCTCTTTCGCCCGCGGCGCCTTGATGCTCATGGCCGCCGCGGCGGCGAGGCAGTCTTCCCGTCCGATGCCGTCGCGCTTGCCGTTGACGGTCATCTGGTGGCTGTCCGTCCAGGCGCCCGCAGGATTGTATGCATAGGTGACATCGTAGGCGGGCGCAAGACTCCAAGCGCCCCTTCTGTCCATCAGGAAGGAGATGTTCTTGACATGATCGTCCTGGTTGCGCGCAGCCACGTTGAACGCCATGCGCCGGAACAGCTCCTCGGCTTCCGCCTGGCCCAGCCCGACGCGCCGGGCCACAAGAGCAGCCTGCTCGTAGCTGTGGGCACCGGGCACGTTGAAGTCGAAGTGGGCCAAGCCGCCCAGAGTCTGCATATGGAGCTTCGACCCGTCGACACCCGACCGGTCGAACCGCCGCGTCATGAAATGCCTCCGGCCGCCCTCGTCGAAAAGACGGCATTCGGTCATCGCTATGCCCGCAGCGCGCGCCATGAGGTAGTAGGCGTATTCGATCACCGTGTAGCGCGGGCCGTCCTCGGCCTCCTTGTCGCGGTTCCCCGCAACGCCATCGAACTTGATGAGCCAATGCCCGAATCCCCGACCCGCGTCCACCTGACCGGAGCGCATCTCCCCCGTCTCCTCGTTCCACGCCACCACGGCCTTGGCGCGCGCGCCGCCGGCCGAGGTGCCGACCCTGATGATCTGTTCCATGGCGTGATCGGCGTCAGAGACCCGCACCGACTCGCGCTGGGAAAGGATCCGAGACGCGAGTTCGACCAGGGCGTCGACGCGCAGGACCTCCCGAGGATCGGAAACCGGCCCGATAGCGGGAACGTACTCGAGAGCGCCCATGCCGCGGGATCCGGTGTAGCAGAGCCGCTCCACAGCGTTCAAGGACCCCCGCGGTCGACCCTGGGACTCGAGCCAGCTGTCGATGACGGCGTTTCCGAACTTGTCGGGCAGCGAATCGGAGAGAAGTCCGGGCAATCCGTGGAACGAGTCGACGGAAAGCTGGGGAAAGGAATATACCTGCTGGGAAAGCGGCATCGCAAGAGGGGCGAGCTGAATGCCGCTTCGCGAGAAGGCCTCGTCGTACTCGAATCGCGCGAAGGGGCTTCCCTCTTCTACGGCCACCGAGCCGATGGTCGTTCCCCACAGGCGCACTTCCGCCGCCGTTGTCATTGCTCATCCCCCCATTTCCACTCGCCGCTGGAAATCGCCTTGCGCGGGGGGCGCACCCTCTGCCTGGGGGCGCGCTCGTGCAGAAGATCGGAGGGCCGCGTCTCGGGGGCCGGAACGAGAAGCTCCATACGGGAGAGCAGACCGAGGGCGCGCAGCACGCTGACGAGGCTCGCCACAGTGACGTCCGTCCCCTTCTCCAAGTTCGCGACGGTGCGCTGGGACACCCCGGCCCTCTCGGCCAGCTGGGCCTGGGTAAGCGGATAGGCTATCCGCGACGCACGCAGGCGACGGCCGAGCTCGCCTCCCACCGCCTGATTCGAGATGAAGCCGTCGATAACCATCGCCACCCCGCTTCTATAAAAGGAACTCTTTTGCACATTATATAGCATTATAGGCTCTATGATGCAAGATAGTTCCCTTTACTAGAAACACAAAGCAGCCAGGAACCAGTTATTCCGCGAGCTTTAAGGCCTGGTCGAGCTTCTGGCTGATGACCTTGGTCACGCCGTCGCCCTGCATGGACACGCCGAACAGGGTGTCGGCCATCTCCATGGTGCGGCGCTGGTGGGTGATCATGATGAGCTGGGTCTCCTCCCGCAGGCTGTTGATGTAGGCCGCGAGGCGCCGCAGGTTCGTGTCGTCCAGGGCCGCTTCCACCTCGTCCAAGATGTAGAACGGCGTGGCGCGGGTGCGGTACACGGCGAACAGGAGCGCCAGGGCCGTGAGCGACTTCTCGCCGCCCGAGAGCAGCATCATCTTCGCGATGCGCTTGCCCTTGGGCTGGGCGTTCACCTCCACGCCGGTGTTCTCCACGTCCTCGGGATCCACGAGCGACAGATGGGCCTCGCCGCCGGGGAACAGGATGGCGAAGATCTCGCGGAAGCTGGCGTCCACGGTCTCGAAGGTGCGAATGAAGTCGTCCTTCATGCGCTGGTCGATGACCCGGTTGATCTTCGCGAGGGACTTGCGGGCCCGATCGAGGTCGTCGAGCTGGGAGGCCAGATAGTCGTAGCGCACCTTCAGGGCATCGTACTCCTCGGCCGCGTCCGGGTTGATGGTGCCCAGATTGGCGATGCGGCGGTTGATCTTGAACAGCTCGTCCTCCACCTCGGCCCGTCGCTCTAAGGGCTCCATGGCCAGGGCCGTCTCCAAGGGCGTCTTCAGGTCCTGCACGATGTGACTCACCGCGGCCTCCACCTGCAATTCCAGGCGCCCCTTCTGCACCCGGGCCTCGCTTAGGCGCTCGGTCACGGCGTCGAAGGCGGCGTGGGCCTCGTGGGCGGCGGCGCGGGCCTCGGTGACCGAGGCGTGCAGCCCCGTGGAAGAGTCCTGGGCGGCCGTGGCCTGCTCCTCCAGGGTGCGGGTCCAGCGCTGCGCCGAGGCCACGAGCTCGTCGAAGAGGGCGAGCAAAGGCTCGATGCGCTCGGCCGACACGGTCTTCACCCGCAGGGAGGCCGCAGCCTCTGCCTTGGCCTCGGCCAGCGACTCCAGGTCGCGGGCCCGGGCGTCGCGCACCCGCTCGGCGTAGGTGGTGCGCTCCACCAGGGTGGCGGCGGCCAGCTTCGCCTCGGCCAGGGCATCGGAGGTGCGGTGGGCCTCGCGGCGCAGGGGCGCCAGCTCGTCTTGGATGGCCGCTTGGGAGCGCTTGCCCTCGGCGATGGCGGCCTGAAGCTCGGCCAGGCGCGCCTCGAAGGACTCCACATTGGGGCGGGCCGCCGAGATGACGGCCTCGGCCTCGGCCCGCTGGCGCTCCACGCCCTCCAGCTCGCGACGGCAGGCCGTGAGCTTCTCGGCCGCCGCATCGGCAGCGGCGCGGGCGGCCTCGGCCCGGCCCTTGCAGGCGGCCAGGGACTGGGAGAGCTCCAGACTCATGGCCTGGGCATGGCGCAGGGCCTCCTCGGCCATGCGGTGGGCCTCCTCGGCCTTGTCCACGGCGGCCTGGGCACAGGTCAGCTGATCGCGCAGGCCCTCCAGGCGGCGGTGGCGGGCCAGAGCGCCGGTGCCCTCGTCCACGACGGCACCGCCCACCGACACCTTGCCCGAGGGCCACACCATCGAGCCGTCGGGAGTCACGAAGCGCAGCCCCGCGCCGTCGGCGCCATGGGCCGCCAGGGCCTCGTCCAGGGTGGGGCACACCACCACGTCGCCCAGCAGGGCCTCCACCGCGGCCCGATCGGTCTCAGGGAAGGTCAGCTCGGCGATGAGCGGCGTGCCGGCCGCGCCCGACCAGGCCAGGGAGCGGGCACCGGGGCGATCGGCCCCGTCCCGGCGCAGCAGGAAGGCGGCCTCCCCTTCCACGCCGGCCTCTTCCAGGGCCGCGGCCACGGCGGCCACGGCATCGGCGTCGGCGGCCAGAAGGGTGGTCACGTCGGGGCCGAGCAGCGTCTCTACGAGCCCCTCGTAGCCGGGGCGCGCCTGAATCACATGGGACAGGGGCTCGCCGATGCCGGCCAGCTCGCCGGCATGCTCGGCCAGCCACGCCCGGGCGGCGCCGGCGTCGGCGGCGCTCGTGCGCTCCACCTCTTCCAAGGTGGCGATCTCCACGGTAAGGGCGCGATGGGTGTCCCGCGCCTCGTCGAGAGCGGCTCGGGCCGCGTCGCGGGACTGCACGGCGGCGCCCACGGCCTGACGGGCCGCGGTCTCGTCGGCGGCCAGGCCCGCCAAGGCCCCCTCGGCCTCCGCGGCCGCGGCGGCGGCTTCCTCGGCCTCGGCCTGCGCCCGCTCCAGCTCCAGGGCCAGCTCGGCGCCGTGGCTCTCGATCACCTGCACGTGGGCCAAACCGTGGGTGAGGGCCTCGGTGTTCTCGGCATGCTTGCGCCGGGCCACCTCCATCTCGGCCTGCATCTTCTCGCCGTCGCGGGACAGGGCCGCCAGCTCGCGCTCCAGCTTGCCGCGCTGGGCCCCCAGATCGCGGTAGACACAATCCAGGTCGGCCACCTTCTTCTCGGCGCCCGCCCGCTCGCCGGCCGCCTCCTCGTACAGGGCGCTCGCCCGCTCGAGCTCGGCGGCGGCCTCGGCGGCCTTCACGGCGTTGGCCTCCAGGGTCAACCGCAGCTCGCCGGCCCGGGCCGTGGCGGCCCGGCGGCGCTCCCGCAGCATCATCACCGTGGAATCGAAGCGCTCCACGGCCGCCGCGGCCGCCCGATGGCGCCGCGACAGGTCGCCGGCGTCCAAGGTCTCCTGGCGGATGCGCTCCTGCAGGGCCTCCACCTGGGCCTCGGCCGCCTCGATGACGGCGCGGCGCTCTTCCAACTGGGCGGCCAGCTCCGCCTCGCGGGCCTGGGAGCCGTCCCACTGGCCCTGGAGCTGCCGCAGGTCGTCCACGGCGATCATGAGGCTCATCTCGGCCTGCTGCACCGCCAGCTCCTGGTAGGTGCGGGCCTTCTTCGCCTTGCGCTCCAAGGGCCCCAGCTGGCGGGCCACCTCTCCCACCACATCGCGGGCCCGCAGCAGATGCTGGTCCATGTTGGCCAGCTTCCGCTCGCTTTTGGCCTTGCGCTGCTTGTGCTTGAGCACGCCGGCGGCCTCCTCGATGAGCGCGCGGCGGTCCTCCGGCTTGCTCTGGAGGATGGAGTCCAGCGACCCCTGGGAGATGATGGAATGGGTGCCGGTGCCCAGGCCCGAGTCGTGCAGGATGTCCAGCACGTCCATGCGCCGGGCCACGGTGCCGTTGATGAGGTACTCGCTCTCGCCGTTGCGGTACATGCGCCGGGTGATGGCCACCTCGTCATAGTCCACCGGCAGCGTGCCGTCGGAGTTGTCCAGCACGAGGTCCACCTCGGCCAGGCCCGCCCCACCGCGCCCCGAGGAGCCGGCGAAGATGACGTCCTCCATGGCCTGGCCGCGCAAATTCTTGGCATTGCGCTCGCCGAGCACCCACAGCACCGCGTCGGAGATGTTCGACTTGCCGGAGCCGTTGGGTCCCACGATGGCCGTGATGCCCGGCTCCATGGACAGCACGCTGCGGTCGGCGAAAGATTTGAAGCCCTTCAGAACGAGTGATTTCAGGTACATGGGCGCCTAGTCCTGCTTCCTCTTGGCGGCGCGGGCGGCCTTCTCCTCGGCCCGGGCGGCCTTCTCGGCGGCGCGGGCGGCCACCTTGGCGGCCTTCTCCTCGGCCCGGGCGGCCTTCTCGGCCGCGGCCTTCTCGGCGCGCTCGGCCTGCTGCTCGCCCGTCAGACCGATGCCGAAGAACTCCGAGAGCCGGGCCAAGGTGGATTTGGCCGCCTGGCTCTCGGCCTCCTTCTTCGTGCGGCCCACGCCCTGGGCAAGCCCCTTGTCGCCGGCGTACACCTGGGCGACGAAGGTGCGGTCGTGGGGCGGTCCTTGGGTCTCCACGAGCTTGTAGGTGGGGGTGATGCCGCCTTCCTGGAGCTTCTCCTGCAGGGCGCTCTTGGGGTTCTCCGGCTCGCGGGCCAGCGACAGCGACATCTTCGGAATGAGCGTGCGCTCCACAAAGGCGCCGGCCACGTCCACCCCGCCGTCGAGGTAGAGGGCGGCCACCACGGCCTCGTAGACGTTCTCGAGGGCCGAGTGCAAGCCGCGCCGGCCGGTGCCGGTCTCCGAGGAGCCGAACACGATAATGTCGGTGAAGCCGAGTTTCTCGGCCACCCCGGACAGGCTCGCCCCGGACACGAGGGCCACCTTGATGCGCGTGAGGCCCCCCTCGTCCAAGTCGGGGAAGCGGTGGAAGGCCTCGTTGGCCACGAGCGCCCCCAAAATGGAGTCGCCGAGGAACTCGAGGCGCTCGTAGGAGAACTTCACCGAGCGCCCCTCGGTGGCCGAGGGGTGGGTGATGGCGGACAGGAGGTACTGGGTGTTGTCGAACTCGTAGCCCAGGATCTCCTGGGCCCGGGCCAGCTTGGTCTGCTGCTCGTCGGTGAGGCTCATCGCGCATCCGAGGCCGCGGCCTCCCCTTCCCCGCCCGCAGGCGCCTCGGCGACAGCGGCATCACCAGCGGCCGGGACGGCGCTATCGGCCGCGGCGGCCTTCGCCGTGCGGCTCACCGTGGCGGCGATGACGCCGGCCACATCGGCCCGCACCGTGGCGGCAGCCACGGCGATGCCGTTCTTGATGGCAGTGGCGTTGGAGGACCCGTGACCCACGATGACGGCCCCCTTCACGCCGAGCAGGGGCGTGCCGCCGTAGGTATCCGGCGAGAGCTTGGCCTTGAGCGCGGACAGGTTCCCCTTCACGAGCAGGGCCCCCAGCTTCGAGGGCAGCGAGCCCATGAGGGCGTCCTTCACGTACTTGAACAGGGTCTTGGCCGTGCCCTCGATGGTCTTCAGGCACACGTTGCCGGTGAACCCGTCGCAGACCACCACGTCGAAGGCACCGGCCATGAGATCGCCCCCCTCGCAGTTGCCCGCGAACTGGGGCACCGAGGCGGCCAAGAGCCCGTGGGCCTTCTGGGCGAACTCGTCGCCCTTGGTGTCCTCGGAGCCGATGTTCAGAAGTCCCACCCGCGGGTTTTCCACCCCCATGATGGCCTCCATGTACACGGCGCCCATCTGGGCGAACTGCACGAGGTACTCCGGCTTGCAGTCGGCGTTGGCCCCCACGTCGATGAGCAGGCACGGACGCTGGTAGGCCGGCAGCACCTGACCGAGCGCCGGGCGCTTCACGCCCTTCACGCGGCCCACCACCAAGGTGGCGGCGGCCAGGCAGGCCCCGGTGGAGCCGGCGGAGAAGAAGCCAGCGGCCGCGCCCTCCTTCACGAGACGGCAGCCCACCACGATGGACGAGTCCTTCTTGGTGCGCACGGCATTGGCCGGGTGCTCGGCCATGGCGATGACCTCGGTGGCGACCACGGCGCTCACCCGGTCATGGGCGGCGGCGAAGGGCTCCACCTCCCCGGCGGGGCCCACGAGCACGAGGTGCAGGTCGGGGTCGGCCTGGAGCGCCTGGGACGCGCCGTCGAGCACCACGGAAGGCCCGAGATCGCCCCCCATGACGTCCACGGCGATAGTTACTGGTTCAGCCACGAAATATACTCCTTGCGGTAGCGGACGGTGAGTCCGCGCCAGCACCCCGCTCAGGGCGGCCGACACGGGCACGATGGCCTATAGCCAAAAAGCCCCCTGGCAAACCAGGCCCTGACAGCTTGGCATGCGAGGAGGCTTTGCCGACATCACGGAAGGAACCTCGGGCACCTTCCGTGACCGTCAACAGCATGGGACTACTCGGTCTCGATGACCTCGCGGTCACGGTAGAAGCCGCAGTTTCCGCACACGCGGTGGGGAAGCTTCACTTCGCCGCACTGCGGGCACACGGAACGGGCGGGCGCGGCGATCTTGTCGTTAGTGCTGCGACGGGCATGGGTGCGGGCACGGCCCATTTTGCGCTTAGGTACTGCCATCTCGATTACTCCTTCTATAGCTGGAACGACAGGTGCCGTTCACAACCTCTTGTGTAAACGCACGATCTGGTATGTTATCAAACCCGTACCCCTGTCGCAAGGGGAAATATATCCCGATTTCGCCAACGGCACGGGTTTTCCAGATTCCCTAGATCACCAGCGTCGCGATGCGCAGCAGGAACAGGGCGGCGGCGATCCACATGACCCAGTGGACGTCCTTGGCGCGGCCCTGGCAGATGCGCACGATGACGAAGGCCAGGATGCCAAACATGATGCCGTTGGCGATGGAGTAGGTGAAGGGCATCATGATGATGGCCAAAAAGCCGCCGACGGCGCCGGCCGCGTCCTCGGAGAAGTCCATCTTAGTGACCGAGGACATCATGAGCAGGCCCACCCACACGAGCGCCGGCATGGTGGCGAAGCTGGGGATGGCCAAGAAGACCGGCGAGAGCACCAGGGCCGCGATGAACAGCAGACCGGTCACGAGAGCCGTGAGGCCCGTGCGGCCGCCCGCGGCCACGCCGGCGCTGCTCTCCACGTAGCTCGTCGTGGTGGAGGTGCCCACGCAGGCGCCCACGACGGTGCCCACGGCGTCGGCCATGAGGGCCTCCTTGGCCCGGGGCAGACGGCCCTCCTTATCGAGCAGGCCGCCCTTGCTGGCCACGCCGATGAGGGTGCCGGCCGTGTCGAACAGGTCGACGAACAGGAAGGCGAACACGATGACCGCGAAGTCGACGATATGGCTCAGGGCAAACTCGAAGTCGAAGGCGAACAGATAGGGAGCCTGGAGGTTGATGCCCTCGGCGAAGCTCGGGATGAGCGAGTACACACCGGCGGCCGGATCCACTTCGTACCAGCCGATGAGCTGGGCGACGATGCCGAGCAGCCAGGTGCCGAGGATGCCCCACAGGATATAGCCGGGCACCCGGTAGCTGTACATGACGGCCACGGCCACCAGGCCGATGACCGACAGGGCCACCTGGGGCGTGGCGAAGGAGCCCAGGTCGATGAGGGTGGAGGGGTTGTCCACCACGACCCCGGCGTTGGCCAGGCCCACCAGAGCGATGAACAGGCCGATACCGGCGGCGATGCCCATCTTCAGGTTCTCGGGCACATCGTTGACGAGGGCCTCGCGGAACTTGCAGAGGGTGAGCAGGATGAAGATGAGGCCCTCGACGAACACGGCCGTGAGAGCGATGGTCCAGGGATCCTGGATGCCCTGCTCGGCCATGGGCACGCAGACCGAGTAGGCGAAGTAGGCGTTCAGGCCCATGCCGCTGGCCAGGGCGATGGGATAGTTCGCGTAGAAGGCCATGAACAGCGTGCCGAAGGCCGCCGAGATGGCCGTGGCCGTGAACACCGCCCCCGGCTCCATGCCCGAGGCGGCCAGGATGGAGGGGTTGACGGCCAGGATGTACACCATCGCCAAGAAGGTGATGGTGCCGGCCATCACTTCCGTTTTCACCGTGGTGCCGTGCTCCCTCAGCTTGAAGGTGCGCTCGAAGAACTGCTCCATGGGCTCTCTTTCTCGCGGAAAACACTACGGCGCTATTATGACGCACGAACGGGCCCGTGCGGGTAACAGCTTGCTAAGCGTCGAACTTGAAGTCCTTGAGGGCGGCGAAGGGATTGTCCTCCCCCGTCGGGCCGTCACCGCACTGGCAGGGGCCCTCGTTCAGATTCGCGCCGCAGCGGGGGCACAGGCCCCGGCAGTCGTCGTCGCACAGGGGCACGAGGGGCAGCTCCAGCAGCAGCGCCTGTTCCACAAGGGGCACCAGGTCGATGGTATGGCTCTCGGAAAGCACCTCGAACTCGTCGCCCTCCAGGTCCTCGGGAGCCTCGGCGCCGTCGCCCGCGGTGAGGAAGTAGCCCTCGATATCGCCCTCCAAGTCGTAGGGCACGTCCTCCAGGCAGCGGGCGCAGCCCGTGAGGGCCCGGGCGCGGGCCTGCCCCATGACGAGCAGGGCCTCGCCGGTGTTGGTGACGTCCACGGCCCAGGACACCGGGCCGTCGAAGCGGTAGGCGTCGGCGCCGGCCACGAGTTCGGTCAGGGGCAGCTCCCCCTCGAAATGGCGGCTCTCGGCCGTCTCGAACAGCTCGTCGGGAATATGAATGATCGCGGGGTTATCGGTTCTCGCCATAGGGGCACCTTCCTTCCAAACAAAAGGGCGCACCTTCCCGGTGCGCCCCCGAAACTTCTGTGGACCTGCGGCTACCGCGCGTTGAGCGAGGTGGCGTTCAGGCGGTCGCGACAGCGGCGCGTGTTATTCAGCAGCGTGTCGAGGCTCTGCTCGATGTGACCGAACACCTCGTCGGCGTAGTCCTCGGCGCCGGCGCGGGTCTGGCGCTCCAGCTCGCGGGCATCGGCCAGGATGGTATCGGCCTGCTGCTGGGAGATGCGCACGATCTCCTGCTCGCTGGCGATGGTGATGGCCTGGCTGCGGGCGTCCTCGATCATGCGGTTGGCCTCCACCTCGGCGTCGTCCAGAAGGCTCTGGCGCTCGCGCACGATCTGGCGTGCCTGGGAGAACTCGGCGGGGAACAGGTCGCGGATCTCGTCCATGATGTCGAAGGCAGCGGCAATGTCCACCTGGCGCAGGTTGCTCTTGCCGAAAACGGGCTTGGCGTCCTCGAGCAGAATCGAGAGCTCCTCGAGCAGCCCCAACACTCCGGTTTCGTCCATTGATGTTCCTTCCTGACTATGCCACGGCTCTGGCCGGCGCTTACGGCCTCTGCACGCAATCCATCCATGATGAGTTTTTCTATTCTAACATGATGGAGAAGCTATGTAATACAACGGTCACCCCGTGCACAAACGCTCCATGATGGGCACCGATGGCCTTTTACGTCAAGTGAGCCGTCCATTCTCTGCGTCGCCGGAGGCAATGCCCACCATGATGGCGATCAGCACGGCAAAGAACGAGAATTCTAAATCGAAGTCCACGGCCGCGTGCAATGTCAGAAAAACGATGACGAGAGGGGCTTGGCCGCAATGCCTCCCCCGCATCCTGCGCATAGCATTCACCACAACAGTGAGCAACACGGCAGGCGCGAGCAGACCGGCGTTCAGGCCCAGTTGAAGGTAGCTGCAATGCACCAATGTCGCCTCGTACTCCGCGCTCCGAATGGAAGGATACGCGAATTGCCATTGATCGGGGCCGATACCCAGGCCAGGCGATGCAACCAAGACGCGCCAGGCGTCGCCGGCCTGAACGATGCGCTCGGCGAAGGTGGCGGATGCCTGAATGAGACGCCCCTGCATCGCGAGAGCCGCGAGAAGGGCGCTCGCAACGAGTGCAGCCACCGCGAGTATCAGCACCGGGCGGCCCCAGCCACCGCGGCGCAGCGCCCTCTCCATCCGAGGCCAGAATTTTTGAAATGCGGCCACGCTGCCAAGGAACATCACTACGGCCATGGCTTCCCGCGCATTATCGCCCCATGACAGCTTGAAGAAAAGAAACGCAGCAACCGCGAGCACCCCTTGGGAAATAAGGGCTATCGCATCGATGAAAATAGGTGCTCGGCCGTCGGCGGCCGCCGTCGCCGCTCTTACGAGAAAGTACCCCGTCACAACTACCACGAAGAACAGGATGGATCCCATAGACTGCGTAAAGAGCAGCGCCGTCAGGGGCAGCACCATCCATCTTCGCAGGCGGGCGTCCCGCGCGCCCAGGCACAGCAGAGCCGCGCACGCGAACCATGCGCCGGCCGCATTGGCATATTGGAAGAAAAACTGGAGGCGCCCGGCATTCACGGAGCCAACGACCGAGAGAATGCCGATGAGCATGGCCACACCCGCACCCGTGCTGACGATACCGAGCCAGGAGATGCTCGTCAGGAGGAAATCACGTTGCCGAGCGTCCAAACTCGCGCAAACGAGTGCCGCAACGCCCGCAAGCGCCCAAGGTGCACATTGGACGAGCGACCACGCCGGCAACCCATGGACCACGATGCTCGCAGCGTACAAGCCCCCAATGAGCAGGAATGCCAGGGCGGGAATACACGCCGAGAAACCATCGAATCGGGAAGAACCGTTCCCGCTGTCGGAGACGGCCCCCTCCCGCCCCGACCGGAAGCCGAAGCGGAGAGCCGCCCATAGAACCAGGAACACGCCCCAAGCCACCAGCACCCAAGCGCTCGTCAGTGGGAAGAAGCCGCCCTGACCCACCAAGAGCCCGACGAGCACGAGAGCGGGAGATGCCGCGAACAACCTGTCAAGCAGGGCCGGAAAGCGACGCTCCCCGGCCCTCGCATTCGTTCTCAACGCGCTACCAACCCTGCGGGCCAGCCGTTCCCTTGCCTGTCCAGCGGCGGCGCGCCACTGCGCAAACGCCCACGAGCGCAAGCGCAAGGATCGCGACGGCACCGGCCTTCCCAGGCGCTGCCGACCCATCGCCCGTGGCAGCCAGCGGCGAGGAGGAGGGCTTCGTAGAGGTGAGGACGGTGGCAGTGCCCTCCTCGTCGGTTACCTCGATGGCGAACGTCGACAAATCTGTGATGTCCGAGAGGAAGGCAATACCGTCTCCGGAAACCACCACATCGTGGGCGGTGATGTTCGAACGATCATTCTTATGGCAGTGGTAGACCGTCGCCTTCTTATGGGCGCTCCCATCGCCAGCGGGGAACGAGAACGCCAACGTCCCGAAATTATCGTGGACTTCCTCCCCATCGACATTGAGTACCACTTCGAAAGTGCCACCGGGCCAACCGTCGCCCATTTTGGCCACGAGGGCATCGAACACACCGCCTTCTTCCACTTCGGACACATCTATGGCAACCGAGGCGTCTGCCGGCAGGACGAGCCCATCGGGCTTCACGCTGAAACCGTCGACGACCGGCGCCCCGCGGACGAGAAGGCTTCGCGTAACACCGTTGGCGTCGACCCACGTGAGCGCCAGGCGCCCGTCCCGGTAGCTGCGGCCCGCTATCTGCACCCGGGCCGAATGGCGCGTGCCGCCCTCAACCTGATCGTGGGTCATATCTGCGTCTACGCGCAGCTGCTCCCCGCATCCCCCGCGAACGCAATCGCTGCACGCGAAGGCCGACGAAAGATCGGCAGACCACTCCCACACAGGTGCGCTCCAGGCATGGCCGAGCGGTTTTATCTCCTCCTGCTCGGCAAGGCCGCACCGATCACAGATTCGCTCTTGGAAGCCGTCCTCCGTGCACGTCGGACTCTTCGTCACAACCCAATCGAAGTTAACGTGACCGCCCAAACTGGGCTTGCCCGCATCCCGCTTCACCTTCTGGCAGCGCGTGCACATGTATTCGGCGCCCTTGCCGTCCTCCGTGCACGTCGGCTCCGTGGGCTCGGCGGTGAGGACGTAATCATGACCGAGCATCGGAACGTCGGAGCCATTCACGCGATAGCCGTAACCGCAGCGCTTGCAGACCTTCTGCGTATAGCCGTTCTCTTCACAGGTGGGCTCGTGAACGGCTTCCTCGTAATCGTGGCCCTTGGCCTCGCATTCGGGGTTCACGGTACCGCCTTGAAGCTCCTGCACCGAAACGAAGAACCAGCCCTTCTCATCCCGCAGAAGAATGTAGTCGGACATGCCGTCCGCGTCTGCGCATTCAGCATAGTCCTTATACTGGAAGAGAATGAGCACCTTGCCGGTGCTGTCAATGGCTCCCACCCGCCCTTGGGCGTCCTTGGCGTACACCAGCGCGCTCCCGTTTGGCAAGGTGCGGGCGCTGCCGTAGAAATAGCCGGGATCGATGGGGCGGTAGCCCTGCATATCCACTTCGTGGAACTGGCTATCGAAAACATGGGCGGTTCCGTTCTCGACCACGCGATAGACGCCATGGGCAAGGGCCGACATGGAATCAAAGGAGAACCCGAGGACGTCATTCAAACTGGCATCCAGCAGACGCTGCTTGCCGCCTTGCTCGGCAAGAACGCAACCATTGAGTTCTATAAAGCGAAAACCGCTAATCCACCCGTCTATGCCGTCATAGACGAAATCAGTCTGCGGTTTCAGATTCCCATCGACAAAGCCGTACTTGCCGCCCTTTTTCGCGACATAGAAGGATCCCACCTTATCGTAACCGCGCACTTCCGAAAAATCCGTGAGCTCGAACGCTTTGCTGAGAATCACACGCTCATCCTCAAATGAGGTTCCGTCATCTCCCTCCCCTAGCAATCGCAGATCGAGTTCGATGCAAGGTTCATCATCACCCGCATCAGCGTACAGAGAATCTATGGTGAAACCGGCCGGCACCCGAGAAGACAAGTCGACCGTCTTTGCGGGCTTGAAATCCTTGTCGTAAATTCGCAGCTTGTTCGAACCGCTATCGTCCATCAGATAATAGTGGTCGCCGATGGTTCCCCACATGGAAACATAGGAAGAATCCAAGCCGAGCGATTGCCTCGTTATCGAGCTAGTTCCCTGGTAAAAATCCGAAACCTGATCAACCACGTTGTCGTAGAAACCAACGGTCTGCGAGAGCATCCACAGGTCGTTGCCAAAATCAACGAGATTCCAGTCAACCTGCTCACCGTTCTCCCTCTGCTGGACCAGATTGAGGGATGACGTGAACTCTTTGACCAGCTTGAGATCGGCATCGTAGCGCTGAATCTTGTTATCTCCCGTTAAACACTCGAACCCGTCTTCAACAACCCTGCCTTGCACGCAGGGAATTTCCCGCGAATCGCCATTGGCTCCGCTGGTATCCAAGAAGACGTACGCGTTCTCCTGACTCTCGAAGTCAATGCGCGCATAGGCCACATAGTTGCCGACACCTTCGAACCGCATATCGTCATAGCTTTGCAGCAGATTGCCGCTCAGATCGAAATACTGGTACTCGTGCCCATTTGACTCCCATACTTCAATGATGTTGCTGACCACGCTACATTGATCCGTATCCCTGACATCGGTAGCCAAGGCGATAGAGTTGCCCCACGTCCCATTTTTGTCTCGCACCTTGAAGGAAATACCGGCGTCCGAAGAACTGAACGACACACCGCGGCCATCGTAGGTAACCTGGGCAAAGTCTTCATCGTCGTTTGAAATTGAAACCTGGTGAAAGCCACTAGAGTCTTCGGCGTAATAAAGATTGTGACGCGATCCAGGGCCCGATGTAGAGAGACCCCTCCAATATATATTCCAGAGAACACTGTCTGAATCTGTTCGACACCCTATCGAGCCTGCCTCGGCGTAATCTCCCAAAGGAACGGAGAGTGCTTCGGTCGATCCATTGTAGACAACCGCTTTGGCCTGAGGATAAGTCCCGTCAGCGGCTTTATTGCCCAGCTTTATAAATCCCCACTTCGACCCATTGCCTCTTGATCCAGCAATATCGTATTGCACATCAACAAGCATACGGCCTTCCGTCAAGCTCCACAGACCATACTTGCCATCTTTCTGAAAGGGGGCGACAGATGCGCCAGCCGCCAAGGCATTGCTTATCTCGAAGGCGTTGACGAGCATCCCCGCGCCCATCATTTGCCCGGCGATGCGAGAAATCAATGTGCCGTGCGCATTCCCATACGTGATGGGATCGTTCGAGAATATCGCATGATCATTGGACACTACGCCGTAAACGTACTCGAAGACGTATCGTTCCTCCGGCATCCGAAATGCAGGGGCAGCGGTCGATGTTTGCGAGAGAGCCTCATCTTTGGACTCCTCCCGGGCCTCAACCTGGGGCTCGCCCTCAATTTTTGCGGAAGTATCTGCGGGGACTTCGGTGCCAGCTTCAAGATCAATCTGGGTTCCAGAGGAGTTTTCCGATCGATCATCTGGCTTAGTCTCGGGCGCATCCTGAGCGCCCTCAGAGTCTTCCGCAGAAATCTCAACTGAGACAACGGGGTCGATTTGGGTTTCCGCATCAGCCGCAATCTCCGAGGGCTCGGCAGCGACTGTGTCAGCCAACGCCTGCGTTCCACCCACCCCCAAAAGGGAAAATGCGAGGAGAAAGGCTAGAAAAAGCCTACCACCCCCCCCCATGTCTCTTATGCACATAGTTAGCCATGGCTCTTCCTCTCTACTCAACGCCCATCCTCAAAGGGCCTGATCAAACGATATGGTATCAGTTCTCTCAAGGTTTCGCCACTCCCCTTCTCTGCCTTTATTCGTCCTCGCACACGGACGACGAACGTTCTCGCAATCTCGGTTCACTGGCCGGTGCCAGAAAGCGAATGCTGATCCATTTGAGCGCTTGCGCTGCAACCTCTCTTCCCCGCTCGCAAGCCATAGGGAGATGCTTGTTTACATATATAGTCCTTATTGGTACCATATATGCAAATGAATGCTAACACCAACATACCCGCTGGATATTCCACGCGCCAAGCCGCTCAGCTGCTGGGAGTGTCTTGCCATGAAGTTTCGCGCCTGATTCGAAGCGAAAAGCTGCGTGCGGTGAAAACCCATGCCGGCATGTACATTATCGATTCCAACAGCCTTCATGAACTTGAGGCGAAGATCAGGACCAGGGGAAGGCCATGGGACGCTTCGACGGCATGGGCGGCGCTTCTCGCCCTAGAAGGTTGCCGCGACCACGACTTGAGCTACCACCGCCAAAGAAGGCTCGTCATTGCCCTGAAAGAGATTGATGCCATCGAGTTGGTTGCCAAGTCGTGCAAACGATCATCCGTCGAGCGCTTCGCCGCCTCCCCGTCATTCGCCGAAGATGTGCGCGAACGGCTCGTTCCCAGCGGCATCTCCGACAGGAGATGCGCCCAGCTGGGATTGTCGGTTTCGTCGAACCAGATTGACGGGTACGCCCGCGAGCCGCTTGATGAAATCGTCCGAAGTTGCTGGCTCATTCCCGACAGCGGCGGCGAATGCGTCATCCGAATTCCCCACGACCTCCCCACGGCACTCGACGCGGCACGGGAAATGCCGCTTTCCGTTGTAGCCGCCGACCTGGCCGAATCTGCCAATATACGGGAGCGAAGATGCGGGCTCGATTATCTGCAAAGGAGGCTGGATGAGTATGGCGGTCATTGATATCCCCCTCGGGCTCAAACCCTGGGACACGGTAATGGAGATCGCGAATATTATTCCCAGAGATGAATGGCTGCTTGTCGGCGGCCTGATGACGCAAGCCCATGCCATGCTTTCAGGCCATACATCCCGCGCCACGAAAGACATTGACGTCCTCATCGATGTTTTGGCATCATCGTCCAACGTCTCGAAGATTTTGAGCACTCTTGAGAACATAGGCTTCGAGGCTAAGGAACCGGGGCTGAGGGGGTCGCCCTTCCATCGAATGACGCGAAATGAGACCATCGTGGATATTCTCATTGCCGATCACCTTCCCAAATCAAGGGCGAAATCGGTCAGGGTCAACCGCTGGCCCATGATGGAAGTGCCCGGCGGAGCCCAGGCGGTGAACCGCAAGATGGACATTACGTTGACTTACGGCGATTTGAGCCGCATGATCCAAATCCCCAATTTACTGGGAGCACTGATCCTGAAGTCTGCCGCCTATTGCTCCGACAACCGTGATAGGCAACGTCACCTTGACGACGTCGCATTGCTGGCAAGTCTCATCGAGAACCATAAGGAATGTCTGAGCGATCTCCACGGCTCGGACAGAAAAAGATTGCGGGCAGTTGCCGAGGCTCTCAGCGATTCTGAACTCAGCTCATGGAAGGCGCTCGATCAAGACGCCCGTCGGAAGGGAATGATGACCCTGGCAATCCTGGCGAAGTAAGATTGCCAGTGTCATAACGGCTCTGAGGAGTTACCCGCCCTTGCCTTACTTCGATCAAACTACGATCGACAAGGGAGACAGTCCCCCTGGAACCAGTTGAGAAGCGATCAAGCCAGCTCCATGAGGTCGATGGCCGTGTCGCCGAAGCGGCGGTGGGAGAAGACGCGCCAGCCCTGGGCGGCGGCCAGAGCCTCCACGGTATCGTCGTCGGCGCCGTCGTGCTCGTAGCTGACGATGGCGTCGGCGGCCAGAAGGCCCGCTTCCCGCAAGCGGCCCATGAACCCGAGCACCTCGGAGGGGGCCAGGGCATAGGGCGGGTCCAGGAACACCAGGTCGAAGGTGCCTTCTGCTGGAGGAGCCGGCAACCGCTTGAGCACGTCGCCGCGCACGAGGCGCGCCCGTTCGCGGCCGAGCCCCACGGTGCGCAGGTTGCGCTCGATGACCGAGGCGGCCTCGCGGCCCTGCTCGCAGAAGACGGCCGCCGCGGCCCCCCGGGAGAGCGCCTCTATCCCCAGGCCCCCCGAGCCGGCGAAGGCGTCGAGCACCACGGCGTCCTCGAAGCCGCCCCGGGCCGAGTTCAGGGCGCTCATGAGCGATTCCCGCACCCGATCCGTCGTCGGCCGCGTGCCCTGGCCCTTGGGGGCCTCCAGCCGGCGCCCCCGAAATTCTCCTGCAATGATGCGCATGTCGTCCTTCCTTTACTGTCTCAACAATGACAACGGGCAAAGGGAGTGCGGGGTGCCTTGACCGAGCGAGTTCCGCAGCGACGGGAAATGCCCTGTGGGCATTTCCCCAAAGCGAGGACTGTCTGAGCGAATCAAGGTACCCCGCGATCCCGTCAGGCGGTGAGCCACTACCCGCGGCTCCGACCGGCGGTGGGCCGCCTACCCTCCTGCCACCACTTCTCCGGAAAATGCGATGCGCACTTCCCGGGCGAGGGCCCGGTGGTCGGGCTCCTCCAGGTTGGGATCGACATCCAGCAGGGCCGCCGCGTCGGCATGGGCCGCCTCGATGACGGCGCCGTCCCGCATGATGTTCACGAGCTTGAGGCCGCTGGCCCCGTGCTGGCGGTTGCCGAGGATGTCGCCCTCGCGGCGCAGGGACAGGTCGAAGGCGGCCAGCTCGAAGCCGTCGTCGGTGGTCTCCATGGCCGCCAGGCGCGCGAGGGACTCCTCCCGGGTGGAGGCGGAGACGAGGAACACCTCGGCCGCCTTGGTGCCGCGGCCCACGCGGCCCCGCAGCTGGTGGAGCTGGGCCAGGCCGAAGCGGTCGGCGTCCTGCACGATCATCACCGTGGCGTTGGGCACGTCCACGCCCACCTCGATGACCGTGGTGGCCACGAGCACGTCCACCGCCCCATCGCGGAACCGCTCCATCACCTGCCGCTTCGCCTCGGTGCCCATAGCGCCGTGGAGCAGGGCCACGGTGAAATCGGGGAAGGTGGTCTTCTGGAGCACCTCGGCCTCCCGGGTGGCGGCGGTCACGTCGTCGTCGGCGAAGTCGGCCTCCCCCTCGATGGCCACGGCCGGGTGGTACTCCTCCCCCGCCGCATCGGCATCGGCCGCCTTGCCGGCGGCCTTCTCGTCGCGCTCCTCGGCGCCCTTGCCCACGAGCGGGCACACCACGTACACCTGCTCGCCCCGCTCCAGAGCCGCCCGGGCCGCGTCCAGCGCCTCGCCCTGGAGCTGGCGGGGCAGCACGCGGGTGGTGCGGGAGACGGCGTCGTGGGGACGGTGCTTGATGTAGGACAGGGTGAGATTGCCGTAGAGGGCCAGGGCCAGCGTGCGCGGAATGGGGGTGGCCGTGAGATAGAGGGCATCGGGGGCCTCCCCCTTGGCCAGCAGCTTCGCCCGCTGGTCCACGCCGAAGCGCTGCTGCTCGTCGATGACGGCCAGGGACAGCCGGGCCGGCTGCACGTCGTCGGACAGCAGGGCATGGGTGCCGATGAGCACGTCCAGCTCGCCGGCAGCGAAGCGCTCGGTGATGGAGGCGCGCTCCGGGGCCGGGGTGGAGCCCGTGAGGAGAGCGCAGCCCACGCCGGCCGCCTCGAGGAGGGCGCCGAGCCCCTCGGCGTGCTGGCGGGCCAGCACCTCGGTGGGGGCCAAGAGCATGGCCTGGCAGCCGCTGTCGGCGGCCGCGGCCAGGGCGAAGCCGGCCACGACGGTCTTGCCGGTGCCCACGTCGCCCAGAAGCATGTGGTTGGCCGCCGTCGGCGCGGCGAGCGCCCCTAAGATATCGTCCCGCGCCCGTTCCTGCTCGCCGGTGAGGGCGAAGGGCAGCGCCCCGGTAAAGGCCGCCACGCGGGGGCCGTCCACGGTGTGGGCCACGGCCTCGCGGCCCCGGGCGCGCTCCGCCCCCTCCTGCATGAGGAAGAGCTCCAGGTACAGCAGCTCCTCGTAGACGAGCCGGCGCCGGGCCTCGTCGGCCTCGGCCGGCGTGGCCGGGAAGTGGATGGCGGCCAGAGCCGCCCCCCGGCCCATGAGGCGGTAGCGCAGGCGCAGCCCCAAAGGCAGCGGGTCGAAGACACCTCGGATCTCCTCCAGGCCGTTGGCCACGATGCGGCGCACCCAGGCCGCCGTGAGCTTCTCGGTGGCCGGGTGCACCGGCACCACGGTACCGGTCAGGGCCGGCCCTTCCCCGCCCCCGATCACCTCGATGAAGGGGTTGGTCATGCGCTTGTAGCCGTAGTCGAAGGTCACCTTGCCCGATACGGCCACGGCGTCCCCGGCCTTGATCTGGTCCATGAGCCAGGGCTGCCGGAAGGCGGTCACCACGATGATGCCCGTGCCGTCCACGAGCGCGATCTCCACGAGTTTCAGGTTGTAGCGGGGCTTCTTCAGCTTGATCTCGTGCACGGTGCCGCGAATGGTGCAGGTTTCGCCGATGCGGGCGCTCGCGCAGCTCTCCACGCTCGACAGATCGATGTAGGACCGGGGAAAGTGGGTCACCAGATCGCGCACCGTGCGCACCCCGAGTTTCTCCAAGGCCTGGGCCCGGGCGGGACTCACCAAACGGACCCGCGACACGGGCCCGTCCAATGCCAGCGTAGCTTTTTCACGATCGATGGGCAAAATCCATTCCCCTTTTTCGTTTTGTCGAAGGGACGCGCCCGAGGAAGTCAGCGAGGTTTCGACAGGTGCCTGGAGTTGCGTTGAAAAGCGGCTGAGCGTACTTCGTTACGCGAAGGCAAGCTTTGAAGCGCAAGACCAGGTGCCCGTCGGAACCGCAGCGTCAAGGTCGAATAAAACGAAAGTTTTATTCGACGGAGAAAATAATCGGATACAAAGGCTGCTCGCCGCGCTGGGCATCCACTTCCAGATCCTCGTAGGCCTCCTCCACCGACGCGACCAGGGCCTCCAGATCCTCGTCGGAGTAGCCCTCGCCGGCCAGGATGGTGCAGGTGTCGGCCTCGTCGGCCTCCATCTTTTCCAGCAGGGTGAGCACCGCCCCCTCGATGGTGGAGTCCACAGCCTCGATGGAGCCGTCGGCGATGCCGATGACGTCGCCTTCGGCAATGGGGTTGCCCGCGGCGTCCTTGGAATCGCGGGTGGCCCAGGTGACCTCGCCGGTCTTCACGGCGGCGGCCGCGGCGGTCATCTCCTCGACATTGGTCTCGAGGGAGGCGTCCTGGTCGACGCAGAACAGGGCCGAGAAGGCCTGGGGCACCGACTTGGTGGGCACCACGGCGCACGGAGTCTCGGACAGCTCGGCGGCGGAGTTCGCGGCCATGATGATGTTGGAGTTGTTCGGCAAGATGATGACGGCCTCGGCGTTCACGGCGCCGGCGGCATCCAGCAGGTCCTTAGTGGAGGGGTTCATGGTCTGGCCGCCCGAGACGACCACATCCACCCCGAGGCTTTTCAGGATGGCAGCGTTGCCCTCGCCGGCGGCCACGGCCACAAAGCCCACGGGCTTGCGCTCGGCCTCTTCCTCGGCGGCCAGCTTCTCGGTGCGCTCGGCGGACTGGATCTGCATGTTGTGGATGAACACCTCGGAGACCTGGCCGTGGTCGAGGAAGTACTTGAGCACCTGATCGGGATGATCGGAGTGCACGTGCACCTTGAACTTCGGCACCTCGCCCACGCACAGCTCGCAGTCGCCCATAGTGGACAGGAAGTTCAGCGCCTCCTCGCGATCGAGGCTGTCGGAATCCACCAGGAACTCGTTGCAGTAGCGGTACTGAGAGCCCTCCCAGTCGTTCACCTGCTCGATCTCCACCTTCGGGTGCGCCCCGCGGGCGAAGGACAGCTCGTCGACCATGGTGCCGGCGCGGCCCAGCAGGGCGGCAGTGAAGGCGTCGAAGAGGATGGCCAGGCCGAAACCGCCGGCATCTACCACGCCGTGCTCCTTGAGCACGGGCAGCAGGTCGGGGGTACGCTGCACCGAGGCGTAGGCCTCGGCCACGATGGCATCGAGGGCCGCCTCGGTCTCCAGCTCCTCGTCGGCGGCGTTCTTGGCCGCGGCGGCCGCATCGCGCAGCACCGTGAGGATGGTGCCCTCCACCGGCTTGCGCACGGCCTGGAAGGCCACCTCCACGGCCTTGGCGAAGGCGGCGGCCACGGTGGCGGCGTTGAAGACCTCGGCACCCTGGGCGCCCTCGCACAGGCCGCGCAGGATCTGAGAGGTGATGACGCCGGAATTGCCGCGAGCCCCCATGAGGGCGCCGGTGGTGATGGCCTTGCGGATCTCGGCGCCCGTGGCGCCGATGGGCAGGCTCGCGGCGTTGGACACCACGCTCTGGATGGTGAGCGACATGTTCGTGCCGGTGTCGCCATCGGGGACGGGGAACACGTTGAGGCGGTTGACCTCTTCCTTGCGCTCCTCAAGGGACTTGGCGGCAGCGGCCACGGCGTTCAAGATGTTATTGGAAGAATAGGTAGTAGACATGAGAGGTTGTTTCTCCTTCATGAGGGCGGCGCGACGGAACGGACGGCTCCCGGCACCCAGATCGACGGGGGCTAGCGGCGCACCTTGACATCCATGACGTGCACGTCCACGCCAGCCAGCGGCACCCGTGCGTACTCCTTGAGCGCGAAGCTGACCTGATCGATCAGGTTACGCGACACCGTGGCGATGTTGGTGCCGTACTCCACGATGATGTAGAGGTCCACGTGCACGCCCTCGTCGAGGCTGTTCACCACCACACCGCGGCGCAGGCGGCTGGCGGGCAGAATCTTGGCGATGCCGTCGGCGGCGTTGGGGGCGCACACGCCCACCACGCCATAGCACTCCATGGCGGCATTGCCGACCAGATCGGCGAGCACATCGTTGGCGACGTGCAGATTGCCGGAAATCGCAGAACTCATGGGAGGCGTCCTTTCCTCTGAGTTATTCCTGAGCTTAACGGGAAAAGTATAGCGCATGGACGGTGGCGCGAAGGTTACCTGCGGTTGACCGTCGGGCATAATCCACAAACCTCGGGCCCAAACGGAAAAAGCCCGCGAGGCGGGCTTTGCGTTGAATCTTCGCAGGCAAGACGCGAAAAGCCCGCGAGGCGGGCTTTCGAGCTTCGAGCACTTCGGGGAGCGAGCTTAAGCGCGCTCGACCTTTCCGGCCTTCATGCAGGAGGTGCACACGTTGGCGCGACGAACACGGCCCTTCGCGTCGCGGATGGTGATCTTCTGGATGTTCGGACGGAACATGCGGTTGCTCACACGATGGGAGTGGCTGATGCTACGACCAGCGACGGGGTGCTTACCGCAAACTTCGCAAACCTTCGACATTACTATCAACTCCGTTAAACCAAATTACTTGTTTAAGACACAGCCTTGTTAATATACCACAGTCATATCGGCTGTTACAAGAGAAATTTATGCGATTACCAAAAGGCGCTTGCATGCCGGGCAGATACCGAGCGGTGCCTGGCTGCGCAGATCGATGAGGCGGCCGCTCTCGATGGGCATGCGGCACACGCCGCAACGGCTGCCATCGAGCACACCGATGGCCACGCCGCCGGAACGGGCCACAATGCGATCGTAGGCTCGGGCCAGATCGTCGTCCACCTTGGCCTCCACCGGGCCACGGGCCGCCTCCAGCTTGGCGATGGCCAGCTTCAGGTCGCCCCCCTGCTTCTGGAAGGAGTCGATGGCCTGCTGCTCCTTGGCGCTTATCTCCTCGACGGCCAGGGCGATCTGGGCCTCCATGGCGCCGATCTTGTCGAGCTCGGCCTGAATGGCGGCGCGATCCTCGGCAATGGTGCCGCGCCGGCGCACGATGCCGGCCAGCTCCTTGGTGCGGGCCTCCACGTTGCGGAAATCGCCGTGGGCCGCGTCGATGGCCGCCTGGACGCCGGCCTCCTTCTTGGCCAGGGAGGCATCCTCGTCGTCGATGCGGGTGATCTTCTTCATGGTGGCTCGCTTCAGCTCGGCCACCTTCTCGCCCTTGGCCTGGATCTCCGCCTTCTTGTCGCGGGCGGCCATGATGATGGCCCGCTGGGGAAGCTCGTCGAGTTCCTTGGTGAGGCGCATGATCTCCAGATCGATGCGCTGCAACTCGAACAGGCCCTCGATATCTTCCCGTGTGGCGTCCATGGCACGTCTCCTTCGTCGTCCGGTGAATATACTCATGATAGGCGAAAACCCCCTCCGTGGGAGGGGGCGACGGAAAAATTCTATGGAGTTCGGCGAGCGACTAGACGCGCACGGCCTCGGGATACCACCAGTTCTCGGACTGGTCGATGAGGACGATGGCGTGATCGGGCACGCCGGCCCGATCGAGGGCCTCGGCGAGCACCGCCACGAGGGGCAGCTCGCTGGCATCGTGGCCCAGCTCGATGACGGAGAGCCCCGCTTGAGAGAGTTCCAGGGCGGCGTGGTACTTCATCTCGCCGCAGACGATGACGTCGGCGCCGGCCGCCAGGGCAGCGGCCCCCGTGCCGGCCGCCGAGCCGGTGCAGGTGACTGCCCGGCGCACCGGCGCGGCGCTGTCGCCCCACACCCGCGGAGCGCGGCCGAACACCGCCGTACAGCGGGCCGCAAGGCGCCCCAGAGTCTCCGGCGCCTCCCCGTTGGCAGGCACCTCGCAGATCTGGCCGTAGCCGGCCCGGCGCGTCGCGCCGGCGGACTCGGCCACCTTTCCCGTGAACTTCAGGCCCAACATGCCCGGTAGCACCCGGGCCGCCCGGGGGCTCACGTCCAGGGCCGTGTGGAAGTCCATGAGGGCCACCTGGTGGCGGATGGCCGCCCACACCCCCGCCCCAGGACTTGCCGCCACAGAAGGCTCGGGAGCGAAGGCGTCGGGGGCGGTGAGGAAGGCCGGGTGGTGGGTGACGAGCACGTTGGCCCCCGCCGCAGCCGCCTCCTCGATGGCCCGTACCGTGGGATCGAGAGCCACGGCCACCCGGGTCACGGGCAGAGCCCGCTCCCCCACGAGCAGCCCTGTGCGGTCCCAGTCCTCGGCGTCCTCGGCGGGAAACTCCTTCAGGAGCGCCTTCTCCAGGGCGCCCACGGTCATTGAGAACGACTTGCACGCCAACTCGGCCGAGCCGCGGCGGGACAGGGCGTCCCGCTTCACCGGAGCGCCTCCGCGCTCCCCCTTGTTGAACAGACCCATAGCGATCAGCTTCCTTCGTCGTCGTCACCGGCGCCGGCGGCGCCGATTTCCTCACTCGATGGTAATACTTCGGCGGTCCCCTGTGGCTGTCGGAACGGTAACGCTTCTATAGCCCGCCTCGTACATGAGGTCGTAGGCCCGGCGGATGTCGCGGGCCACGTGGGCCGGGTCGTGGGAATCGCAGCCCACGGTGCAGGGCACCCCCGCCCGGCGAAACGCCGCCAGCAGACCCGGGGCCGGGAACATCTCGGCGCAGGCGTAATAGCCCCCCGACGTGTTCACCTCCACCATGCGCTCGCCGGCCCGGGCCGCCTCGGCCATGGCCTCGTAGAAGGGTGCCAAGTCGAAGGTCGGGTAGAAGCCGAACTTCTTCGCCAGGTCCGGATGGCTCATAGCGTCGTAGAGGTTCGCCCGGTTCGCGGCCGCCTCGCACCACAGCTCCCCGTAGCGGCGCCAGATGGCATCGGGGGCGCCGGGCTCTTCCCAGCGAGCGCGCTGGGCCGGGTCGTCGAAGGCCCAGCCGTCGATGAAGTGCACGCTGCCGAGCTTGAAGGCGAAGGGGGCCAGGGCCGCCTCGTCCAAGGCGCGGTCCTCCAAATCCCCCAGGTAATCCATCTCGGTGCCCGTGATGAACTCGATGGAGGGATGGGCGGCGCGGACCTGCTCGATCTCGGCCAGATAGCGGGGGCGGTTCTCCTCGGTCATGGAGAGGTAGCGGTCGGGATCGAAGGCGCCCGACAGCGGGAAGTGCTCGGTGAAAGCCAGCGTGGTCAGGCCGGCCGCCGCTGCGGCGTCGGCGTATTCCGCAATGGAGCCGGTGCCGTGGCCGGAGTACACGCAATGGCAGTGGGTGTTGACGAGTTCCATAGGGCTCCTTACCAGTTCAGAACTTTTTGGGCGGCCTGCGCGAAGGCGTCGATGTCCGCCTCGGTGGTGTAGCGGCCCAGGGAGACGCGCAGGGCGTTGTAGACCTCGTCGCCGCCGATGCCCATGGCCTTGAGCACGTGGCTCGGCTCCAGGGAATGGGACGAGCAGGCGCTGCCGCCGGCCACGCAGAAGCCGAGCTGGTCGAAGCGCAGCACCATGGTCTCGCTCTCCCACTCGTCGGCGAGCACATGCACGATGTTGGGAAGGAAGTCGCGGCTGCCCGGATCCACTTCCACGGTGGCCTGGAAGCCGCCCAGGGCCCCGAGGGTGCCGTAGAGCCGATCGCGCAGGGCACGCAAGCGCGCCGATTCGTCCTCCTCGCCGGCCACGGCCGCCTCGCAGGCCGCCGCGAAGCCGACGATGCCGGACACGTTCTGGGTGCCGCTGCGCCGGCCGCCCTCCTGACCGCCGCCGAGCAGGAAGGGGGCGAAAGGAGTGCGGGCCTTCAAGTACAGGGCGCCCACCCCCTTCGGGCCGCCGATCTTGTGGGCCGAGAAGGAGGCGGCGTCCACGGCCAGGGCCTCCAGGTTAAGCGGCATCTTCCCCAGGGCCTGCACCGCGTCGGTATGGAAGAGGGCGCCCGCATTGTGAGCCAGGGCCGCCAGCTCGGCGATGGGCTGGATGGAACCCACCTCGGAGTTGGCCGCCTGCACCGACACGAGCACCGTGTCGGGGGTGAGGGCCTCCTCCAAGACCCGGGCCTCGATGAAGCCCTGGCGGTTGGGACGCAGGTAGGTGACGCGCACGCCGGCGGCCTCCAGGCGGCGGCAGGGGGCGAGCACCGCGTCGTGCTCGATGGCCGAGGTGATGACGTGAACCGGACGGCCGCCCTGGCCGGCCAGGCGTCGCTGGTCGCGGGCGGCGGCCACGAGCCCCGCGATGGCCGCGTCGTCGGCCTCGGTGGCCCCGGAGGTGAAGACGATCTCATCGGGGCGGCGCGCCCCCAGGGCACGGGCCAGGCGGCGCCGGGCCCCCTCCATGGCGTCGAAGGCCGCCCGGCCCGCGCCGTAGAGGGCGTTTGCATTGGCCCCGGCCGGCAGGTTTGCCGGCCCCGGCACCCAGAAGGGTTCCATGGCCCGGGCCGCCTCCTCGCCGAGGGGGGCCGTGGCGGCATAGTCGAGATAGACGGGAAGCTCGGTGGCGTTGTCCATGGCTTCTACGCCTCCTCGCCGCCGGCCAGGGCGGCCAGGCGCGCCCCGTCGGCCGCGCCCTTGACGGCGGCCAGGGCCGCGGCTGGGTCGGCGGCCTTGAACACGGCATTGCCGCACACGAGCACGTCGGCCCCGGCCGCGGCCACGAGCGGGGCCGTGGCCTCGCCGATGCCGCCGTCCACCTGGATGAGCAGGGCCTCGTTGCCCGCGGCCCGCGCGAGTGCGGCCACTTCGGCCACCTTCCGGTCGCTGCCGGCGATGTAGCTCTGGCCCGAGAAGCCCGGCTCCACGGACATGACGAGCGCCATGTCCAAGTCGGCGATGACCGGGGCCAGGGCGGACACCGGCGTCTTGGGCTTGAGGGCCACGGCGGCCTTGCAGCCGGCCTCGCGAATCATGGCCACGGCACGGACGAGCTCCTCTTCGGTGAGCGCCTCGGCGTGCACGTTCACCAGATCGGCCCCGGCCTCGATGAACCAGGGGATCTCGGTCAGGGGGTTGTCGATCATGAGGTGCACATCGCAGACGAGCGACGTGGCGGCCTTGAGCTGCTTCAGCAGCGGCACGCCCATGGTGAGGTTGGGCACGAAGTGACCGTCCATGACGTCGATGTGAACGAAGGCCGCGCCGGCCTGCTCGATCATGGCGATGTCGGCGCCGAGATTCATGAAGTCGGCCGACAGGATGGACGGGGCGATTTTCACCGGTTGGTACATGATGGCATCCTCATCTCGCGAAGTTCCAGTGACGCTATTCTAGCGCACCGGCCGCGAGCAGCGGCGTATAATGGACGGTAGCGGCAAACCTGCATCCCAAGAACAAGGAGCGCCCGTGGCCCACGATGCCCGCACCTTCTTCACCTATCCCACCGCCTTCGGCACCGTGACCATCGGCGCCGACGGAGGGGCGGTCACTGCCGTCGTCCTGGGAGAGGCGCCCCTTCCCGGCGAGCGCCGGGCCGTCGCCGTCACCACCGAGGCGGCCAACCAGCTCATGGAGTACCTCGCCGGCAAGCGCACCGCCTTCACCGTGGCCTGCGACCCCGCCGGCACCGATTTCCAGCGCCGAGTATGGCGGGCCCTCGCGAACATCCCCTACGGTCAGACACGCACCACCCGCGAGATCGCCGAGGCCCTCGGTGCCCCCGACGCCTATCGGGCCGTGGGCACCGCCGTGCGGAAGAGCCCCCTTGCCGTTCTCGTCCCCGCCCATCGCGTCGTGAGCGCCGCGGGCAAGGCTGCCGGCGCCGTGGAAAGCGCCCTGCTGAACCTGGAACAGCAAAACATACGGTAGCGCCCGCCGGCGCCCGGGGCGTCTGCGAAGTTCTCTGAACACCACCGTGAAAAAGCGCCCCGAAGGGGCGCCCATAAAAGCATGAGGGAGCGCAGCGCCTGAGCGAAGCGAACAGCGAAGCGGGTACTGCGCGGACGCCCCGGGCGCCGGCGGGCGCGGACGAGCAGAGCCGCCCTACTTCCCTATCGCCTCGTCCTGGAGGGCGTCCAGCTTCGCCATGCACTCGTCCACCGAGGCGCCGGCCAGAAGGTCGCGCACGATGAGACACACGTTGCCCCATTGCTCCACGTCCATGGCGGCGTTGGAGGCCAGCACGTAGGTGTCGGCCTGCACCAGATCGTTCAGGGGCCGCAGCGGCTCCACGCAATCCACGGCCACGTTCTTGGAGGGCGAGATGACGCGGTTGGTCTCGGCATACAGCTGCAGGGCCTCGTCGGAGAGCATCACATCCATGGCGGCCAGGGCCTCGTCGGCGTGCTCGGCGCCCGAGGCGACCCCGTAGCCGGTCATGGACAGCACGGGCATGGGCCCCCGCTCGCTCGGGAAGCCGATCACCTCCATGGTGAAGGAGGGGTTGCCGTAGGCGGTGTCGGTGTTCGCCGCGCCCCAGTAGGCCATGGCCATGGGGCTCTCCCCGGCCATGAAGTCATCGCCCTCGCCGATTCCCTCGAAGGCCTCGCTCTTAAGCGCGTTCTCCGCATCGATGTAACCGCGATCCATCAGCGCTTTCAGAAACTCGAAGCCCGGGCGCATATAGTCGCTGTAGCGGGCCTTGCCGGCGTTCAAGGCCGCCACCTCGGCCTCCACATCGCCCCCGTTGTACAGGGCGGCATAGGCCTGGGCGAAGACGAACGTCTCGAGCCACCAGCGGTTGGCCCCCAAGGGCACCTCGTAGCCCTTCTCCTTCAGGACGCGGCAGACTTCCAGAAATTCCTCGGGGGTGTTCGGCAGGGCCAGGCCGCACTCCTTGAAGATGTCCTTGTTCACGAACAGGCCGTAGGCCACCACTTCCTGGGGAATGGCCACGAGCTTGCCGTCCACGGTGTTGGCCGCGCGCACCTCCTCGCGCAGGTTCTGGGCGCAGGCAAGCCCCGACAGGTCGGCCAACTCGCCTTCGGCCCCGAGGGCGACGATGGCGTCCGCATTCAGCAGGTACAGGTCGTCCTTGGCGCTGCGCACCCGATCGAGGCACACCTCGTCGTAGGTCTTGTCCTGGTAGTCCTCGGCGGTGTAGGTGCGGTAGGCAACCGTCAGGCCCAGGGCCTCCTCGGCCATGGCAATGGTCTGATCGCTGGCGGTACGGGCCGTATTCTCGGCATCGGGGCTGGCCTTCTCCATGGGACTGAAGAAGTTCACCACAAGACCGTCGTCGCCCTCGTCGTGCACGGCCAGGTTCCGCGTCCCCTCGCCGCCCCCGCAGCCGACCAGGGCCAGGGCGGCGAAGGCCGCCACGGCGCCGGAGATGATGCGACGGCGCAAGTTCCCCTGTTGCTGGATCATGACTGTCCTTTCTCGACGAGGCGATCGACGACCTTCTTCAAGTCGCCGATCTCCAAGGGCTTCGCCACGTGGGCGCTCATGCCGGCGGCAAGGGCCGCCTTCTCGTCCTCGACGAAGGCGTCGGCCGTCATGGCGATGATGGGAATGGTGCGGGCATCGGGGCGTTCCAGAGCGCGGATGGCGCGGGTCGCGGCGTGGCCGTTCATCACGGGCATCTGCACGTCCATGAGGATGGCGTCGAACTCCCCGGGCTCGCAGGCCTCGAAGCGCTCCACGGCGAGCCGACCGTTCTCCACGATCTCCACCGTGGCGCCCTCCACCCCCAACAGCTCGCTCAGGATGCCGGCGTTCAGGAAGTTGTCCTCGGCAGCCAGGAAGTGCTTGCCCTGAAGGACCGTGTCGTAGGCCGCGGCTGCGGCGGCTTGCCCCGCCCCGGTGATGTCCTCCACCTTGTGCCTCAGGGTGGAGAGGAAGAAGGGGCGCGTGAGCACACCGGCCCACGGCGGCAGAATAAGGCCCTCTTCCACATCGAAGTTGTGATCGAGCACGAACACGAGGGGAACCGACCGGTCGTCGGCCGCCCCCGCCGCCGCCCGCAGGGCTCCGGCCGCCTCCAGGCAGGCGGAACCGAGCACGTCGCAGCAGACGAGGATGATCTGGTAGCCGCCCCGCGGCGCGGCCGCCTCGGCCCGGGCAAGGGCCTCCTCCACCGACGGCACCGCATCCACCCGCACGCCGGTGCCCTCCATCTGGCTGCGGGCGATCTCGCGGCCGGCGGCGGTGGGGTCCACCACGAGCATGGCACGCACGCCCTGCGAGCGCCAGAAGAAGCCTTGGGCCTGCTCGTCGGGAATGCGCAGCTCCAAATCGACCCGGAACAGCGAGCCGACCCCTTCGGTGCTCTCGGCCTCGATGGTGCCGCCCATGAGCTCCACGAGGCTCTTGGTGATGGACATGCCCAGACCGGTGCCCTGCACCTTGTTGGTGGTGCTGTTCTCGGCCCGCGTGAAGGAATCGAAGATGGTGGCCAGAAACTCCGGGGTCATGCCGTAGCCGTCGTCCTCCACCTCGATGCGGATGCGCTCGAACTGGTTGGAGTGCTGCGCCAGGCCGATGAAGCGCAGGCAGATATGGCCGCCCTCCGGCGTGTACTTCACGGCGTTGGACAAGAGGTTGATGAGGATCTGGTTCAGATGGGTCTCGTCCCCGATCACGCGCTCGTGGTTCACGCCCGCGATCTCGGTGCGGAAGACCTGGTGCTTGTCCCGGGCCATGGGGCCGATGATGGACTCCACGGCCACGAGGGAGTCGCCCAAGTTGAACTCGGTCAGGTTCATGGTGGCCTTGCCGCTCTCGATCTTGGAGATGTCGAGCACGTCGTTGATGAGATCGAGCAGATGGCGGCCGGAGGCCATGATCTTGCTGGCGCAGTCGCGCACCTTGGCCGGATCGTCGGCCTCCTTGGCGATGATGGTGGTGAAGCCGAGCACGGCGTTCATGGGCGTGCGAATGTCGTGGGACATGTTGGCGAGGAAGGCCGATTTCGACTCGTTGGCCACCTGGGCCGCCTGAAGGGCCCGGGTCAGCTGCTCGTTGTGGAGGGCGCGCTCCGCTTCCCGAGCCTTCTGCAGCTGGAGCTGCCGACGGCGGTTGTAGGCGTAGATGACGACGCACAGCACGAAGGCGGCGGCCGCAATGCCAATGACGAGGGCGATGGCGGTGTTGACCGCGTCGGCCTCCTTCTGGATGGCGGTCATGGGCACGTAGCCCACCAGATAGGTGGTGCCCCCGTTGATGGACCACAGGTAGCACAGCGACTCGCGGCCCTTCACCTGGTGGGCGAACATGATGGAGGACTTGTCGGCGATGCCGCTCTCCACGAGGGTCAGGGTCTCCTCGTCCAGCACGTTGTTGGCCCGGTAGAAGTCCTCCAAGTTCAAATGGCCCGCATCGCGCTCCCCCATGCCCTCGGGCTTCAACACGAAGCGCTCGCTCGTGGCGTCCATCAGGTACAGAACCGCCTGCTTGTCGTAGAAGCCCTCGGGCATGGACCGCTCGATGGCGTCGTAGACGTACTCGGCGTACAGAGTGCCCAGCTCCTTGCCGTCGCGCTCGATGGGGCAGGCGATGGTATAGGCCCAGGTGCCCAGATGATTGACGTAGGACTGGGAGATGGGCAGCCCCACGACCGTGCCGCCGGCGGAGAAATCGAGATCGGCGGGGCTGAACGGCTCGCCGTCGTTGGAGATACCCTCGCTCGCGCCCGCGGGCACCACCGACAGCTTGGCCGTGGTATCGTTGTTGCGCAGGTTGAGAATGTAGTCCCGCGGGTCGTCGGCCGCGGCGATCTCCTCGGCGATGAGCTGCTGGAACTCCGCCTCGCTGCGCATAATGGCCTCGACGGTGTTCTCGATGAGGTTCAAATTCTCGTTGAGGTTCTGGATGGCGGCATCGGACATATCGTCGTAGGTTTGCCGCGCCACCCCGTAGATGGAGGCGCCCATGGCCGCGAAGATCACGAGGACAACGATGACCCAGCGGCCATAAGCCCACTTCCCACCGTTCTTCGCTTCGCGCTCCACCACAGTCTCCTCCTTCTTCGACTATCTGATAACGGTACGGTATCAGAAGCAAAACTGCAAGGGCAAAACCACCGCTCCCCTGGTGGCAGGTGATTTCTCCCATAAAAAAGCGACCCTCCGGCAGGGGAACCGGAGGGCCGCATCTCAGTACGCACGGAGGAGAAGGGGAAACGTGCGCATGGACTTGGTTTCCGCCGCGAGGGTTTTGAGAGAGAGGAGAGAGGAGGGTTCACGCAGGAGACGGTGCGACGGAAGCTCTGGAAATGTTGTCAAGGTCCGCGCGGTTCGGGTTCGCTTTCGCGCCTTCCCCGCTTGGCTGATGACAACAATAAGGCCTCCCCGCTCCCACGACAGCGAGAAGGCCTGTCGGTTGCGCCGACGTATGCGCATCGTTGACCGGGCGAAACCTGATAGTGCAGGTGAACAATTAGCAGAAAAGCACTGCGACGACCCTCCGGCGCGAGCTGTCGGGCAGGGGCGCCGTGCTCGGGCAGTCCTCGCTTGGGAGAACAGGACATTGAGTCCTGTTCTCGTCGCTGCGGAATCTGCGCGCGGACCCCCGCCCGACAGCCCGCGCCTTCTCCCCTCAGCTTGAGGCGCCCCTACCCCGAACCCGGAGCCGGACGGCCTAGTAGAACTCGCTCTTCAAGGGCCGGTCGATGAGGACGGCGGCGGCCTCGCGGGGATTCACGCCCTCCCACACCACGCTGCGCACCGTATCGGTCAGGGGCAGTTCCACCCCGTAGCGCTCTTCCAAGGTGCGCAGGGTCTTGCAGGCGATAGCCCCTTCCACCACCATGTGGGTCTGGGCCGTGAAGTCGTCCAGGGTAAGGCCGCGGGCCACGTACTGCTCGCCGAAGCGGCGGTTGCGCGAGTGCCGGGACATGCAGGTGACCACCATGTCGCCGGCACCCCCCAGGCCCATGCAAGTGATGGCCTCGCCACCGGCAGCCACCACCATGCGGCTCATCTCGGCCAGGCCGCGGGTGATGAGCAGGGCCGCCGTGTTGTCGCCGAAGCCCATGCCGTAGCTGATGCCCACGGCGATGGCGATGACGTTCTTGAAGGCGGCGCACAGCTCCACGCCCACCGGATCGTCGGAGGTGTAGGTACGGAAGGCCCGCGTGGCGAACAGGTCGCGGAAGAACAGCGCCGTCGCCTCCGAGGCCGAGGCCACGACAGCGGCCGAGGGCTTGCGGCAGATGACCTCCTCGGCGTGGGTGGGGCCCGACAGCACTGCCAAGCGGTCGCCGTTCCCCAGCTCGGCGGCGAAGGTGTCGATGGGCAACAGACCCGTCTGTTCCTCCACACCCTTGGAGCAGATGACCACGGGCGTATCGGGCGCGATAAGCGCAGCCAGGTCGCGAGCCACGGACCGCAGGGCCGCCGACGGGGTCACGATGACCACGGCCTCGGCGCCGTCTGTGGCCTCGCTGTAGTCGGCCGTGGAGCGGATGGCATCGGGAAGGCGATAGTCGGACAGGTAGCGGGGGTTGCGATGATCGGCATTGATGGCCCGGGCCACCTCGGCCGTGCGGGCCCAAAGTGCCACCTCGTGCCCCGCCTCGGCCAGCACCAGCGCCAGCGCCGTTCCCCAACTACCGGCCCCAATAACTGCTACGCGCATGGGCGCTCCTTTCATTCTTGCTGCCACTCCTCGGGGCGGAGCTACGGGGTATTCTGATTCGCTCTACAGTCCTCGCTCTGCAGAACAGGACATTAAGTCCTGTTCCGTTCGCTGCGGAACTCGCTCGGTCAGAACACCCCGTATCTCCGCTTCACTCAACCATGGTTGAGGTTTATGCCACCTTCTTCTTGCTTCCTATCTTGTTCTCGGTGCCGGCGCGCAAACGCTGAATGTTGGCGCGGTGGGCCCAGATGACCACGAGCGCCGTGGCGGCGATGATGACCCAGGCGATCCAATGGCCCCAGAAGTAGTACAGGCCGAGCAGCGGGCAGATGGCCGCAGCCGCGATGGAGCCCACCGATACGCAGCGGGTAACGAGGATGCCGAGGGCGAACACCGCAATCTCGATGAAGAAGCCCACGGGCCCGTAGACGAACAACAGGCAGGCGGCGGCCACGGCGATGCCCTTGCCGCCGCGGAACTTCAACCACGGGCTGAAGATGTGGCCCAGGGTGCAGCCGGCGAAGGCCAGGGCCAGCGCGAGGTGCGCCGCTCCGAGGGAGGCGACGGGGGGCCAGATCGAGTACTCGGGATGGACGGTGCCGACCACCTCGGCCGCGGCCCAGAGCGCCCGAGGGGCGAATACCCAAGCCGCCAGCCAACCCGACAGCACGCCCTTGCCGAAGTCGAGCAGGAACACGGCCGCGCCGCCCACCTTCCCCAGGGCGCGCATGGCATTGGTGGTGCCGATGTTGCCGCTGCCCTCGTCGCGCAGGTCCTTGTGGAAGGCCAGCTTCGAGACGATGACGCCCCAGGGGATAGATCCCAGCAGGAACGGGACGATGAACGACAGGGTCAGGTAGGTGATGACGGTGTCCACAGCCTAGTCCTTCTTCTTGAACTTGAAGCGGATGGGGGTGCCGGTGAGGTCGAAGGCCTCGCGCATGCGGTTCTCCAGATAGCGCTCGTAGTTGTCGTCCACCACGTCGGGGCGGTTCACGAAGAAGGTGAAATACGGCGGGCAGGTGCCGGTCTGGGTGAGGTACTTCATGCGCAGCACGGCCTTGCCCTTCGACACGGTATGGCCCGTCTCGCGAATGCCGGCGAGCCAGCTGTTCAGCTGGTTGGTGGGGATGGTGCGGCTGAAGTTCGCGTACACGGTGTCGATGGCGTCCCAGATGCGGTCGACGCGCTTGCCCGTGAGCGCCGAGATGGCCACCACGGGCGCATAGCCGACAAACGTCATGCGGTCCTCGATGCGCTCGCGGATCTTCTCCTTGGCCTCGGGGCCCTCCACGATGTCCCACTTGTTCAGCACGATCACCATGGCGCAGCCGCGCTCGGCGGCGTAGCCCGCCACGCGCTGATCCTCGTTGGTGAGCCCCAGGGTGCCGTCGATGACGAGCAGGGCCACGTCGGCCCGGTCGATGGCGCGCATGGCGCGGACGAAGCCGTAGTACTCCACGTCCTCGTCGATCTGGCTCTTGCGGCGCAGGCCGGCTGTGTCCACGATACGGTACATCTGGCCCTCGTGCTCCACCAGGGTGTCGATGGCATCGCGGGTGGTGCCGGCCACGTCGCTCACGATAGAGCGGTCGTTGTTGGTGAGCTTGTTGGTCAGCGAGCTCTTCCCCGCGTTCGGGCGGCCGATGATGGCCACGTTGATGGCGGGCACCTCTTCCTCAGGGGAAAGGTCGCACTTGCGCAGCTCGGCTACCACGTCGTCGAGCAGGTCACCGGTGCCGTTGCCGTGCTGGGCGCTCACGGGCCACGGATCGCCCAGGCCGAGCGCGTAGAACTCCCACACCTCGTCCATGCGGGCCGGGTTGTCCATCTTGTTCACAGCCAGGAAGGTGGGTTTGTTGGTGCGCTGCAGGATGCGGGCAACTTCCTCGTCGTCGGCGTTGATGCCGGTCTTGCCGTCCACAAGGAAGATGATGACGTCGGCCTCGCGGGTGGCCTCGAAGGCCTGGGCGCGGATGGAGCCCTGGAAGGCGTCGTCGCCGCCCATCTCGATGCCGCCGGTGTCGATGAGCATGAACTCCACGCCGTTCCAGTCGGCCTTGTGGTAGCTGCGGTCGCGGGTGACGCCGCGCATCTCGTGGACGATGGCCTCGCTCGTTTGGGCGATACGGTTGACCAAGGTGGACTTGCCCACGTTGGGGCGGCCCACGATGGCGACGATGGGAAGTGCCATGATGTTCCTCTTATCTATGGTTGGGCCGGGCGCGGGGCTGCGCCGGACGACTGGCTCCTACGAACGACCGTCAGCCAGGGCGATGATCTCCGGCAGGTAGTCGAGCGGATTACAGGATACCACGCAAACGGCCGCTCCCGCCGCGTTTTCGATATCCTGCACGGTCATGTCATCAAGCGTGACGCCGTCGTCGTTCAAGATGACTTTGGGAATGAGGAAGAGGGGCTGCGGCTCCCCGCCTGTCGGAGGCAGCGGGTATACCGATTCGCTCAGACAGTCCTCGCTTTGTGAAAATGTCCACCGGACATTTTCAGTCGCTGCGGAACTCGCTCGGTCGGCACACCCGCTGTCTCCTCTACGCTCAACCTTTATTGCCTGCTTTTCGGAAAGCACATTCCGCACGGCAGCGGCGATGTCGCAGCCGCAGAGGAGGCCGGTGACGTTGACGTTGCCGCCGAAGTAGGCGTTTTTCACCGTGAGGGGCACAAGACGGCCCGCCAGGGGGCTTTGGGCCACCATGGCGTCCAGAAAGGGCTGCATGGCCTCGCCGACGATGAAGCGGGCGGTGAAGTTGCGGGCCGTCAGGGCCTCGGCGGCGCGGGCGGCCAGGCCGCTTTCGCAGGCGGCGGCGAACTCGTCCACGTAGGAGCGAACGATGCCGATGCCGTCCTCGAACATCTCGTAGTCGCCGTAATCGCCGGCGGGAGGGATGTGAGCCGGGGTTTCCGCGCCGAAGGCGTTCACGTAGAACTCGTCGGCGGCGAACACCCACGGGCCTCCCCGCTCAACACGGGCGCGGGCCTGGAAGGGCTCGATGGTGCGGATGACATTCAAAGCCGCCTCGGGCGTGGTGAAGCTCTCGTGCAGGGCCGTCTGGTGCTTCGTGAAGCCCAAGGGCACAATGCCCACGTTCTGGATGTTCGGCCGCTCCCAGGCCCATTCCAAGGTCTCGCGCAGGGCATCGCCGTCGTTCACCCCGGGCATGAGCACGATCTGGGCATGGGCCTCAATGCCGGCGGCGAGCAGGCGGTCGAGGGCGTCGAGTCCGTGCTGGGCGCGCCGGCCGATCATGGAGCGGCGCAGCTCGGGATTGCTCGCGTGCAGGCTCACCCGCAGGGGGCTGATCTGCTGCTCGATAATGCGGGCCTCGTCTTCGGGCCTCAGGTTCGTCAAAGTGACGAAGGTGCCCGACAGGAAGCTCAGACGGAAGTCGTCGTCGCGCAGCACGAGCGAGGGGCGCACGCCCTCGGGCAGCTGGCGCATGAAGCAGAACACGCAGGCGTTGCGGCAGAGCTTCACCTGGTCGAAGAGCACGCCGTCGAACTCGAAGCCCCAGCGCTCCCCCGCTTCCCGCTCCAGTTCCACTTCGCCCGCTTCGCCGTCTTGGTCGATATAGCCGACGGTTATGACGTCCTCAGCCGCGAGCCACCTCCAGTCGATGATGTCGCGCAGGGGCTGGCCATCCACCGTCGTGAGATAGCAGCCGGCCGTGAAGCCCGCATCGTCGGCGGGACTCTCCGGCTCCACGGCGGCGATGGGCGCCACGGGGCCGTCCCACGCCGCAGCTGCCGCCTGGGCCGGGGTGAGGGCTGCGGTGCCGCAGCCGGTGCAGACCACGCCCGCACCGGAGGCACCCCCGTCGGAGACGGAGCCGAGGGCGGTCGCGTCGGGGACGCTCGCACCGGGAGTGCTCGCGGAGCCGAGGGCGGCCTGCGCCGCCCGCTCGATATCCTTGCCGGGATAGGTGGCCATGGCGCCTACAGGGTCTTCAAGAAGGCCTCCACGGAGGCGATCTGGTTCTCGGGGGTGGAGGCGCCGGCCGTGACGCCGATGCGATGGCAGCCGGCGAAGGCCGCCGCATCCAACTCGTCCACCGACTCGATATGGAAGGTGCGCGGGCAGGTAAGGGCGCAGACCTCGGCCAGGCGCGTGGTGTTCGACGAGTTGCGGCCGCCGATGACCACCATGGCGTCCACGGCCGAAGCCAGATCGGCGGCAGCCTCCTGACGCTGGCGCGTGGCCGAGCAGATGGTGTTCTTCACGATGGGATCAAGCCCCTGCTCGCGCAGGGCCGCGACCACCGCTTCCAGGTTCTCCTTGCGCTGGGTGGTCTGGGCCACCACGCCCACCGGGTCGTAGAGCCCCGCGGGAATCTCGCCGGGACCGGCCACCACGTCCACCTTGCCGCCGGCCTGACGGGCCCAGGCGGTGAGCCCCTCCACTTCCGGGTGCCCCGCCTCGCCGAGCACCACCACGCGGCAGCCCTCCCGAGCCAGCTCGGCCGCGGCGGCCTGGGCGCGGGACACGTGGGGGCAGGTGGCGTCCACCACGGAAAAGCCGCGATCCACCACGGCTCCCAGCACCTCGGGCGTCACCCCGTGGCTGCGAATCACCACGGCCGGAACCTCATAGGCGCCGTCCGCGCCGATTGCGACCTCGTCGGGAATGTCCTCCACCGATGCCACGGCCGCGGCCCCGCGGGCCGCCAGCTCGTCCACCACCTGGGGGTTGTGGATGAGCGGCCCCAGGGTATAGGCGCGACCGCCGGCCTCTATCACCTCGGCGGCCATGTCCAGGGCCCGCTGCACGCCGTAGCACGCGCCGGCCCGCTTCGCGCGAATCACTTCCATGGCTACTCCTTCTCGGGTGCGGGCTTGCGCCCCCCGCCCGACCTTCTTGGACAAAACTGGCTTCGAATCGACGGTTTGGGGTATTTTCTGTCCCCCAAACCGTTCTTTTCAAGCCATCGACACGGCAAATGTTGCTTTTTCGACAGAAAACCAGAGGGAATTTCCCCAAAACCGTCGATTCCGAGCCAGAAACCTACTCTTCCTCGGCGCCCTCAGCCTTGGCGGCGGCCTTCTCGTCCTTTTCGGCCCGCGCCGCGGCCTTGGCCTCTTTCTCGGCGCGGACCGTGCGGGCCGCAGCCGCCACTTCCTCGCTCGTGTGGCGGGGAATGGGATGCTCGGCGAACACCGGGGCGTAATCGCGGGTCTCGGGGAACAGAGCCACCATGTCCACTTCCTCAGCGGGCACGCGGTAGAACAGAGCGAAGCTCTCGCGCATGGCGTACCAGGTGCAGGCCTCCACCCGCTCCTCCTTGGGCAGGAAGTCGAAGTCCGACACGAGGATGGGGTCGCCGTAGTCCACGGTCACCTTGGGAAAGCGCACGCGCTCCCCCTTGTTCTTGATGCGCTCCACCCCGCGCACGGTCATGGGCAAGATGGACACCTTCGCCATGCGGGCGATCACCGACACGCCGGCATGTAGGCTCGGCACCCGATCGGTCTTGCCGCGGCGCGTGCCCTCGGGCAGGATGCCCACGAGCTCGTCGTTCTTCAGCATGCGCACGGCTCGCTTGATGGAGGTCATGTCGGCCGTGTCGCGCTTCACGGGGAAGGCGCCCACCCGCGAGAGAATCTGACCGAGCAGGCCGCCGGCGTTGCCGAACAGCGAGTCGCGGCCCATGAGGCGCACCCACTGCTTCGGCCGTGCTGCCAGGTACATGAACACCACATCGAAAAACGACGTGTGGTTGCAGATGACGAGCGCCCCCGTGGCGTCTTGGAAGGCGCGCAGCTTTTGGCGGTTGTCCACGCGGTAGCGGAACAGCAGCTTGCACACGGCGCCCACGACCACGTAGACGAGGTTGCCGAACCAGTGGGGAATCTCATGGGAGCGGTCGCGGCCGCCCAGGTCCATGTCCCACATCTCGGAGTATTTCAGGAAGAGGCTCATAGGATTCCATTCCGTTTCTCAGCAAAGTACAAGCGTAGAGGGGACAGGGGGCGTTCCGACCGAGCGAGTTCCGCAGCGACGAGAACAGGACTCAATGTCCTGTTCTCCAAAGCGAGGACTGCAGAGCGAATCAGAATACCCGGCGGCTCAGACCAGCGGGGAGCCCCCCTACATCTTCTCCCGCGCCAGCTCACAGATCTGGTCGATGACTTCCTCGATGTAGTGGCTCGTGGAATCGATCTGCACGGCATCGGGGGCGGCGGCGAGCGGCGCGGTGGCCCGGGAGGAGTCGGCCTCGTCGCGGCGGCGCAGGTCGGCGAGCACCTCCTCGTAGTCGATGGAGCCGATGCCGCGATCCACGTTCTGGCGCACGCGGCGGTGGGCCCGCTCCTCGTCCGATGCGGTGAGGAACACCTTCACGGCCGCGTCGGGGAACACCACGGTGCCGATGTCGCGACCTTCTACCACATAATCGCCGGCGTTGCCGATGCGGCGCTGCTGGTCGAGCAGGGCGGCGCGCACCGAGGGGGCCGCCGACGTGGGGCTCACAGCGCGGTCGATCTCGGCGGTGCGGATAGCGTCGGTCACTTCCGCATCCCCGATGAACACGCGCTTGGGCACCGGGTCGCCGTCCACGTGGCCGAAGGCGATCTCGTAGGTGCGGGCTATCTCGCCCAGGGCCGCCTCGTCATCGAGGGAGACGCCGTTCTGCAGTGCCTGCCAGGCGATGGCGCGGTACATCGCGCCCGTGTCCAGGCAGGAGAAGCCGAGTTCTTTGGCCGCGGCCTTGGCCACGGTGGACTTGCCGGCCCCGGAGGGCCCATCGATGGCGACGATCATTAGCGCACCAGCTCCTTCAGGTCGGCGAGGAAGTTCGGATAGCTCACGGCCACGCAGGTGAAATCGGTCACGGACACGGGCGCCGACCCGCAGGCGCCCACGAGCGCCCAGGTCATGGCCAGGCGATGGTCGCCATGGGACTGGAACACCAGCCCCTCGGGCACGGCAAGGTCGGGGTTGCCCTCGATAAACAGGTCGTCCCCCTCTTCCCAAGCGTCCACGCCCAGCTGGCCCAGACCCTCGATGATGGCGGCCAGACGGTTCGACTCCTTCACGCGCAGCTCGCCCACCTCGTGGAACACCGTGATGCCCCGGGCATGAGCGGCCACGAGCGCCAGCACCGGGATCTCGTCGATGACCGAGGCGATGTGCTGGGAAGGCACCTCGCAGCCGCGCAGGGCAGCGGTGTGGCGCACATGGAGGGTGCCGCGGGGTTCCTTGCCCTCGGCGCCGCCGTAGGTCTCCTCGATATCGGCGCCCATGCGCTCCAAGGTGCGCACAAAGCCGATGCGGGCCGGGTTCAGCGACACGTTCTCGATGGCGACGGCGCTGCCGGGCGTAAGCAGGGCGGCCGCAGCGATAAAGGCGGCCGAGGAGGGGTCGCCGGGCACCACCACGTCGGAGGCGAGCATCTCGGCGGGGCCCTCAACGCCGGCCACGCGGGTGCCGGCCGTGGTGGGCACGTTGAACTCGGGCAGCATGAGCTCGGTGTGGTTGCGCGAGGGCGCCGGCTCGGTCACCGTGGTGGTGCCCTCGGCGAAGATGCCGGCCAGCAGCACGGCGGTCTTCAGCTGGGCCGAGGCCATGGGGCTCGCGTACTCGATGGCCCGCAGGCGGCGGGTGCCGTGCACGGTAATGGGCAGGTGCTCGGGGGATTCCGGCTCGAAGGTGGCGCCCATCTTCGCGAGCGGTGCCACGATGCGGCGCATGGGGCGCTTCTGCAGGCTGGCATCGCCCGTGATGGTGACGGCGATGTCCCACGGCGCCACAACGCCCATGAGCAGGCGCGCGGTGGTGCCGGAGTTGCCGCAGTCGATGGGGGCGTCGGGCTGGCTCGGCCCTTCCGCGTCCCAGCCGGTCACGGTGCCGGCGAGGGTTCCGTCGGGCTGCCGGTCGAGCGCCACCGTGGCGCCCAAGGCCTCCACGGCGCGAATGGAGGCGCGCACGTCTTCCGAATCCAACACGCCGGTCAGGTGCGAGGTGCCTTCTGCCATGGCGGCGAACAACACGGCCCGATGGGAGATGGACTTGTCGCCGGGCACATGGCACGTGCCCGCAAGCGGGCCGCCCAGCGGCTCGATGATGGTGTAGGGAGGCAGGTTCTCAGTCGACATGGGCGTACTCCTTCGGCATGAGGGGACTGAACGATACGGAGAAACCGGCATTGATCAGCTGGAGGGAAAGCTGGCCGATGTCGCCCTCATCGGTCAGGATGAGGGAGAGCACGGCGTTGCCCTCGCTGATATGGTCGATGTCAATGGATTGTATATTGCAGCCCACCGACGAGGCGATGGTGCACACCTCGGCCACCACGCCGGTGCGGTTCACCATGGGGATGCGCACCTCCAGGAGCTTCTCGGTGGAGGGCACCCAGGCGGCGGGCAGGGCGCGGCGGGCCTCGGCGGCCTCGGCCAGAAGCCGCGTGAAGGTCTCGCGGTCGCCCTCTTCCAGGGCGCGCGCGAACGAGCCGATGATGGCGGCCATCTCGGCCAGGCCGTCGCGCAGGGCCGCGGCGTTGTCGAAGGCGATGCCGCACCACAGCTTCGGGGATCCGGCGGCGATGCGCGTGGAATCCTTGAAGCCGCCGGCGGCCAGGCGCATGAGCGAGCGGGAGTCGTCGGCATGGGCACTGGCCAGCTGCATGAGGGACGAGGCCACCATGTGGGGCACGTGGCTCACGATGGCGATGGCGGAATCGTGCTCCTCGCGGCGCAGGGACACCACGCGGGCATCGAGGCCGGTGATGAGCTCGTGCATGCGCTGAAAGTCCTCGGGGGCCGTGCGCTCGTCGGGGCAGAGGATCCAGTTCGCGCCCTCGAACAGGTCGGCGCGGGCCCCGGCGATGCCGTTCTGCTCGGAGCCGGCCATGGGGTGCCCGGGCACGTAGCGCTCAGGGGCCGGCAGCAGCGCTTCGGCTGCGGCCAGGATATGCCCCTTGGTGGAGATGGTGTCGGTCACGAGGCCCGTGTAGCCCCAGTCGCGCAGGCGGCCCAGGTAGTCGTCCACCGCGGCCACGGGCGTGGCGATGACCACCAGCTCGCAGTCGCCCTCGATGAAGGCGCGGAAGGCCGCATCGTCAGGGCCGGCCGCCTCGGCGCACCAGCCGCGCTCCACCGCCGTGGCGCAGGTAGCGGCGTCGGTGTCCACGCCGAAGATGCGCACCCCCGGCATCTTGGCCGCCAGCGTGGCCGCCAGCGAGGCCCCAATGAGCCCCAGGCCGATAACGGCCACGGAGGCGAAGGGAGCTTCGTTCAATTCGGAAGATTCAGTCATGGAAATACTTGTGTCCTCAGTCGAGCAGGTACGAATCATTTCCTATTGTATACGAACGCGCCACCCCCCGGGTTCGCGCACCCGCCAGCGCCGCATTTTCCGCACGGCAGCAGCACGTACGACACGTCTCGACGGCGCCTACCTCTTCAAAGGCACGAACATGCGGCCCATACCCGGAATGTCTTTGAAGCCGTATTTTCCGTAGAAGGCCCGCGCCCGCTCATCAACCGGATCCACCAGCAGCGCCTTCGCTCCAACTTGGTCGGCCACCATCAGGGAGCGACGCAGCGCATCGCCGAGCAGCGAGGCCCCTAGGCGTTCGCCTTGGAAGCGCTTGTCGACCCCGAGCATGCCCAGCAGGATCGTCGGAATGGCCTCGGGGGTATTGCGGCGGAGCCATCCGCCGCCCACGTCATCGCGCACAACAGAATGGGTGCACAGGGAGTACAGTCCCGCCACTGCACCGTCGCAGCCCACGACATACACCACCGCTGTACCGTTTCTTTCGGCACCATGGGCCCTGTTACGCGCCCATTCATCCACAACAGCCATGCCACAGCAGAAATTGCTCAGATCGTCATCGGCCGTTAACTTGCGGGGTGCCTCGAACGCGCCCATTACTCCCAAACCGCCTTGCGCTCCATAAGCGCCTGGGCCGCAACGGGCATCGGCTGGTCGAGAGCGGCGGCGAACCGATCGAAGGTCTCCGCCGCAAGGCGCGTGGTGGTCTCGCGCTCAACATCGTAGCGAGCCGCCTCAAGCAGGTGATCGAGCGCCCATTGGGTCAGCGTCTTGCCCTGGATGGCCGCTGCCCGCTCAATCTCGCTGCGCTGTTCGTTCGTCAGCCTCATATCGAATCGGCTAACCTTCGCCGCCGTCGCCATGACTTACCTCCATTTCCTCATACCAATGGAACTTCTTTATTGTACGTAATTTTTCCGTACAATTCAAGTCGAAGACATTATGGGCGCGTAAACCCCGCCCCGCGATTCGCCCAATCCCCGCGAACGACGCGAGACGAGCGGGGGCCATGCGCGGCCCTCGCTCCCCTACTCGTGCAGCTGACTTTGGGCCCAGCCGGCGTCGATGGCGGCGTTGCAGCGCTCATCGAGGGTGGCAGCGCATTCCTCGGGGGTCACCTTGCCCATGAGCAGGTCGCGGATGCAGGGATGGAAGGCCTCGCGGACGGCCAGGGTGTCGGGGGTCTCGCCGGTGAAGTCCACCACATTGCCGATGTTGCCGACGAACAGGTCATAGGCGGGAATGGCGTCACCATAGCGCTCCGCCACGCGGTTCGATGCCGGCAGGGCCCCGGCGGCGAAATCGAGCCAGCGATCGCTGCCGTAGACAAAGGAGATGAAGTCCTTCGCCACCTGGACGCGCGCCCCATCACCGTTGTCGAACACTTGGAAGCCCGAAACGAACGTGGTGGCGCAGCCGTCCTCGTCGGGCCCGGGGAAGTTCACAAGCCCCACGGTATCGCCATAGCGGGTGATGGAGGCGTTGTTCACCATATAGATGGCCAGCTGCTCGGCGCGGAACAGGCTGGAACAGTCCTCGATCTCCAGGTTCTCGGCATGGGGCGGGAACCACCCGCGGCCCACCCCCTCCTGAATCCAGCGCAGGGCCGCCACGCCCTCGGGCCGCGAGAGGGCGAAATGCCCCGCCTCGTCGTAGAAGGACGAGCCGGCCGAGCGCAGCAGCGTCATGATGTGGGTATCGCCCTGGGACGAGGCCGCGTACATCATCAGCGGGAATGTGTCCCGGGGCAGCTCGGTGGCCAGGGTATCCAGGATATGGGTCCACTCTTCCAGCGACCAAGCGGCGATGCGCCCCTCGGCGATGAAGCACTCGAGCCCCGCCTGGCGGAACAGCTCCTTGCGATAACCGAGCACGTTCTGCCGCGCCAGATAGGGCATCAGGTACACGCGGCCCTCCACGGTGCTGGCGTCCCACAGGTAATCGGACACGTCGGCGCGCAGGTCGGGCGCGATAATATCGTCCAGCGGCACCACGCGGCCTGTGTGAACATAGGTGGAAATATTGAAGTAGTCGCCGTAGAGCACATCGGGCGCCTTATCGGTATCGAAAGAGCCCGCCACGGCCTCGTCGTACTGGTTCTGCTCGAATACAATGACCTCCACCTTCACGGGGCAGCCCTCGTAGCGGGCCTCGAAATCGGCGGCCATGGCCTCGATGACAGTCTCAACCTGGGTAATGCCCTTGTCGAACACCACGCTGTGACCCGTGCGCGGCACCTTCACCACCAGGTGCACGGGCTCTTCTCTCGGCGCTGCGCAGCCCGGCACCCCCGCCATGGCGCAGGCCCCCAACGCCGTGGCGGCCATAAATCCGCGCCGGGTCAGGGGGCGCTCCATCCAACGGGCACGGCAACGTATCTCGCTCATGAGGCCTCCTTCCGCACGGCTTCCAGCTTCTGGAGCATGAGTCCCACGTTCAGCGGCTTGGGCAGGAAATCGTCCATGCCCGCATCCAGGGCCCGACGGCGATCCTCCTCGAAGGTGGAGGCGGTGCAGGCGAAGATGCGCACCGTGGCCGCGTCGGCGCGAGGCAGATCGCGAATGGCCCGGGCGGCCGCATAGCCGTCCATGACCGGCATCTGGGCGTCCATGAAAATGGCGGCGAAGTGCCCCACCGGCGATGCCCTGAAGGCGGCCACGGCCTCCTCGCCGTTGCAGGCCACCGTGACCGTGAAGCCCTCCTCGGTGAGGATGCTCGCGATGATGTCGGCGTTCAGCTCGTTGTCCTCGGCCACGAGAATCTCCACCGGGCCGCTGGCCGCCGACGCGGCCGTCGCGGCGTCCACCGACTCGCCCGTCGCGGCACCCGCCTCCTCGGTTGCGACAGCTTCCAAGTCCGCAGCGGCGCCCGCTTCCCCGACGACAGCTTCCCCGGCCGCAGCAGCCGCAGGCGCCTCTTCCGCAGAAGCCCCCTCGGCCGCGCCATCGTCGCGGTGGGCCGGATCCAGGGGCAGGGGCAACGTCACCGTGAAGCAGGAGCCCTGGCCCAATGTGCTTTCCACAGTCAGCGTGCCGCCCATCTGCTGCACGAGCAGGTAGCTGATGGACATGCCCAGGCCCGTGCCCTTCTGGGATTCGCTGTTGCTGTTGCGCTCCTGGGTGAACACGTCGAAGATCTGCCGCTGGAATTCCGGCGTCATGCCGCAGCCGGTGTCGGCGACGGCGATGGTCAGCTGGGCATCGCGGCCCGATGCCCCCACGAACTCGCTCGCCGTCAGCGTGATGGTGCCGCCCTCGGGAGTGAACTTCACGGCGTTGGATAGGATGTTCATGAGCACCTGGCTGATGCGCACCTCGTCGCCCACCAGATACGGGCGGCTCACCCCGCCGCAATCCCGCCTGAAGCGAATGCCGCGTACCTCCACGGGCTCGCGCTGCATGGCGCACACGTTCTCGATCATCCCGATCGCGTCGAAGGGCTCGTGGACGAGCGTCACCTTGCCGGCCTGCAGCTTCGACACATCCAGGATGTCGTTCACGAGCGAGAGCAGGTACTGGGCCGTCTTGCCGAGCCGATTCACGTAGCCGGCCATGGCCTCCTTATCGTCGATATGGCGTTCCATCAGGTGGTTCAGGCCGATGATGCCGTTCAAGGGCGTGCGAATCTCGTGGCTCATGTTGGAGAGGAACTCGGTGCGGGCGGCCACCTCGGCCCGGGCGCGCGCCGATTGGCGCACGAAACGCAGGATGAGGGCCACCATGATGCCCACCACCACCAGAGTGGCCGTGAGCATGCCCACAGTGAGCGCCATGAACGGGGCGAAGCGCTGGGCGAATACCTCGGTGGGCACGGCCATGATGAACGACCAGGCGGTACCCTCCACCGGCGCGAAGGACATGACGAGCCGTTCTCCCTCCCCCGTGGCGCAGTTGATGACAAAGCTCTTGCCCTCGGCGATGTTGCGGCGCACGTCCTCGATGGTGACGCCGTCCTCGATGGAGCCGGACTCCAGCATGGCGTAGAAGTTGTCGCGGCCGGCCAGGTCGGTGGCGGGGCTGCCACTGACGATGTAGTAGCCCTCGGCGTCCACCACGCTGGAGACGCCCTGGTCGTCGAAGCTCTCGATAATGAGCTGGTTGGAAATGGCCGACAGGTCGCTGCGACCGAGCAGCCCCACGAAGGTGTGCTCGCCGATGCGCAGGTTATCGAGGTCGACGCCGAAGATGAGCGACTCCTTGGTGGTTTCCCAGCGGCCCATCTCATCGTCGTACAGCGTGGCGAAATGGCCGCGCTCTCCCCTGAGCAGCTCGTCGTAGCTGTGCTCGTCGGCCCCCAGGATCAGATACGAGCTGCTGTAGAGCACCCCTTTGTCATCGATCAGGTACAGGGCGTTGAACAAGTTCGAGGACGCCGCCTCCAAATTCAACTGCTCCTGGGCCTCGTACACGTCGCTTACCCGATACACTTCCATGCGCTTGACCACGGCATCCAGCCGGCCGTAGGCATCGTCCAGGGCCCCCTCGATTGATTCCACATCATGGCGGGAAATCTCGTCCACCGAAGTCATGAGGTTGCTGCTCACCGTGGCCGACAGCTGTGCCAAGTACACGCAGGCCGCCCCCGTGATCAGCAACACCGTTACGGCCACGATGGCGATGTACTTTCCTCGGTTCACGGGCATCCTTTGTCTGGCTGGTGACGTTTTCCCAACGACAGTGTAACACTGAACGGCCCGACGCTCAAAGGACGACCAGGTGGAAGGGGGGAACAGCGGGCCGCCCCCCCCCTGACAGGGAGCGGCCCGCTGAAGCAAATCCGGGGTGAGCACCCCCCCTACCAGGCCGCCTCGATGGCCTTGATGGCGGCGTAGAAGCGCTCGTTCACTGGCGTGGGGATGCCGTGGGCCGCCCCGAGGCGGTTGATGGTGCCGCTGAACAGCTCCACTTCGGTGGGCCGGCGCGCCAGCACATCCTGGCGCAGGCTCGGCATGCCGGCAGGGTTCAGGTGGTCGATGATGTCGAGCCAGTAGGTCACGTCCTCATCGGTCAGCGCCACGCCCTCGGCCCGGCCCACCGCGGCTACCTCCCTCATGGCGCCGATCATGGCCTCGCGGGCCTCGCCCGGGGCGTGGATGCCGCTAAAGCAGCAGTCGTACACTGCGCAGGCCTGGTTCACCCCCACGTTGCAGATGAGCTTGCCCCACAGCTGGTGGCGAATGTCCTCGGGGCAGATGAAGGGCTGGTCGATAGCGGACAGCCACGCGGTCACCCGCGCGAGGTTCGCCTGCTGGGCCGTGCTGTCAACGTCGTGCACGCCCAGGGCCACAACGCCCACGGAGCCGGCCGTGACCTGCGGGCCCACCTTGCGGGAGTCCATCTGCTGGGCCACGCACAGAAGCACCCGGTCCCACCCGAAGCGCTCGGCGAGCACCTCCTCGCTCGTCACGCCGTTGAGCACCGAGATAACTGCGGTGCTCGGCCCCACGAGCGGCGCCGACTGATCGATGGCCTCGGCCAGGGCACCGAACTTCACCGCGTAGAGCACCACGTCGAAGGGCTCGTCGACCGCCCGGGCGGCCGCCTCTCCGTAGGTGAGGTAGGTGGCGGCCACCGGCTCGCCGTTGAAGATAGTGGGCTCGGCGCGGTACGTCGCCGTGCGCGCCTCGTCGGCCACCACGAACACGCCTTCGGCTCCCATGGCCTGGCCGAAGCAGCCGGCGTACATGGCCCCCAGCGACCCGAATCCCACGATAGCGACGCGCTTGACCGTGCCCACGGCCTACTCCCCCGCCTCGTACAGGAAATTGTCGATGAGGCGCGTGCGCCCGATATAGACGGCCATGGCGACCAGGGCCGTCTCGCCGATGGCCTCCACGGGTCGCATAGTCAGGCCGTCCACCACCTCGATGTAGTCGATGCGGGCCAAGGGCTCTTCCTCGATGACGGCGGTCATGAGCCGGCGCAGGGTCGTCCCGTCGCGCTCGCCGGCGGCCACGGCGGCCTCGCCGGCGCGGATGGCCCGGGACAGTACGAGGGCCGCCTGGCGCTCCTCGGGCGAGAGGTAGGCGTTGCGCGAGCTTTTGGCCAGGCCGTCCTCCTCGCGCACGATGGGGCAGCCCACCACGGTCACGTTCATGTTCAGATCGGCCACCATGCGCTTGATGATGGCCAGCTGCTGAGCGTCCTTCTGCCCGAAGAAGGCCTGATCGGGACGCACGATGTTGAACAGCTTCGTCACCACGGTGCACACGCCGCGGAAGTGCCCCGGGCGCGAGGCACCGCACAGGGCGTCGGTCAGCGTCTCCATGACCACGTAGGTGTTGTGGGCCGGCGGATACATCTCCTCGGCCGTGGGATGAAACACCACGTCCACGCCGTGGGCGGCGGCGATGGCGCCGTCGCGCTCGATATCGCGCGGGTAGGCATCGAAGTCCTCACCCGGCCCGAACTGTATCGGGTTCACGAACACCGATACCACCACGCGGTCGCAGGCGGCCCGGGCCGCATCCATCAGGCTCTCGTGGCCGGCGTGCAGCGACCCCATGGTGGGCACGAGCCCCACGGTGAGCCCCTCGGCCTTCCAGGCGGCCACCTGGGCCTTCATGGCGCAGACAGTTTCAACGATCTCCATGGCGGCCTCCTACAGGTTCTCGAGCACGCCGGCCGGAGCGGCGTAGCAGTGCTCGGGGGCGGGGAACGTGCCGTCCTTCACGCAACGGTCGTACTCGGCGTAGGCGCCCTTCATGACATCGCCCACCTCGGCGAAGCGGCGCACGAACTTCGGCGTGAAGTCGGTGAAGGTGCCCAGCATGTCCTGGTTCACGAGCACCTGGCCGTCGCAGCCCGCACCGGCGCCGATACCGATGGTGGGGATGGTCAGCTCGGCCGACACGCGCGCGGCCAGCTCGGCGGGAATGGCCTCCAGCACCACGGCGAAGGCGCCGGCCTCTTCCACGGCATGGGCGTCTTCCAGCAGCTTGCGGGCGGAATCGGCGGTCTTGCCCTGCACCTTGAAGCCGCCCAGCGCATTGATACCCTGGGGCGTGAGCCCGATGTGGGCGCAGACGGGAATCTGGGCGGCCACGATGGCGCGGATGCGGTCGGCCACCTCGGCGCCGCCCTCCAGCTTCACGGCGTTGCCGCGGCCCTCCTTCATAAGGCGGCCGGCGTTCACCACGGCATCGTAGACGCTCGCCTGATAGGACATGAAGGGCATGTCGATGACCACCAGCGCGTTCTTCGCACCGCGGGCCACGGCCGCGCCGTGATGGATCATGTCCTCCATGGTGACCGACACGGTGTCGCCCAGGCCCAGCATCACGTTGCCGAGAGAGTCGCCGACGAGGATGGAATCGATGCCGGCCTCATCCACGAGCCGCGCCGTGGTGTAGTCGTAGGCCGTGATCATCGAGATCTTCTCACCCTTTTGCTTCATGGATAGGAATGTGGAAACCGTAACGCTCATGAGCGCCTCCTTTGCGATCCTGCCGCCCGAGACTCTGCTCCCGGTGCAGCGGTATCCTTCACTGGCGCGTATTATAGGCGCGCGACGGCGGCGCGCATCGCACAATATTGATGATTTCCATCAGCATTGCCCATACTGCTATTCTTGCGATCTATAGCACGGGGAAATCGGCGCGCAAGCTCGGGACAGCGAACGGAAGAGGCTCCGCATGGCCCGCACGGCCTGGCACGAAGCCCACCGACCATGGCCGCGAAAGCCCCTAGGAGGCCAGCTCCTTCAGGACGGCCATCTCGCCATCAGATAGCGGGCGCGCATCGCCCCGGGCAAGGTCGCCCAGATCGAGCGGGCCAAAGGCCTGACGGTGCAGGGCGATCACGGGATGCCCCACCGCATCCAGCATGCGGCGCACCTGGCGGTTGCGCCCCTCGCGCAGGCGCACCTCCACATAGGAGCCCGCACCCTCCAGGGCACGGCGCCCGCGCTTGCCCCCGTGGCGCGCCCCCCGGCCGCTGGCCCCGGCCCCGGTACCGATGAGCCGGGCCGCCCGCTCGCCGTCGGCCCCTTCCAACAAGCGCGCGCCGGCCGGCAGGGTCATGCCGTCGTCCAGGGCAACGCCCTCGCGCAGGCGCGCCAGATCGCGCCCGTCGGGACGGCCTTCCACCAGGGCCAGGTAGGTCTTTTCCACGTGGCGACGGGGATGCAGAAGGCCGTGTCCCAACTCGCCGTCGGTGGTGAACAGCAGGAGCCCCGTGGTGTCGGTGTCCAGGCGTCCCACGGGGAACAGAGACGGATGGACCGCGATCTCCTCGGCCATGAGCGCCGCGGCCGTGGGCCGGCCCGCCGGGTCGCTCATGGTGGTCACGAAGCCGGCCGGCTTGTGCAGCATAAAGGTGACGGTTTCCTCGGGCAGGGTCACCACGGTGCCGTCCACCGCCACCATATCGGCGGCAGGATCGACCTTCGTCCCCATCTCCGTGACGACGACGCCGTTCACTGCCACGCGCCCTTCGGCGATGAGCTCCTCTGCGTGACGTCGCGAGGCCACGCCGGCCCGCGCGAGGAACTTCTGCAGGCGCATCTCAGCCATGGAGGCACCTTGCTTTCGGTTGGGATAACCGCCTCATTTTGGCAACAAACTCCGCCAGGAAGACATCCTCGCGTGTCCTTCGACCGCAAAACCACTGCCCCCGAAGCAACAAGGGCGCATATCCCCTGGTGACGGTTAGCCCAAGTTGACCCTTCACCGAGCCTCCTGTCTTCTTGGCGGAGTTTGTTGCACAAAAGCGCCGCCGAGCGATGCCAACCCTACTCATCGTCGGTCTCGAAGGTGAGGGAGTCGAAGTCGATCTTCTCGACAACGCCCAGGGTGGAGGCGATGGCCTCGGCGAACATGGCCTCGGCCGATCGGCCGCCGGTCGTCGCACCTGCGGGCCGCTCGCCCGCGCTAGCGGCCCCGGTCGCCAACGCTCCCCCGGCCCCCACAGCATCTTCGGCCCCCGCGGCGCTCGCCGGCGCGATGTCCCCATCGTCACGGATCTCGGCCTGGACCGCCGCCAGAGCCGTCGCGGCCGCATCCAATCCCTCGTAGACCTCGCCGTCGAACAACAGCGCCTCGCCGTCGCCGCCGGCCGCGTCCTCCCCCATGAGGGCCCGGGCCATGCCGCGAGCCTGCTCGTCGGACACGGTCGCATCCTCGCGGGTGGCGCTCAGGCGCTCGGTGATGAGCCGGCGCGTCTCCTCGTCGGGGGCGAAGTCGGCCAGATCGGGCAGGTCGGCCGGGCTGCGCAGGCCGAACTTCTCCAGAAAGCCGCGGGTAGTGCCGTACAGGGTGGGGTTGCCCGGCGTGTCGGCGGTGCCCACCTCGCGCACGAGCCCCTTCTCCACCAGGGAGTTGATGGGGCTGTCGGAGTTCACGCCGCGCACCGAGGCCACCCCGGCGCGGGTCACCGGCTGGGTGTAGGCCACGATGGCCAGCGTCTCCATGGCCGCCGCCGACAGCTTGCGGGTGTCCCAGGACAGCACGTACTTCTCGATGAGCTCGTGGTAGGCCGGGTGCGTGAACAGGCGCCACCCGCCGGCCACCTCGCGCAGCTGGATGCCGGAGCCGTCCCGCTCCAGCTTCTCGCGCAGGGCCACCAGGGCCGCCTCCACCGAGCCGGGCGCGCATTCCAGCATCTCGGCCAGGGCGATGGTGCCCACCGGCTCGTCGGTCACGAACAGCATGGCCTCCAGGGCCCCCGCCAGCTGGTGCTCCTGCAATCCCTCGAACATCGTCTATCCCTTCGTTGCTCTTCTGAGCGCGGCCCGCCGAGCAGCGGGGGCGCTCCATTGTTTCCAGCCGGCTCCCACCGCGGTCGGGTGCACCCCTTAGGCCTCGCCCACCGAGGTCAGCGCGTCGTCGCCTTCCAAATGCAGCTCGCCGGAGCCCTCGATGTAATCGATGGCGATGTCGCCGAAGGCCTCGTCCTGCACGAGGTTCACCATCATCCGCTTGTACAGCTCCAGGATGGCCAGAAACGTCACTACAATAACTTCCTTGGGCGTCTCCGGCCCCACCAGCTCCGAGAACCGCATCTTCTTGCGGTTGCGGATGCGCTGGTGAATGGCCCGCACGTGCACTTCCACGGGAATAGGCTTCGCGGCGATGTGCTCGCTTTCCAGCAGAAAAACCTCGCGCCGGGCCAGGGCCGCGGCGGCCTGGTAGGCCAGGGCGTCCACGGTAACCCCGGCCAAAAAGTCGGGCATGAGCCCGAGGAAAGCGGCGTCCGGGCCGAAGGGCCGCGTGTGCATGCGCCCCTCGGCGATGAAACGGTTGTGCAGCACGGCGGCGGCGTTCTTGTACTTCTTGTACTCCATGAGCCGTTCGACCAGGATGTCGCGGGCCTCGGAGGGGGCTAGCTCGGCGAGGTCGTCCTCCAGCTCGTCGCGGTCGCGCGGAATGAGGCTCTGGGCCTTGATCTCCAGCAGCGTGGAGGCCACCAGGAGAAAGTCGCTTGCCACATCCAGATCGAGGCTGTCCATGCGGGACACCTCTTCGAGATACTGGTCGGCGATCTCGGTGATGGAGATGGCGCCGATATCCACCTTCTGACGGCTGACCAAATACAGCAGCAGGTCGAAGGGGCCCTCGAAGCTATCGATGCGAACCTTGTAGGACACGGAAAACCCTTAGGAGAAGAACGGCGGGAACATCAGGCCGAACAGGTTGCCAGCCGTCGCCCCCAGATACCACGAGAACGGGTTGAAGTGGAACACATAGGGCACCACCACCATGGCGATCATGAAGATCGGGAAGGCGTACTGCTGAATCTGGTAGTACTTCGGCAGGTACTTCGCCGGCAGCAGGATGGCGAAGATGGAGGAGCCGTCCAGCGGCGGGATAGGCAGCAGGTTGAAGAACATGAGGTACAGGTTGATAAGCGCGAACGTGGGCAGGAACATCACGTAGAAGTAGGCGAACAGCTCGCTGTTGGCGAAGGCCGGGTTGGCCACAAGCCCCGAGCAGCCCCAGGCCACCGCCGCCGCAAGGGCCGCCATGGCCAGGTTGGCCGCCGGACCCGCCAGGCCCACGATGACGTCGTCGCGGCGCGGGTCCTTGAAGTAGCGCGGGTTGTAGGGCACGGGCTTGGCGTAGCCGAACACCGGCCAGCCCATGAGCATGAGCATGGCGGGCAGGATGACCGTGCCGAAGGGGTCGATGTGCTTCAGCGGGTTCAGCGACAAGCGCCCCGATCGCTTGGCCGTGGGGTCTCCCAGCTTGTAGGCGGCAAAGCCGTGGGCCACCTCGTGGAGCACGAGGGCGGGCACGAAGCTCAAGACCGAGCAGATGATGTATGCGATGTTAACCATAGCCCGACAGTGTAGCGCACCGCGCCCACCCCTGCCCCGCTGCCATGGCGAACCCACAGAAACCGCCGACGAGGGGCGCGAACGACGCAGTTCGACCGCACGCGACCGTGCGGGCCACCACGGCAGGAACAGGGCACCGCCCGCCAAGCAACCCAGATCCCGAAGGCCGCCCTTACAGGAGCGTGGGGAATCCCTGTTGGGCCAGGGCCTCGTAGGCGGCGATGGCCACGGCGTTGGACAGGTTCAGGGAACGGGCGCCCGTGCGCATGGGAATGCGCACGCAGACGTCGGCATAGCGGTCGATGAGCCCCTGATCGAGCCCACGGCTCTCGCGCCCGAACAGCAGGAAGGCATCGGCGCCATAGGCGACGTCGCGGTACCCCCGCGCCCCCTGGCCCGTGAACAGGTGCAGCTCACCGTCACCATGGGCCTCAAGGAACGCCTCCACGCAGGGCCAGCGCACGATATCCACCTCATTCCAGTAGTCGCACCCGGCCCGCTTCAGGTTCTTCTCCGTCGGCCGAAACCCCATGGGCTCCACCAAATGCAGCCGTGCCCCCGTGCAGGCGCACGTGCGCGCGATGTTCCCCGCATTCTGGGGAATCTCCGGTTCCACAAGCACGATGTTCAACATGGCGACTTCTTTCATGATCGGTTAAGCAGGCTCGAGATACGGGATGCCCTGACCGAGCGAGTTCCACAGCGACTGCGACAGTCCAGTGGACTGTCGCACAAAGCGAGGACTGTTTGAGCGAATCAGGGTACCCCGTAGCTCGAGCCGGAGAGAGCGAATTGGAACGCCCTGTGGCTCAGACCGGACGAACCCTACCCCTGCTCCTGCTGGCGGGCCATCTCCGCTTCCAGTTCCTCGGTGAGGGCGAACCACTCCTCCTCGGCGGCCGCCAGCCGTGCCTTCAGTTTGCCGTGCTCGGCGATGGCATCGGAGGAGGCATCCTCGTTCACGTAGAAGTCGGGGTCGGCCATAAGGGCCAGCAGCTCTTCCATGCGGGCGTTGTCCCGCTCCATCTGCTCGTCGAGCTGGGCGATGCGCTTGCGGTGGTTCTTCAGGGCGGCGTAGGCGCGGTTGCGGGCCTCGGCCTCGCGGCGCTTCTGCTCCTTGGTCTTGGGGGCGCTGCCCTTCGGGGCCGTGAGCTGCACCTCGCCCCCGCCCGCCGTACCGGCCGCCGCAGCCCCGCCGCGGGCCGGCGCGGCCCCCGTCGTGGTCGCCGGAGCACTGGCCCCCGGCCCGCCCCCGTTGCGGTCGCGGCGGCGGTTCACGGTGATCTTCGTGGCCGCAGCGCCGCCGGGCGCGCGCTTCTCGGGAGCGCCGGCGCTCCCCTTCCCGTGGATGCCGGCATCGGCCAGGGCCTCGTCCACCAGCGTGCGGTCGGCACTCGCGTCGCCTTCCAGCTGGCCCGATTTGTACAGGTAGTAGTCGTAGTCGCCGTCGTAGTTGGTGATGCGGCCGTCCTTCACCTCCACGATGCGGTTGGCCACCCCGCGGATGAGGTGCCGGTCGTGGGTGATGAACAGGATGGTGCCCTCGAAGTGGCGCAGGGCCTGCTCCAGGATGTCGGCCGAGGAGATGTCCAGGTGGTTCGTGGGCTCGTCCAGGCACAGCAGCGGCTTGGGGGCCACGAGCATCTTCGCCAGGGCCAAGCGTCCCTTCTCACCGCCGGAGAGCACGCCCACCTTCTTCTCCACGGCATCGCCGGTGAACAGGAAGGCGCCGAGCAGGCTGCGCACCTGGGAGATGGACCAACCCGGAGCGGCGTGGTCCAGTTCCTCGAACACGGTATTGCCGGCGTGCAGCTCTTCCAGCTGGTGCTGGGCGTAGTAGGTGAGGTCCACGTTCACGCCGTAGTCGATGGTGCCCCCGTCGGGCCGCTCCACCCCGGCGATCATCTTCAGCAGCGTGGACTTGCCCGCACCGTTGGGGCCCACGAGCGCCACCTTGTCGCCGCGGTACAGGGTGAAATCCACCCCGTCGTAGACCGTGTGGTCGCCGTAGCGCTTCACGAGGTTGCGAGCCCGCACCACCTCGTCGCCGGTGCGCGGCGGCTGCACGAAGTTGAAGTGAACGGTCTTCTTCTCCTCGGGGATGATGGGCAGCGTTTCCTTGATCTTCTCGATGCGGCGCTCGCGCTCCTGAGCCTGCTTGGCCTTGGTGGCCTTATAGCGGAAGCGATCGACGAAGGCCTGGAGGTGCGCGATCTCCTCGAGCTGCTTGGCCCGCTCGGCCCGCAGGCGCTCCAGGCGCTCCTCGCGCATGACGAGGTACTTCGAGTAGTTGCCCTTATAGAGGTTCACCTGGCCGTTGTCGATCTCGGCCACGCGGTCCACCATGTTGTCCATGAAGGCGCGGTCGTGGGACACCACGATGACCGTGCCGGCGTAGCCGCGCAAGAAACCTTCGAGCCACTTCACCGACTCCAAGTCCAGATGGTTGGTGGGCTCGTCGAGCAGCAGCACCTCCGGATTGCGGATGAGCAGCTTCGCGAGCGCGATGCGCATCTGCCAGCCACCGGAGAACTCCGTGGTGGATCGAGCCATGTCCCCCTCAGTGAACCCGAGGCCGAACAGCACGCTGCGCACCTTCGACTCCAGCGAGTAGCCGCCGAGCATCTCGTAGGCATCCCGCGCCCGCCCCACGGCCGCCAGCTGCGCTTCGGTGGGCGCAGGCCCCAGCTCGGCCTCCAGCTTGTGCAGGCGACGTTCGGCCTCAAGCACCTCGGTCTGGGACGAGATGACCTCTTCGAAGACGGGCAAGTTCCCCATCTCGATGGCCTCCTGCTCCAGGTAGCCCACCCGGGCCCCCTTGGCGAACAGCACGCGCCCCTCATCCGGGTCGTCCTCGCCCGATATGATGTTCAAAAGCGTGGTCTTCCCCGCCCCGTTGGGGCCCACGAGCGCCAGCCGATCAAACTCCTCCAACCGGAAGGTGACGTCGTGGAACAGCACGCGGCCGCCGTAGGCCTTGGAAAGATGTTCAGTTTGCAGAATCATGATGGTGCCTTCTGGATGTCATCGTCGAAACGGGGCGACCCGGCGGCCACCCCCATTATTGCCGACTGCATAGTGTAGCACGAAGGGACCCCGGGCCCTAAGCGCGCCCCCGAAGACGGCGCCCAGAGCCTCGAGGAGCTGCTCGACTTGGGGGGTGACTTGGGGGGTGATTGGGGGATAAGGTTGCGATATCATCGGCCCGGAGATACCAAAAGGCCCCTCCGCAGAGGGGCCTGTGAGTTATGGTGGTCGCTACAGGATTTGAACCTGTGACCCCCGCCGTGTGAAGGCGATGCTCTCCCGCTGAGCCAAGCGACCGGATCGTGCGCAACTCACTGAGTGACTTGCGACGGCTAAACATAATACACAGGTTCCGAACATCGCGCAAGGGGTAATCTTGTATACTACCCCTAGATATTCACAATTCCATCGCAAAGGAGAAGAAAGCACCGATGGCGAGCGATATGACCAGCGAGACCTTCCTCGCTTCTAAGAAGATCAGCGACGAGATCAACGCCGATCTGCCCCTGCATCCCGAGAAATATACCATGCTGTCGGGCGACCGTCCCACGGGCCGGTTGCACATGGGCCACTACTTCGGCACCATCAAGGAGCGCGTGGCCCATCAGAACATGGGCATTCGCACGAACATCATCATTGCCGACTACCAGGTCATCACCGACCGCGATACCACGGCCAATATCGCCGACAACGTGCACAACATGGTCATCGATTACCTGGCCTGCGGCGTCGATCCGGAGAAGACCGTCATCTTCACCCATTCGGCCGTGCCGGCCTTAAACCAGCTCATGCTCCCCTTCCTGTCGCTGGTGACCGAGGCCGAGCTGATGCGCAACCCCACGGTGAAGGCCGAGCAGGAGGCCTCAGGCCACGCGCTCACGGGACTGCTTCTCAGCTACCCGGTGCACCAGGCCTGCGACATCCTGTTCTGCAAGGGCAACATCGTGCCCGTGGGCAAAGACCAGCTGCCCCACATCGAGCAGACGCGCCTCATCGCCCGCCGCTTCAACGAGCGCTACGGCCAGATCTTCCCCGAGCCCCACGGTCTTCTGACCGAGGCCGTGGAGATTCCCGGTCTCGACGGCCGCAAGATGTCGAAGAGCTACGGCAACGCCATCGCCCTGTCGGCCACGGAGGAGGAGACGGCCAAGCTCATCAAGAAGTCCCAGACCGATTCCGAGCGCTTCATCACCTTCGACAAGGAGAACCGCCCCGGAGTGTCGGCCCTCCTGACCACCGCGGCACTCACCACGGGCCGCACCGAGGAGGAGATCGCCGCCGAGATCGGCAACGACGGTGCCGGCGCCCTCAAGCGCTACGTGACCGAGGCGGTGAACGGATACCTCGCCCCCATCCGCGAGCGTCGCCGCGAGTTGGAAGGCAAGCCGGAGATGGTGCGCGAGATTCTGTACGAGGGCAACCGCCGCGCCAACGAGATCGCCAACGCCACCCTCGATGAGGTGCGCGAGGCCATGGGCATGGTGTACTAGCGCCCCATCCCTCCCCCCGAACGGCGAAGGCCCGCGAGACGTCTCGCGGGCCTTTTTGCATACGGAACGGGGATGGGGCAAAGGCCAGCGGCCGGAAACGGGGTCGCGGGGCCCAGGTGCACAGCGGCCGAAAATAAGGTCGCGGAGACGCCGCACGATGGCCGCGGGATCGCACGCCAAGCGCACGGTCCCGTGGCGGGACTCCCTACACCGTGTCCTCCAGATCCATCTGCATGAGCTGCACGCTCTCGCGCATGCGCTGGGCATGGGCGCGGGAGAGGCGGCCGTCCTCGTAGGCGTCCTGGATCTGCTCCAGCTCGAAGGCGTAGGCGCGGCGCTTGATGCCGTCGGCCAGATCGTCCACTTTGATGACCGAGGTCACCGATGGCCGGGCGCTGTGGAGGGCCGCCACGGAGCGCTGGTACTCCACGAGCAGCGTGGCCGCGTCCTCGGTGGGCACCTGACTGGAGGCCACAGCCTCTTCCAGGTGCTCAATGGCATAGGTGCGCGTGGCCGTTTGCAGCCAGCGCATATCCTCGGTGCGCTCGGCCAGGGCCGTGTTGCCCGGCAGCTCTCGCAGCACCGCCCGCAGGCCCCGGTGCCACAGGGCCCGGAAGCGGCCGTTCCAGCGCCGCAGGCGCCCGCGGCCGCGCCCATGCTCCAAAAGGCCCATCACCTGCTCGAGGCGGCCCATATAGCGGTAGGCCACCACACCGGACACCACACCGCGCTCCATGAGCTCCATGGCCCGATCGTACTCCCATCCGAGGGCCTTCAAGCGCAGGGCCACGTTGGGCTCGTCCTCGATGCCGTTGTTGGCCTTGATGCGGGACAGGCGATCGTTGTAAGAGCGAATGACAGCCTGGGTCTCGGCGCTGTTCTCCGCGTTCTGCTGAGCCGTGAGCATCTCGATGACCTGGCGCATAATATCCATGGTGGTGGCGGCATCCTGGTCGGCCCGGCGCTGCTCGTCCTCCCCCTCGTCGCGGGCCGGGGCCAAAAGCGGCACCACGAACGTGGCCAACAGCAGCGTGCACACGATCACGCCGCAGGCAAGGAAGATGAGCAGCTCGCGCTGGGGAAAGGGCACGTTGGGCGGCCCGATGACCGCGTAGGTGGGCAGGGAGAACATGATAGACAGCGTGATGGTGCCCTTGGCTCCCGAGAAGGTCGTGATGAGGGCGCTGCGCACATCACGACCCGTGAAGCGACGATGCTGAACACGGCGCACATGGACAAGGTCCATGACGAGCACCCAGAGAAAACGGGTTGCCAGAAGGACGAACGTGAGCCCGAGTACGAGCAGCACCAGGGTGGAGTTCGTGATGCGCACGTTCTCCCAAGTCTCCTGCATAGCCAAAGGCAGCTGGGTGCCCAGCAGCACGAATACGATGCCGTTCAGGGCGTAGGTGAGCACGTGCCACACGCTGCCGGAGACGATGTTCATGCGCGAGACCGACGGCCCGATGACCCCCTTCGGCGACGTGACGTTGATGAGGCCCGCCACCACCACGGCGATGACGCCGGACACATGGCAGACGTTGGCCACCAGGTAGATGAGAAAGGGAATGAGCACCTCGAACAGCACATGGAAGTTGGTGTTCTCCACACCGATGGAGCGGGCGCGACGCACCACCCCGTTGCCGATGAGGCCGAGCACCACGCCGAGTAAGAGGCCGCCGACGAATTCCACGAGGAAGTCCACGCTGGCGTTCACGAGAGAGAACGAGCCGGTGAGCACGGCGGCGATGGCGAACTGGAAGGACACGATGCCCGAGGCGTCGTTCAGCAGCAGTTCCCCCTTGAGCATGGAGGCCTGACGCTTGGGGATGTCCACCGACTTGGACAGGGACGACACGGCCACAGCATCGGTGGGGCCGAGGGCCGCGCCCAGGGCGAAGGCCGCCGCCAGGGGGATGGAGGGCACAAAGGCGTGGAGCAGAAAGCCGATGACGAGGGTAGTGGCCACCACGAGCCCGATGGCCAGGGACAGCACCGGCTGGCGCTCGCGCCAGAGGGCCTGCTTGTCGGCGTGCTTCGCCTCGTCGTAGAGCAGAGGCGCGATGAACATGACTAAGAAGAGCTCGGGATCGAGAGTGACCTTCACATCGCCGCCGGCCACGAGCGCGATGACGAGCCCGATGGCGATCTGGATGAGGGGCAGCGATATGCGGGGAATGATCTGATCAACAAGGGAGGACGCCAGCACGGCGGCAAGCAAGAGCAGGCCGAGGGTCAGGGCTTCCACAGACGCATCTCCTTCGGAACGCAGGTTGACGGGAGTACGCTATTGTAAAACATGGACGGGCGCCCTTTCCAGCGAAAGGGCGCCCGCACTCGGCAAACCAACAAGACCGGGGGTCGCTGCGCCGCCTACTTCGCGAGACGGATACGGAGGTTGCGGCCGCTCTGCTCAAGGTCGTAGTCCCCGATGGCGGCCATGTACTGGCGCATCTGGGCGTAACCGAGGTCGCGCACCTTGAAGTCCTTGAAGCGGGCCCGCAGGCGGTCGGTGATGGTGGAGAGCATGATGCCCCCCTCCCCACCCTCGACCACCATCTGGCGGATGTAGCCCTCCGGCGTGTCGGCCGCCGGCTGGGACGCCCCCCTCTTCGCCGGCGATTTCCGCGCGCGCTTCTTCGGCTGGGCGGCCTCGCGCGCCTCCAGAGAAGCCTCGGCTGCGGAAGCCTCGGCGATCGGCTCGGCCGGCGCGGCCTCGGCCTCAGCCGGGCGAGCGGCCGTCGTGCGGCGGGCGCGGCGCTTCGGCTGGGCCGCGGGCGCCTCGTCGGCAGCGGCGGTCTCAGCTGCGGAAGCCTCGGCGGCCTCAGGGGCCTCCGCAGGCGCCGCGGCCTCCGTGGACGCGGCGGCCGGGGCGGCCTTCTTCCGGGAGCGGCGCGGCTTTGCGGGCGCCGCCTGCGCGGGAGCCGGGGCCGGCTCGGCATCGGCCGGCGCAGCCTCTGCGGGCGCGGAAGCCTGAGCGGCCTCGGCCCGGGCCTTGCGCTCGGCGCGGGCCCGGCGGCCCGGCTTCGTGTCGCGCGGGGGCTCCGGCACGGCCTCTTCCCCAGCGGCCGCCGGGGCCTCCTCGGCCGGTGCGGCGCCCTTCGCGGGCTCCTCGGGAGCAGCTTCGCCGGCGCCCTCGGCCGGACGGGCCGCCGCCTTGCGGCGGGAGCGGCGCTTCGGCTGGGGCTCGGCGGCCTCGACCGGAACGGCCTGCGGGCCCTCAGCGCCCTTCGCGGGTTCCTCGGGAGCAGCCTCATCGGCGCCCTCGGCCTCGACGGCGGCCTGAGTGGTCACCCGGCGCGTGCCGCGGTGATTGCGGCCGCGGGCCGGCTTCTCAGCCTTCTCGGCCTTGTCGGCCGACTCCGCCGCCTCGGTCTTCCCCTCGCCGGCGGCCTCCGCCTCCTCAGCAGCGGCCTTCCCCCGGGTGGAGACCTTCTCCTCGCTCGCGGTGCCCTTCTCCCGAGAGGTGCCCTTGTCCTTGGACGGGCGCGCGGGCTTCTCCTCGCCGCCCTCGGCCAGCTCCACGGTGACCGAGCTGTGGTCCTTGGTGATGTTCACGCGCGTGAACTCCTCCAGCAGCTTCGAGAGCAGGTTGGTGCCGTAGCTGCGCACGTCGAAGTCGGGGTAGCGCTTCTGCAGGCGGCTGCCGATCTCGCCAAGACCGGTGGCCTTCCCGTTGTTCTGGTTGTCGGTGATGATATCCACCACGGCCTGTTCCACGGCGTCCTTGGGCACGGCGCTGCCGTTGCCTCCGCCTGAGCCGCCGGAGCGCTCGCGCTTGTTCTGTATGAGCAGCTCCAAGGTAGTGAACACATCGCAGGCGCGACGGAAGGGCACCGGGGTCTTCTTCTCCCCCATGCCGATGACGGTGCGCCCGCTCTCGCGCAGGCGGCTGGCCAGGCGCGTGAAGTCGGAGTCGCTCGACACGAGGCAGAATCCGTCCACGTTGTCGGTGTACAGCAGGTCCATGGCGTCGATGATCATGGCCGAGTCAGTGGCGTTCTTGCCCTGGGTGTAGCCGAACTGCTGGATGGGGGTGATGGAGTTCTCCAGCAGGGCGTCCTTCCACTTGGAGTGGAGGGTGAGCGTCCAGTCGCCGTAGATGCGCTTGATGGTGACGGTGCCGTACTTCGACAGCTCGTTCAGGATGGGCTTGATGTAGCGGGCCGACACGTTGTCGGCATCGATGAGCAGCGCGAAGCGCTTGTCGGAAGTCTCGCTGAGTGGTTTGGTTTCCATAATGGGAGCCTTACATGAAAAGAACTCCCGAGCGGGAGTTCGATGTTTCAAAATGGTGCTCCGTGAAGGACTCGAACCTTCGACCTTGGGATTAAGAGTCCCCTGCTCTACCAACTAAGCTAACGGAGCACATCGTGCCTGCGCAAAGCGCTTGAATATTTTAGATCATTGCGAAGTTTTATGCAAGACCTAATTTTTCAAGCGCGCTGGGGTGGATGATGGGACTCGAACCCACGATCTCCAGAGCCACAATCTGGCGCCTTAGCCAACTAGGCCACACCCACCATTTCGCGCAAGGCTGAATTATAGGCGTATCCGTTTGTTTGCGCAAGACCTAATTTTTCTCGACCGTTCCCGCCAGATCTCGTACCACTTCCCCGCCGAGAATGAGGCCGGCCACCGAGGGCACGAAGGCCACGGAGCCAGGGGCCGGACGGCTGCCGTCCTTGATGGCCTCGGGGGTGGCGGCAGGGGCGCGGGGCGGCTCGGTGGAGTAGACCACCTTCAGGCCGTCGATGCCCCGGCGGCGCAGCTCCCGGCGCATGACCCGGGCCAGGGGGTCCACCGAGGTCTCGTAGATGTCGGCCACGCGGAAGGCCGTGGGGTCCAACTTGTTGCCGGCCCCCATGGACGACATGATGGGAGTGCCCGCGGCCCGGGCCGCCTCCACGAGCGCGATCTTGGCGCTCACCGTGTCCACGGCGTCGATCACGTAATCGTAGGCGGAAAAGTCGAAGGCGCCGGCCGTCTCGGGCAGGAAGAAGCAGCGATGGGCCCGCACGGTGCAGCCCGGGTTGATGGAGGCCACGCGCTCGGCGGCCACCTCCACCTTGGGACGACCCACGGCCGGCAGCGTGGCGATGATCTGCCGATTGAGATTGGTGGGATCCACCGTGTCGCTGTCGATGAGATCGAGGGCGCCCACGCCGCTGCGGGCCAGGGCCTCCACGGCGAAGCCCCCCACGCCCCCCACGCCGAACACGGCCACGCGGGACGCGGCCAGGCGCGCCAGGCCCTCGTCGCCGAGCAACAGGCGGGTGCGGGCGAATATATCGACGGGCTCGCCGCCGCAATGCTGGTCCACTTCGGCTCCTTCCGCTGGACAACCCTTGAGCTCGGGCCATTTTATCGCAGGTTCTGCGCTACGGGGGCCCGCGGGCCGTGGTAGGCTTAGGAGGAAAGGAGAAACCATGGACCACCGCCTACTCCCCCGCCGCCTGGGACTGCTGCTGGCCGCCGCCCTGCTGGCCCTGGCCTGCGCCCTTCCCGGTTGCGGCAGCGCCGACGAGAGCGAGACCCCGGCTGCCCCCGCCGCCCCCGACACGCCGGCTGCGGCGACACCGGAATCGGAGCCGGACGAGGCGGCCGAAGCATCCCTGCCCGAGACGACCGCCGAGCCCGATGCTGCCCCCGAGGCCGCCGGCGCCCCGGACACCCCGGCCTACCACGACCTGCCCGCTTACGACGGCAGCCCCTACGTCTATGTGAACGACGGGGAGCCCACCTTCACCGGCGAGGAGCGCGCGGCGGCCGCGGGCACCGAGTTCTACGGCGAGCTGGACGCACTCGGGCGCTGCACCACCACCTTCGCCGTGGTGGGCGTCGAGACCATGCCCACTGAGGAGCGGGGCTCCATCGGCGAGGTGAGGCCCACGGGCTGGAAGATGGGCAAGTACGACTTCGTGGACGGGAAGTACCTCTACAACCGCTGCCATCTCCTCGGCTTCCAGCTGACCGGCGAGAACGCCAACGTGTGCAACCTCATCACCGGCACCCGGTACATGAACGTGGACGGCATGCTGCCCTTCGAGAACGCCGTGGCCGACTACATCCACGCCACGGGCAACCACGTGCTCATGCGCGTGACCCCGGTCTTCGACGGCGACGATCTGGTGGCCCGCGGAGTGCACATGATGGCCGAGTCGGTGGAGGACGGCGGCGACGGCGTGGCCTTCAACGTGTTCGTCTACAACGTGCAGCCCGGCGTGGTCATCGACTACCGCACCGGCGAGAACATGGCCGCCGAGGACGCCACGCCCCTGCCCGCCGTATCCGGCGACGGGGCCGAGGCCTCCTCGGGCGACGGTGCCGGTCCTCAGGGCTCTGCCGATGGCGGCACGGCCCTCTCCGACAGCGGCGCGGGCACCGACAAGGGCACGACCGAGTACGTGCTGAACACCAACTCCAAGAAGTTCCACGTGCCCAGCTGCTCCTCGGTAGATCAGATGAGCGCCAAGAACCGCCAGGACGTGGAAGACACCCGCGAGAACATCATCGCCCGCGGCTTCGACCCCTGCAAGCGCTGCAACCCCTAGGGGCACGGCGCGGGGCCGGCCGATGAGCACGGCGTCGCTGGCGCACGCCCGGCCGCCGAGCCCAACACCGCCGGCGGCACCAGGGCCCCGGGCCGCTATCGCCCGGCATCTGCCCCCGTCGCCAGCGCCCGGCACCACCGGCGCCATCGCTCCCCTTCCCCGCCCCCGAACGCCAAAAGGCCCCCGCCATCGCTGACGGGGGCCTTCTCATGTCGTGGTAGGCCCGCCCGGATTCGAACCGAGAACCAAGGGATTATGAGTCCCCTGCTCCACCGTTGAGCTACAGGCCCGTGGACGCTGGCTATTCTAGCGCAAGTGACGCGCGCTCGCCAAACCTACATCTTCTGCGGAGCGGAAACGCCCAGCAGCGTGAGGGTGAGGGCCAGCACGATGCGAGTGGCATCGCACAGGGCCAAGCGCGCGGTCTGCACGGCCGCGTCCTCGGTGAGCACGTGGCAGTTGGTGTAGAACTGGTGGAACAGGGCCGCCAGGTCCTGGGCGTAGTGGGTCAGGCGGAACGGCGCGCGATCGCGGGCAGCCAGGGCGATGAGGTTGCCGAAGTCGGCCATCTTGCGCATGAGGGCCAGCTCGGAGGGATGGGTGAGCGACGAGAGGTCGCAGCCCTCGGGGGCCACCTTCGCGGCCAGCTCGGCCATGGTCATAGTACCGGCCTCCAGGGCGGCCACGTCGGCCTCGTCGGCCGCCTTGCGCAGGATGGAGCAGATGCGGGCGTGGGCGTACTGCACGTAGTACACCGGGTTGGAGGCGTCCTTCTTCTTGGCCACCTCGATGTCGAAGTCGATGGGCTGGTCGGCCGAGCGGGACAGCATGAGGTAGCGGGTGGCGTCCACGCCCACCTCGTCGATGAGCTCCTCGAAGGTGACCATCTCGCCAGTGCGCTTGGACATGCGCACAGCCTTGCCGTCGCGGAACAGATTCACCAGCTGGCCGAGCTGCACCTCCAGCGCCCCGGGCCAGCCCCAGGCCTCCAGCATGCACTCGCAGCGCTTGATGTAGCCGTGGTGGTCGGCGCCCCACAGGTCGATGAGGTGGTCGAAGCCGCGCATCATCTTATCGTAGTGGTAGGCCACGTCGCTCATGAAGTAGGTGGCCTCGCCGTCGCCCTTGATGAGCACGCGATCCTTGTCGTCGCCCAAGTCAGTAGAGCGGAACCACAGGGCCCCGTCCTTCTCGTAGAGGTAGCCCTTCTCGCGCATGGCGGCCAGGGAGCGGGACACGGGGCTCTCGCCGTTCTCGTCCTCCACGTACAGGGAGCGCTCGGAGAACCACTTGTCGAAGGTGGTGCCGAAGCCGGCCAGCACGGCCTTCTGGTTGGCCAGGGTCTGCTCGTAGGCCATCTCGCGGAAGGCCTCCAGGCGCTCCTCGTCGGAGACGTTCAGCCACTTGTCGCCGTCGCGGTCGATGATCTCCTGGGCAATATCCTTCACGTAGGCGCCGCCGTAGCAGGCCTCGGGCATCTCCACGTCGCGGCCGAGCAGCTGCTGGTAGCGCACGCTCACGGAGTTGCCGAACACGTCCATCTGGTTGCCGTGGTCGTTGATGTAGTACTCCTCGTACACGTCGTAGCCGCCATGGCGCATGACCCGGGCCATGGCGTCGCCGAGCGAGGCCCAGCGGCCGTGGCCCACGTGGAAGGGGCCGGTGGGGTTGGCCGACACGTATTCCAAGTTCACGTAGCGCTCGCCCTCGGGGATGGTGCCGCGGCCGAAGTCCTCGGCCTCGTCGCGCACCTCGCGCACGACGCCCTGGAGCACGGCATCGGACAGGCGGATGTTGATGAAGCCGGGGCCCGCGATCTCCACGGCGGCGATCATGTCATTGGCGGGAATATGGTCCACGATGATCTGCGCGACCTCGCGGGGGTTCTTGTGGGCGAGCTTGGCGCAGCGCAGGGCGACGGTGCTCGCCCAGTCGCCGTTGGCCTCGTCGCGGGGTCGCTCCAGGGCAGCTTCGGGGGCTTCCGTCAGCTCCAGGGAGCCGTCGGCACGGGCCGCCTCGATGGCGGCGTCGATGATCGCTTCGAGAGATTCGCGAATTTCCATTGATCCAACTTCCTTTTCGGTGTAGCCAGCTTTTCCACGCATCCGGGCTGTGCCGTACCCGTTTGCGCCTATAAGCTGCCATAGTATCACGGAAACGGCGGAAAACACAGAAGTACCCGAGCGCGATGCCCGGGTACTTCCGCTAGCGGCCCTGGGGCCCGAAGGCCGACAGGACCTTTGCACGCTGCGTCCCGTGCGCCGGGAGGGGCGCTAGGACAGGATCACCATGGCAGCGGTGAGCAGCACCATGCAGACCACGCCCAAGACGATGAACAGCTTCGCGCCGAACTTGAGCCACGTGGAGTACTCCACCTTGGCCAGGGCCAGGCCGCCCATGATGGCGCCGGAGGTGGGGGTGAACAGGTTCACGAGGCCGTTGCCGGCGGAGTAGATCATGACCATGGCCTCGACGGAGAAGTTGAGCTGGTGGGCCAGGCCGCCGAGGATGGGGATGGACACCGTGGCCATGCCCGACGAGGACGGGATGAGGAAGGACAGCACGATGTAGAGCAGGAACGACAGGGGCGCGAACACCACCGCCGACATGCCCGTGAGCGCCGCGGCCGCGTTGTTGAGGATCCACATGTCCAGGCCGGTCTTGGCCATGAGCACGGTGATGGAGCGGGCCAGCGCGATGATGAGCACGACCGACATCATGTCGGCGGCGCCGTTGATGAAGGCCTTCACGAAGCGGCTCTCGGACACGCCGCCGATGACGCCGATGACCAGCGCCATGAGCAGGAACCAGGTGGAGGCCTCGTCGAAGTACCAGCTGCCGAGCGGCACGCCCGTCAGGAAGCTCGACCAGGCCGGGGTGACCTCCTCCTCGGAGACGGAGGTGGCCTCCACGGGCTCGGTGATGGTGGTCGTGGTGGCGCCGTCGTTGGCGTCGTCGATGAACGCGGTGATCTCCTCGCCGGTCATCGTGGTGGTCACTTCCTCGGTGGTGGCGCCGGCGTCGAAGATGGTGACGCCGAGGTCGGCCCAGGGAATGAAGGACACGATCATGATGACGAAGGTCAGCGCGAACACCACGAGGGAGGCCTTCTGGCGACCGGTCATCTTCGGGTTCGCCAGCGCGTCGCCGTCAGTGCCCTCGGCGTCGGACTCCTTCATGCCCCACTCGTCCATCATGGCCTGCTGCTCCTGGAGCGACAGGAAGGTGGAGCCCTTGTCCTCCTTCACCTTCTTGGCGTAGCGCATGACGAAGACGATGGAGATGGCCAGGGTGACGAGCCAGAGGATGAGGCCGAGCACGATGATGATGCCCTGGTTCACGGCGATGCCGATGCCGGAGAGCGCGTCGACGGCCACGCCCACGGCGAAGGGGTTCACCGTGGAGCCGAGCACGCCGCAGCCGGCGCCCAGAAGGACGACCGCCGCGCCGGTGAGGCTGTCGAAGCCCGCGGCCACCATGGTGGCGGCGAGCAGCAGGTAGAAGGGCACCGTCTCCTCGCACATGCCGTAGGTGGTGCCGCCGATGGAGAAGATGAACATCAGAATGGGGATGAGCACGAGCTCGTTGCCCTTGAGCTTGTGCACGAGCGCGGCGATGCCGGCGTCGAGGGCGCCGGTCTCGGTGATGATGCCGAGGAAGCCGCCGAGGATCATGACGAACAGGCACACGCCGATGGCGTCCTGGAAGCCGAACACGGGCGCGGTGAGCACCTGGGACAGGGTCGCCCCCTGGACGCCCTCCACGCCGCTGGCGGCCATGATGACAGTGATAACAGCCAGCACCACCAAGATAATGAGCAGAATCGTGAACGAGGACAGCGGCGCCCTCTTCTTCTTGCCTTTCTCAGCCGTTGCCATGGTTATCCCTCCTTAATCGAAAAACGGGTAGAAAGCCCGAGGGCCGTGCGGCATCCCTCCCGATCCCGCACGGCCCCGAGGTATCGCGATGTATCGCCGGCGCTGCTACTGCAGGGTGGCGTACATGACGGCCTTGATGGTGTGCATGCGGTTCTCGGCCTCGTCGAAGACCTTGGACTGCTTCGACTCGAACACCGCGTCCTCCACTTCCATCTCGGTCACGCCGAAGCGCTTGGCGATGTCCTCGCCGGTGGTGGTGTTGGTGTCGTGGAAGGCCGGCAGGCAGTGCAGGAAGATGGCGGTCGGCTTGGCCATGGCCATGATCTGGGTGGTCACGCGGTAGGGCTGGAGCTGCTCGATGCGCTGGGCCCACACCTCGTCGGGCTCGCCCATGGACACCCACACGTCGGTGTAGATGACATCAGCGTCGGTGGCCGCTTCCTTCACGTCCTCGGTGCACTTCACGGTGCAGCCGTTCTCGGCGGCGATGCCCTCGCAGGTCTTGATGAGGTCGTCGTCCATCCAGCAGTCCTTCGGGCCGCAGCCGACGAAGTTCATGCCCAACTTGGCGCACATCACCATGAGCGAGCGGCCCATGTTGTTCTTCAGGTCGCCGAAGAAGACGAACTTCAGGCCCTTGATGTCGTAGTTGAAGTTCTCCTGCACGGTGAGGGCGTCGGCGAGCATCTGGGTGGGGTGCCACATGTCAGTGAGGCCGTTCCACACCGGCACGCCGGCCTTGGCGGCGAGCTCTTCCACATCGGTCTGGGCGAAGCCGCGGAACTCGATGCCGTCGTAGAAGCGGCCGAGCACGCGGGCAGTGTCCTCGATGGACTCCTTCTTGCCCATCTGGGAGGAGCCGGGATCCAGGTAGGTCACGCCCATGCCGAGGTCCATGGCGCCCACCTCGAAGGCGCAGCGGGTACGGGTGGAGGTCTTCTGGAACAGGAGAACGATGTTCTTGCCCTCCAGGTAGCGGTGCGGGGTGCCGGTGCGCTTGAGGTCCTTGAAGTTCTTGGAGAGCTTCAGCAGGTAGTCGATCTGCTCGGTGGAGAAGTCCAGGAGACGCAGGTAGGGCTTGCCGGAAAGATTCACAGGCATAAGAGGTTCCTTTCAAGGGAGGGCGGCCGCTGAGGGCAGCCGCCCGGTTCACAGTTCAGCGGGTGCGGCGGTTACGCCGCGGGGCGCGTGCGACGCCGAGCGCCGACGCGGGGTGCGCGGGTGCGCCGACGCCGAGCGCCGACGCGGGATGCGCGGTTGCGCGGGTTGCGTGGGGCCTACAGGGCCTCGCGCCAGGCCGGCATGGACATGCAGCGCGGGCCGCCGCGGCCGCGGGACAGCTCGGCCGACGGCATGACCAGGCAGTTGATGCCGTTCTTGTACAGCACGTCGTTGGTGACGTTGTTGCGCTGGTACACCACCACGGTGCCGGGGCGGACGCACAGGGTGTTGGAGCCGTCGTTCCACTGCTCGCGCTCGGCCGCGATGCGGTCGCCGCCGCCGCAGGGGATGAGGGTGACCTTCTCGCCCACGTACTCCGACAGCACGCTCTCCAAATCCTCGTTGCGCTCGCGGATCTTGGTGCCGCCGTTGCCGTCGGGGGTGATCTCGAAGACGGTCAGCGGGCCCATGATGCCGGGGTGGATGGTGAACTTGTCGCGATCGATCTGGGTGAACACGGTGTCCAGGTGCATGAAGGCGCGGGACACCGGGATGTTGAAGGCGAGGATGGTGTCGATGGGGCTCGTCTCGTCGTTGAAGATGTTATGGGCGATGTGGTCGATGGCATCGGGCTCGGTGCGCTGGGAGATGCCGATGGCCAGCACGTGCTCGTTGATGTTCAGGATGTCGCCGCCCTCGATGTGGAAGGTGTCGTTGCGGCTGTAGTACTCGGGAGTGCCCGCGAAATCGGGGTGGTTCTTGAAGATATAGTCGCCGTAGATGGTCTCGCGGTTGCGGGTCTGGCTGTACATGCGGTTGATGGACACGCCGTTGCCGATCATCGCGAACGGGTCGCGGGTGAAGTACAGGTTCGGCATGGGGGCGCACACGAGCTTGCAGCGGTCGGACACCATGTCCACCAAGAGGTGCGTATCCCTCTGCGGCAGCTCCTGGAGGTTGATGCCCGCCATGGTCTTCATGACCATGGCCTTGGTGTCGGCGTAGTTGCTCTCGATGTAGTCGGTGATGATGTCGTGGTACATCTCGGTGCGGATGCCGGCCTCGTAGATCCACTGGTCGAGGAACTGGCGGCGCAGCTCGGGCTTGGTGTCGAGCACCTCGGCCATGAGATCCTCGAGGTAGACCACTTCCACGCCCTCCTCGCGCAGAATCTTCGCGAAGGCGTCATGCTCCTCCTGGGCCACGGGCAGAAACGGGATGTCGTCGAACAGCAGCTCTTCCAGCGTGTTCGGGGTGAGATTGAGCAGCTCGTCGCCGGGGCGGTGCAAGATGACCTTCTTGAGGTTGCCGATCTCGCTCTTGACGTTTACTCCTTGCATAGAAGCTCTCCTATCTTGGAAACGGACCGATAGAAAACGTGCCAGCCACACAAGATCCCGCGCGCCCCGGAAGCGCTGTCCCGGGCCGTTTCTGTAGGTCAGTTGTGTTGTGACGGGGTCTACCTTCCCACATTTTGCGGATGGGCCCTCCCCGACCGCCGTTTGTTTGCCAGAGCGCAAGCAAGCCGACACCAGACTGTCAACTAATGTTGAGGCGAAAGGTCTGTATTCCTGCCCAGTGGTTCATCCATGCAGCAACGCCGCCCGAAGAAACCTCCCCGCGCAGACCCGCGGCAATGCTATAATCATCGGCGCCGCAAGCGAAACCGCTCGCTGCGGTTCGCGAGCGTCGGGATGTGGCGCAGTCTGGTAGCGCGCCTGCTTTGGGAGCAGGATGTCGCAGGTTCGAATCCTGTCATCCCGACCATTTTTGTTTCGCCGTTGCTGACGCAACGACGAACGAGGCCGATGCTGCGGTTCCGACATGCACCTGGCCTTGCACTTCACCACTTTCCCTCACGGCCCGAAGGCCGCTCGGCTGCGGTTCAGCACAATTCCAGGCACCTGCCGGATCCTCGCCGACTTCCTTGGGCGAACCTGTTCTACAAAATGTTTACTATATGTATCTTCTTTAGTTCTGCTTGCCCAATTTCGGCATAATGCAGCCATGGAAAAGACGCAGACATACCGGCTGAAGCGGCTGTGGCTTTTGCTGCCGGGGGCGGCGGCGCTGCTGCTGACGTGGGTGGCGAGCGCGAATCCGGGGCTCACCGAAGCGTGGTTTTCGCGGGGCGTGTACCCATGGCTGTCCTCGGCCTGGGGCTTTTTGCCCTCGCTTGTGCCCTGGTCGGTGGCGCAGTGGGTCGTAGTGGCGTTTCTCGCCTTCTGCATCGGATGGCTCGTCTTCTATGTCGTTGCCCTGGTGCGGAATGCGGGCGCGCGGCGGTTCGTGCTGTGGCGGGCGGTGTCCACGATGTTGGCGGTGCTGTCGGTGGGCTACTGTATCTTCGCGCTGATGTGCGGGCTCAACTACTACCGGCTCACCTTCGCCGAGAACGCCGGGTTCGACTTGGCCCCGTCGAGCACGGCCGAGCTCGCGGCCCTCTGCGAGCACCTGGCCGATGAGATGAACGACGCCCGGGCCGCAGTGACCGAGGCAGCCGAGAGCGGGGAGGCCGCAGCGGACGCCACGACGCAGCCCCCGGATCCCGCGAACGACGCAAGCGGGAGCGCCCAAGCCGACGCCGCGATGGCCACCGTCCCCGACGACTACGCCGCGGCCCGCGGCGGCTTCGAGACCTACGCCCGCGAGGCCGTGGACAACATGGCGGCCCTGGCCGAGACCTATCCGGCGCTTTCCCGGCCGCTGTACTCCCTTCCCAAGCCGGTGTTGTTCTCGGAGCTCATGAGCTATGCCGACATCGCCGGCATGTACTTCCCCTTCACCGTGGAATCGAACATCAACGGAGACGGCCCCTTCTTCACCATCCCCGCCACCATGGGCCACGAACTGGCCCACCAGAGCGGCTTCATGCGGGAGGACGAGGCGAACTTCATCGGGTATCTGGCCTGCAAGGACGCCGCCGACCCCCTCACCCGCTACAGCGGCTACTCGCTCGCCTACGACTACGCGCTGTCGGCCCTCATCCGCGCCGACCGCGACGCGGCCGTGGCCGTGAACGATGGGCTGTCGGAAGAGGTGCGGGCCGACCGCCAGGCCCGGGCCGAGTACCTGAAACAGTTCGAGGGCCCCGTAGCCGAGGCCTCGAACGCCGCCAACAACGCCTACCTCAAGGCCAACAAGCAGGAAGACGGCACCAGAAGCTACGGCCGCATGGTCGACCTGCTTCTGGCCGAAGCCCGGCAAGAGCAGGACACGGCCCCGGCCGCCTAGCCGGTAAACTTTCTACTTTAGCGAATTTAGCGTTTTTAGCACTTTTAGCGACTTTAGCGACTCTAGCGACTTTAGCAAGTCGCATCACCATCGAAGAAGAGAGAATCACAGCACGGATCCCCTACCATCGTGCGTCTTCGCGATACTGATTCCACGAGTACGTAATCAGCTCCGATTCGGAAACCCAGGGAACTTCAAAGCGGAGATCGCATTCTTTATGATAGGCCCCACGAGTGTAGGGTTCTCCGAACCAGATGAGGCAATCGAACCTGAGATAAGGACCACCGTCGTATCGGTACAAAAATTCTAGCTGCCAGTTCCCCTCGTTGATCTCCCGCACAAATCTCTTCGCATCGTAAAGAACACGAAGGGCCTTGTCTTCGCCGACAGGAGTGAATACGTAGGGAAACAAGTCCTCCGCGCCGTTCCCATACAATGCAATGGTCACTTCAGACGCGTCTGTCCGAACCTTATCGTCCAGGTGGATCCCATCGTGATCGCCCCACACCCAAAACCCATCAGGGAACACGAAGGTTATCTCGTTATCAGAGAGGCGAATGCGGGTCGCCCTGCAATCATGCAGCGAAATGTTGCATGCTCCTGTTTCGCGATGAAGAAACATGGCACCTCCCGTTTTCGAAAATCGCTTCCCTATCTTCCCCCTCCTCCACGCACTTGGGTGCGGAAGAGGAACATCGCCAAGTACAGGGGCAGCGTCACCTTCTTGCCGACCTTTCCCACGTTGCCATCGATCAGCTTGTACCCCACCTTGACGTCGTCGCGCTCGAGAAACTCGTTGAGCGAGATAGTGGCGCCCCTCGATGCCTTGACCTCGACGGGAATGACGGACGCACTTCCGTCGACGAGAAACTCGATCTCCCGATCGCCGCTCCTCGACATCCAATAGCGCAGCGGCACCCCGTTCTTCACAAGTGTGCCTCCGACGAGGTTCTCGTACAGCCCTCCCTTCATCGGCCCGACAAGCTCATCGTTCACAACCGCGGCCATCATCTCGAACCCGTACATCGCCATGAGCAGGCCGGTGTCGTTGGCATAGATCCGAAATCGGTCGTCAACCTCGTAAGCAGCCAGCGGGAACGATGGCATGCTTACCATGGGGCACTTGAGCACCATTCGAGCTCCCACGAGCCAGTCGATAGAGCCTTCGAACTTGCGGCTTGAGCTGCGCTTCTCAACAACAGCGTATTGAAACTTCGTATTCTCCTTGGCAAGCTGGCGGGGAAGGGAGAGGTAGCAGGCTCGTGCTTTAACGCGCTCGGTGGCGCTTGCATACTTCGCTATGTCATCCAGATAGGAGGCCAGAAGCTTCGTCTGCTCGGCATGCACTTTCCCGTAGTTTTCCGTATCGATGAACCGCTGTACAACCGCGGGCATGCCCCCTATGGCCAGGTACTCTCTCAAATAGCGCATCATCTTCTCGTGGACCAGCTGGGGCACTGGCTGCAAATCAACCGCATAGCGCCCGAGGGCCGCCGTTGCCGATTCGTCGTAGCCCCGCGCCCAGAGAAACTCCTCGAAATCGAGCGGGCGCATTTCGACCTCACGCTCATAGCCGACGGGAATCGAAGGCTGGTCCTCGCCCTCGCGGAATTGGATGCCGAGCAGGGATCCCGAGGCTATGACATCGAACCGACCATCGATCGCGAGGTACTTGAGCGCCGTTCGGGCCTCGGGACACTCCTGTATCTCATCGAGAAAGATAAGCGTCTCCCCGTCGATGAACTCCACCCCGGGCAGCACGAGCGACAGCTGCTGGTATATCTCGGCCGGTTCCGCCGTCCCCTGGAACACAGCCCTCAGTTGGGGCTGCTCTATAAAGTCGATCGGAATGTAACTTCGGTAGTCGCTTCGGCCGAACTCCCCGACAATGAAGGACTTCCCTACTTGCCGCGCCCCCTTCAGCAAGAGGCACTCGTTGCGCTTCTCCCTGCGCCACTGCCGCAGATAGCCAAGCATCTTTCTCTTCAGCACGAGCCGCCCCTTTGAAATCCGTGGTACATCCAACATTTGCAACTTTTCAGACCTATAGTTGAAGCAATTTTGCATCTTTTCAGAATGCTTCCAGGGAATTATTGCAACTTTTCAGGATGTTCGCAAGAGAAGAATGCAGCTTTTCCCGCTGCAAGCCGCCCTAGGAACGGGCGCGGGCGCGGAAGAGGCCGTACTCGAGGGAATCTACGAGGGCGTTCCAGGAGGCCTCGATGACGTTCTCGGACACGCCCACGGTACCCCAGGTGTCCACGCCGTCGGTAGCGGTGATGGTCACGCGGGTGATGGCGTCGGTGCCCTGGCTCTCGTCGAGCAGACGCACCTTGTAGTCGACGAGCTCCATGGCCGCCACCTGCGGGTACGAGGGCGTGATGGCCAGGCGCAGAGCCGCATCGAGCGCTCCCACCGGGCCGGTGCTCTCGCCCGTGGCCACGAAGCGCTCGTTGCCCACGTGGATCTTCACCGTGGCCTCGGACAGGGCGTCTTTGGCGAGAGCCCCGGTATCTTCCCGGTCGTCCACGATAACGCGGAAGCTCTCCAACGTGAACGCCGGCGCATACAGCCCCAGATGGCGCATGAGCAGAAGTCCCAGCGAGCCGTCGGCCACCTCGTAGGTGAAGCCGGCCGCCTCTCGGGCCTTGATGTCGTCGAGCACGTCCTGGGTGCTCACGCCGGCCTCCTCTGGATTGAACCCGAGGGCGGCCGCCTTCGACAGCAGCGACGCCTTGCCCGCCAGCTCGCTCACCACCGTGCGGCTCGCGTTGCCCACGGCCGCCGGGCTCACGTGCTCGTAGGCCTCGGGGAACCGCGCGATGGCGCTCGCGTGCAAGCCGCCCTTGTGGGCGAAGGCGCTCGTGCCGGTGTAGGGGTGGTGGGCCGGCTTCGACACGTTGCAGAGCTCCGCCACGTACTGGGCCACGGCCGTGAGCTGCGCGAGGCTGTGCTCCCCCACGCAGGTGGCGCCCATCTTCAGCTCCAGATCGGCAATGACCGTGAGCAGGTCGGTGTTGCCCACCCGTTCCCCGATGCCGTTCACTGTGCCCTGAACCTGGGTGGCGCCGGAGCGCACGGCGGCCAGGGTGTTGGCCACAGCGCAGCCGGAATCGTTATGGCAGTGGATGCCGAAGGCGGCGTTCGGGAAGGCGGCCGCCGTGGCGGCTACAACGGCCTCCACCTCGAAGGGCAGCGCGCCGCCGTTGGTCTCGCAGAGGTCCACCGAGTCGGCCCCCGCTTCCACGGCGGCCCCTACGCAGGCCAACGCGTAATCGGCGTTGGCCCGGTAGCCGTCGAAGTAGTGCTCGGCATCGAACACCACGCGCCGGCCGGCCGCCTTCAGGTATGCCACCGAGTCGGCGATCATGCGCAGGTTCTCCTCGAGGGTGGTCTGCAGGGCCCGCTCCACCTGGGCATCCCAGGTCTTGCCCACAATGGTGACCACCGGCGCGCCGCACGCCAGAAGATCGGCCAGGCCCGCGTCGTCGGATGCGGCCACGCCCTTCTTGCACGTGGAGCCGAACGCCGCGATCTGGGCGTGGCGCAGCTCCATAGCGGCCACCTCGCGGAAGAACGCCACGTCCTTGGGATTCGACGCCGGAAAGCCGCCCTCGATGTAGTCGACGCCGAACTCATCGAGCCGGCGCACGATGGCGAGCTTGTCCGCCAGGGACAGCGCAATGCCCTCGCACTGCTCCCCATCGCGCAGGGTGCAGTCGTAGGTGTAGATGCGCGTCGCGGTCATAGGTGCCTCCCCTTCTCGGTCGCCCGCCATTATAATCCCTGGGAGAGAGCGGCGAAAACCCGAGAGCCGTGGACGGCGAGCGAAACCCCTTCCCCTGAACGCGCCAGCCCCCTGCGCTCCCGCCAGGCTCGCGCTGGCGAGGGGGCGCCTCTATGCCAGCACCTTCTCGAAGGCGATGCGGGGACTGCCGGCCTCGGGGCCGTCGGCCAGGGTGATAGTGCCGCAGAGGGCAAAGCCGGCCTTCGCGCAGGCGCGGCCCATGGGGACGTTGTCGGCGTGGGTGTCGATACGCACCGAGGCCATGCCGTCGGCGGCGGCCTTCGCGCAGGCGAAGGCGAAGATCTCGCCGATAAGGCCCCGGCCGCGCAGAGCGGCGTCCACGGCGCAGCGATGGATGGTGGCGTAGGGGCCTTCCGTCAGCCACGCGCCATCGATGGCATCGTAGGCGACCTCGGGCTCGGTGCAGTAGCGGAACATGCCCGCCACGCAGTCTCCGTCGAGCATCACGTAGGCGCCCCCGGCCGCCACATCGGCCTCCCAGGTCTGACGGTTCGGATAGCCCCGCTGCCACTGGTCGAAACCCATGGCGGCCATATTCGCCTTCGCCTGATCGGTAATGGCGACCATGGCGTCCACGTGCTCCGGCCGCGCAACAACGATATCCCTGGGTTTCCTCGACGTGGCCATCGCCCGCTCCCTTCATCGGCACCCAACATTTTTGCTGCCGCCCACCATAGCAGATCGCAGGAGCCCCTTGGCCGGGAGCCCCTTTTGGTGGACAACGGAGCAGGCGGTGGATGCCGGTTTCGGGGGCGCTGGCGATTCGATGGCGCAGCCTAAGCCAGACGGTCGAGCAGGGCCCAGGCCTGGGCCTGCAGGGCGGTTTCCTCGGCAGGGGCCAGCACCAACGCGTCGGTGGTGTAGTCCTGGCGCGTGAGGGCCACTTGAGTGTGCACCGTTTCCACGAGGTCGGCCTGTACGAGCGACAGCGTCTCAGCCAAGTCGGCAGCGCAGTAGCGCGCCTTCGCCCCGCCCCCGGCGCAGCTGAACAGGGTCAACCGATCCTTGAGGGCCGTCTCCTGCGAGCCCGGCTCCAGCGGCCGCGACAGCCAGTCGATGCAGTTCTTCAGGCCGCCGGGAATACCGTGGTTGTACTCCGGCGAGAAGATCCACAGCCCGTCGGCGGCCATCACCTCGTCGCGCGCGCGACGCACCGGGGCCGGCGCGGGGAATTCGATATCCTGGTTCATGAAGGGCAGGTCGGCGTAATCCAGCCAGCGGACCTTCGCCTTGCCCTGCAGCAGCTTCGCCACGTAGGCGCCCATCTGGCGGTTCAGGGACTTCTCCCGCAGGGACCCGCAGATGAACAGCACGTTCTTCTCGGGTTTCGCTTCCATGGCTCTCCTTCCAACGGACCGCCGGGCCGGCGCCTGCCGTCTCACCGCGCGGTCGCCTCACATGGGCTTGAAGCAGCAGCATAGGCCATGGCAAACGCCACCCACGCACCTGTTGGCACCCAGTCAACGAACCGTTACGACTACCAGAAGAGAGCCTCTTCCCGACCATCTCACACCTGCCGAAGAGCCTGTGCGTCACAGTCTCGGCCGCCACCGTGCCCGCGATGGCCGCTGCCATCTTTGCCAACGGAGAAGATGCGCTATAATGGGCTGGTTGTCGAGACGGCTCGACGCTTGCGCCCATGGCTCAACGGATAGAGCAACGGACTTCTAATCCGTAGGTTGTAGGTTCGATTCCTACTGGGCGCACCACGAAACTCCCGAGCCGGGCCTGCGCCCGGCTCTTTTTCTGAGGATAGCCGTGTACGAATACCGCGACATAGCGATGGAACCGTCGGTGGTACTTACCACCGTAGATGAGACCGTCGAGGCCGTGGCGGATATTTGCCGCAGCTTCCAATCCCATGCGTGGCTCTTCGGCTCCCAAGCCCGAAAACGGGCTCAGGGGGGAAGCGATATCGATATTGCCGTTCAAAGCGACGACTTCGACGCCATCGAGGAGCTCGTAGATAATCTCGACACCGTATTCCTCATCGACCTGGTAGACCTGAACATCGCCCACCGGAAGGGATTGGACCATGCCTGGATTAGCATTGCGTGATCGCTTCGAATCGTTTCTGCGCCTTCTGGCGGACACCCGCGAGTTCATCAGCGAAATGCCCGTCTACCGAAAACGAGACGGCGCGGCGGTTATCTACGCCTTCAACAGCCTGTTCGATATTGCGTGGAAGCTCATGAAAGATTCCCTCTCGGAATTCTACGGGCTTTCCGACGTGAAGCCGTCGCCCCGCGACATCATCAAGCAAGCGGGATCCGTGGGGCTCATCGCCGATCAGGAGCACTGGCTTGCCATGCTCAAGAACCGCAACCTGAGCACCCACGATTACATGAGCGTGAATCAAGAGCACTACTGCGCGTTGATTGAACGGGAATACCTGCCCCTGATGGAGAACTTGAGGGGCGAGATCGGAAGACAGCTGGAAGAGCTCGACGATTAGGCGCCCAGCAAGTCGCGTCCCTTTCCCGAAACGAAAGCAACCCCGCCGGTTGGGCGGGGTTGCGAGGCTCCTCATGGAGCGGGTGACGGGAATCGAACCCGCGTTATCAGCTTGGAAGGCTGGAGTTCTACCATTGAACTACACCCGCAGTGCGTCCGAGATTATACCCCAAGCCCCACTCCCGCCAAGCCAAACCCCGCGAATAATCCACTAAGCGGCGCCGTCGCAGGTTTCGAGCACGTAATATAGCAGCTCCGATGCTCTGTTTTGAAGATGCGCCTCCTCCGAGTATCACAACCCAGCATGAAGCAATCGCCATCCCTAGGTCAGCGGAATCGCGCCTTGACAAACACGCGCGGGCATGTAAGATATACATTGCATGCAAGATATATCTTACATTGGGAGAACGTACATGGAAGGTAAGAAGAACGAGCGTCTGAAGGCGGCGCGCATGGCCTGCGGTCTCTCGCAGCAGGAGCTTGCCGATGCGGTCGGAGCCACACGCCAGACCATCGGCCTCATTGAAGCGGGGCGATACAATCCCAGCCTCAAGCTCTGCACGGCCATCTGCCGCGCCCTCGGCAAAACACTGGATAACCTCTTTTGGGAATAGGAGCCGCACAATGTATCTGATACGGAAATGGAACGAGTACCTGGGACCGAAAGACGAGCGCCTTGCGGCAGAGGAGGACAAGGGCACGAAAATGGCGGCCACAATCCTTCTCATCGGCTCCGTTATCAGCCTGTACTACGGGATCATGGTGAACCAGGTGGCCGCCACCACCGATCATCCGGTTCTCACGCCCCTCGGCGAAACAGTGATTCCCGTCCAGCTGCCGCTCATCTTGACCATCCTCGCCGCGGGCATTGCCTCCTGCGCCCCGCAGATGCGCCAAGGAGCGTTTTCCAGCCGCAAGCGCTTCGCGGAAGTCGACCGGATACCCTGGGATCTCGTTACCCTCTGCGCCCTGGCCTGCGGGGCCGTGGTAGGGGTTCTCACCTGCGCCCTGCGCATCGTGGCGGAAATCCAGATCGTGGGCATCGGGAACGTCGCGTGGATGGGCGACGTGGCCACCGGGATCGTGTTCTTCGTCATCGGGTTCGCCGTCGGCCTCGGCGCCTTCGCACTCGCCTTCAACGAGGCCATCAAGAACCGCCGACGCCTCGAAGCGGAGCTGGAATCCTAAGCGTGAGCGGCGCCTCACCGCTCACGGCGCCTGAGCGTGGCCAGGTGGGCCTTCATCTCGACGGGGACGCGGGGCCTCTCGCGGGCTTTCTGGATGGCCTTGTTGTGGGTCCACCGATCGAGGGAGCCGGCCTCGAGGAGGGCCACGGCGACCTCGGGCTGCTTGGCCGCGGCCTCGGCCACGTACCAAGCGCGCATCATGTTCACGTAGTACTCGTCGGATTCCACGGCGGCCACCCAGCCCATCTGCTCCGACGAAAACCGCTCGTCCAGGAACAGTTGCAACGGCACGCCGATGGCGAAGCGCACCACATAGGTGCGGCCGTCGGCCAGCCATTGGCGCACCAGATCGAGCGCCCGTTCCGGTTGCTCGGCCAACGTGCGCGGCGAGAGCTGGTCGCAGGTGGCCCAGTTGTCCACCAGGGGCAGGAACGCCCGAAGCTCCGCCACGTACTCATCGAAGTCGCGCATATCGGCCACGATGAAGGCGTGCAGCTGGTTCTCCTCGAAGGTGCCGTGGGGCACCAGGCTCAGAAACACCTCCGCCTTCCCTTCCCGCGCCAGCGCTTTGGCGAAGCGGCGCAAGACCGGCGTGCGCACACCGATGATGGAGGCGCTATCGATATTGGGAATGAGCTTCGCCTGGAACGCCTGGTACCCCTCGTCGCGATTGGCCGCCAGAAAGGCGGCCAATCCGATCGCGGATGACCGCCTCCCCGTGGGCGCAAGCAGCCGCCCCTCCGTCGTTCGCGCAAACGGCCCGCTCGGCGGTCACGCTAGGCCCACCGCTCGCGCATGTAGGCCCAGCGCTCGTCGCGGGCGGCCTCGATGGCGGCTAGGTCGGCCCCGTCGTCGGCGCGGAAGCGGCCCTGGCGGCGCAGGTAGGGCTCGATGGGCTTGAACGCCTTGGGGTTGCGGTTCAGGCGGAAGGTTCCCCCGGGCATACCTGACAGGGCCGGACCCTCGTACTCGGCGAGGTACCACAGGCCCGTGTCCACGATCTCCTTGGCCACGTCCACCATGTCCTCCGAGGGAAAGCCCCAGCCCACCGGACAGGGCGCCATCACGTGGATGAACCGGGTGCCGCGCACATCGCGGGCCCGCTCCACCTTCTTCAAGAAGTCGCTCAGATAGCCCACCGAGGCCGTGGCGGCGTAGGGAATGCCGTGGGCCGCCACGATGTCGAACAGGCTCTTCTTCTGCGTGAGGCAGCCGTGCTCGCTCTGGCCCGCGGGCGTGGTCGTCGTAGAGGCGCCGAAGGGGGTGAGCCCCGACTTCTGGATACCCGTGTTCATGTAGGCCTCGTTGTCGTAGCAGATGTAGAGCACATCATCGTTGCGGTCGATGGCCCCCGACAGGGCCTGCAGGCCGATATCCGCCGTGCCCCCGTCACCGGCGAACCCCACCACGGTGCAGTCCTCGGGGGCCGTCCCCTGGGCCGCAAGCCCGGCCCGGATGCCCGAGAGCACCGCGGCCGTGGCGGCGAAGGGGGTGATCGTGGCGTTGTTGCCGAAGGCCAGCTGGGGGAAGTTGAAGCCCACGGCGCTCATGCAGCCGGCGGGCAGGGCACTCACCGCATGGGGCCCGAGCACCTTCAGCACCTGGCGCACCACAAGGGCGCCGCCGCAGCCGGGACAGGCCTTGTGGCCGTAGAAGAACTCCTCGTCGGTGATGTTCCGCGCGTTCACGGTCATCGCGGGCCCCCTTCCTCGTCGTCGATGCCCAGGAACACGACCTGGCCGGCCTCGCCCTGGCCGGCCGCCAAACGCTCCAGATCGGCGAAGCAGGCCCGCACCTGGTCGCGGGAGATGTCGGCGCCGCCCAGGCCCCCGATGAAGTTCAGGGCCGACCGGGCCACGCCGCGCCGGGCGCAGGCGGCCAGCACGGTGGAGAACACCGCGCCGCCGTCGCCGCCGAAGGAGATGTCCTTCTCCAGCACGCCCACGGCCGCCGCCCCGGCCAGAGCCTCGGCCAGCTGGCGGCCCGGCACCGGGCGCAGGTAGCGGATGCGCAGCACGCCGGCCCGCTTGCCCGCCGCGCGCAGCTCGTCGGCCACATCGCGGGCAATGCCGGCTACCGAGCCCAAGGTGACCAGCACGAAATCGGCGTCCTCACAGCGGTAGGCGTCCACGAGCCCCGGGTACCGGCGCCCGCAGGTGGCGGCGAAGCGGGCCTCCACCTCTTCCACCACGGCCTCGGCGGTCAGCATGTCGCGGTGGTGCCAGTACTGGTAGTGGCCGTTGAACTCCGGGCCGGCGGAATAGCCGATGCTCACCGGGTGCTCGAAGTTGAAGCGGTTGGCCGTGCGGTAGGGCGGCAGGAAGGCGTCGGCATCTTCCGCCGCGGGCACCTCCACCGACTCGTAGGTGTGGGTGAGCGCGAAGCCGTCCACGTTCACCATCACCGGCAGGCTCACGCGCTCGTCCTCGGCCACGGCGTAGGCCATGAGCGCCAGATCGAGCGCCTCCTGGTTGTTCTCGGCGTATACCTGGATCCAGCCGTGGTCCAGAAGCGACAGCGAGTCGCGCTGGTCGCCGTAGATGTTCCACGGCAGGGCGAGGGCGCGGTTCGCGTTCATCATCACAATGGGGAACCGGCCGCCCGAAGCGTAGGTGAGGCACTCGGCCATGTACAGCAGGCCCTGGGACGAGGTGGCCGTGAACGTGCGCGCGCCCGTGGCCGCCGCCCCCATGGCCGCCGCCAGGGCCGTGTGCTCGCTTTCCACGTGCAAGTACTCGCAGGTAAGGCTGCCCTCTTCCACCATGGAGGCCAGGGCCTCCACCACCGTGGTCTGGGGCGTGATGGGATAGGCCGAGATCACCTGGGGCCGCGCCAAGCGCACGCCCTCGGCGAAGGCCTCGTTGCCCGAGAGGAACTTCCTCATGCCGCACCTCCTTCCTGCTCGTCCACCATGGCGATGCAGGGCACGGGGCACACCTTCGCGCACACGCCGCAGCCCTTGCAGAAATCGTAGTCGATAGCGAGGCCGCCGGCCACGCCATCGTCGTCGCGCACCTTGAAGATGGTGCCGTCGGGGCAGTACATGTAGCAGTTGAGGCACAGCGTGCACTGCACCGGGTCGATCACGGGCCGCAGGCTGCGCCAGCCGGCGTTCACCGAGGTGAGGTAACCGCCCTCAAAGCAGGTGGAGCGGGCGAACTGCTCGGGTCGCGCCGCCAAACCGTCCCGCAAGTGCGGGGTGAACGTCCGATTCATCATGCCTCGCTCCCCTCTTCCGCAAGCAGCACCGTGGCCGCCAGGTCGAACAGGCCCGTGCCCGAATCGCCGCCGCGTGGACCCAAGCCGCCCAGATGGGGCACGTCGGGCCGAGACGCCAGCGTCTCGAAGGCGGCATCCACGATACGCAAGTTCTTCTCGTGCAGCCGCGCGGGCATGGTAGCGCGAATACCCTCGTGCACGTCTTCCAAGCTGACCGCGTCGCAGAGGGCCGGAATGGCACCCAAGAACACCGTATTGGGAATGGGCCGCCCCAGCACACCCGCAGAGATGCCGTCGGCGTCGATGGCCACCACCCGCGGGTCGTCCACCGTCCGGCGGGTGTTCAGCAGCATGAGGCCGCCGTCGGCCAGCTCGGCGTCCCACCCGTCGGCCAAGAGCGTCTCGTCCAAATACACCACGATGCCCGCCCGGGCCACGACGCTGCGGTCGCCGATGGGCGCCCGGTCGATCTTCGTGAACGCACGCATGGGCGCACCTCTCCGTTCCGGCCCGAAGGTCGGGAAGGCCAGGGCGTGGGCCCCGGCCGACAGGGCCGCCGCGGCGCCCAGGCACCGGGCCGCCGTAAAGGCCCCCTGCCCGCCCCGCGCGTGCCAAATGACTTCCAGCATGGGCATCCCTCTCTCAATACCGAAGGGCGACCGTAACGGCCGCCCTTGCATCTCTCTCGTTATCCCTTGCGACTATTTATTCGCATAGTAGTCTAGGCTGCGCGCGAGATGGGTGACGAAGCGCTCCCCCATGACCGACAGGTCGCGGTTGTCGGCGGACACATAGCCCAGGTGCAGAACCACGTCGGTCTCCAGCGGAATGGTGGTCAGGGCGCTGCCGTCGGTGATGCCCACCAGGATGCCGCTCGTCACCGTATAGCCGTTGATGGCCATGATGAGCTCGGTGAGCGACGCGCGGTCGGTGCAGGCCACCTTCTTGGCCCGGGGCATGTCGGACAGGGCCTCCTCAAAGAAGGCGATGGGAGCGCCCTCGCCCTGGTCGAAGTACACGTAGGGATAGTCGGCCAGCTGCTCCAGGCTGAGCTCCTTGGCGTTCACGAGCGGGTGGCTCGACGGGAGGGCCACCAACGGCGCCGAGGCGGCCAGCTCGTGGAAGGTGAGCCCTGCCTCGGTGAAGGCCTCGGTGAGCGCCGCCTCGGTGGCCGAGGTCAGCATGACCACACCCAGCTCGGAAGTGCCGGAGGCCACGTCGTCGATGACCCCTTGGGTGGTGCGGTCGCGCAGGGCGTAGGAATAGCTGTCGCCGCCGGCGGCCAGGATGGTGTGGGCGAAGGACTGCACGTCGAACAGGTAGTGCTGCCCGGAAATGGAGAAGTCGAAAGCGGTCATGGGGTTCCCTTCTATCGGTTATCCGCATTATAGCGGGCCGCGCACGGCCGGAGGGCGGCACGCGGCCATCAAGTGCAACGGGGGCTTCGGGCCCTAGGCGCCCTTGCGCTCGTCGATGAAGCGGCTGGCCTTGTGCTCGGAAGAAGTGCCCAGCTTGCCGGCATCAAAGACGAGCACCTTGGCCGGCTTCACGCCGGTGTGGGCCTTCAGCGCCGCCGACACGCGGGCGGCCACGGCATCGAAGGGCTCGTCGGATCCCTGGGCGCGCTCCACCGATACCTCGTAGCGCGTAGAGAAGTTCTCGTCGTACACGCGGATGAGGTACTCGCCCGTGAGCCCGTCCTCAGCGCGCACCACGTACTCCACATCAGAGGGGAACACGTTCACGGCGCCCACGATGAACATCTCGTCCTTGCGGCCGGTGATGTGGATGCGGGCCAGGGTGCGCCCGCAGGTGCATTGCTCGTTGGACACGTACCCGATGTCGCCGGTGCGGAAGCGGATCATGGGACGGGCCTTCTTCATGAGGGTGGTGTACACCAGCTCGCCCACCTCGCCGGGGGCCAGCACCTCGCCGGTGGCCGGGTCCACGGTCTCCACGAGGATCTGGTCCTCCGCAATATGCAGGCCGTCGTGGGCCTCGCAGGCCGCCGCGCAGGCGCCGTAGATGTCGGACAGCCCGAAGAAATCCACCACCTTCGCGTCCCACAGGTTCTCAATGGCCTCGCGGGTGCTCTTGATGGAGCCACCCGGCTCGCCGGCCACGATGATGGTGTGGATAGAGAAGTCACGGCGCGGGTCGAGTCCCTTCTCCTTGATCTTCTCGCCCAGCGTCCAGGCGTAGGACGGGCTCGTCCAGATCACCGTGGGCTGGTACTGCTGCAGCACGAAGATGAGGCGGTCGGAGGGCACCGCGCCCACCCAGATGGCCAGGGCTCCCAGGCGCTGGGCGCCGATGACGTCGGGGCCGCCCACGTAGAGGGCGAAGTTCAGGCCGTGCACGTAGCGGTCGGTGGGGCGCATGCCGGCCTGCCAGAACAGGCGCGCCTCGGTGTCCTGCCACAGGTCGAAGTCCTCCTGGGTGAAGGGGCTCACCGTGGGCACGCCGGTGGAGCCAGACGAGGTGGCCATGAAGATGACCTCCTCCTCGGGCACCGAGCACATCTCACCGAAGAACGAGCCCACGTGCTGGGTCTCGCGCTCGGTCTTCTTGTCCACGAAGGGGAAGCGCTCCAGATCCTTCAGGGTCTTGATGTCCTCGGGCTTCACGCCGGCCTCGTCGAAGGAGCGCCTGTACCAGACGGTGTTCTCGTAGGCGTAGCGCACCATCTCCTGGAGCCGCTCCAGCTGCATGGCCTCCAGCTCGGGCCGCGGCATGCACTCGATCTCGGGATCGTAGTACTTCTGATCGTAGGGGATGTTCTTCTTCGCCATCACTGCTCCTTGTTCCGGTCTCCTGGGGCGCGAGGAATCCAGCGGCTCCTCGCTTCTTTCGTGTGGGTCAGTATGATGCCCGAAGCCACGGCGCGGAGCAAGGGCAAAACGCATACAGAATAGGGAAAGCCCGCCATCGCGAAGGTCGATAGCAGACTTTCATCTGGGAAAATGAAGCGGCGCGGGGTGCCCCTCACCGCGGACGGCCCGGTGCTCCCCTCTAGCTGAGCGTGCCCTGGGCGGCCAGGACAGCTTGGGACATCTGGTAGGACAGCACTACGAGGCCCAGGATCACGATGGTGACGATCACCTTCACGACGACATGCCAGGTACAGGCGCCGCGCCACATCATCACGAGCCCCACGGGCCACAGCACGATCAGGAAGAACACGATCCAGAAGGCCTGGTCGTACCACTTCTTCTCGTCGCCCGTCGTGACGATGTCGTTGGCGTGCTCGCTCGTGCGGCCCTGGCCGCGACGCGTCCAGTCGCCGTAGCTGCGACCGTTCTCGTCCTTGAAAATGCCCATGGAAAATCCCTTCGTCAATGTTGACCTTATAACTTTTGGTTGGGATTCTATCATTGCCTCCGCGCAAGGGCGCCCGAGCGCTGCCCCTGTCACGAACCCGTCACAGCCAAGCACCGCGACCGATAATCGATCGTTGCCGGTTGCGGGCACAACGCCCAACTTTCGCTGGACCGATCGCCAATTCCCGAGCCGCACATTGTGAACGGCGTGTTTGCAGCTAGCCACATCTTTATAGCGAAAGACGCAAGCTATGGCGCCTACCACCCCGCCTTCAGCCCATCGATGGCAGACGCATCACCGTCAACGAGCAGCTTAACCCGACCCTCCCCAAAAGGCCGCGCTCCCCCACGAGATGCGGTCTTTCTTGCAGCCAGAAGCTTACAATCCGTATTCCCGAAGAAGACTCTCGACCGCCACAGGGTCGGCCATAACGGAAAGGGCGTCTTCAGCGCGGCCATCTTCTGCCAGCTTGGCGGCAAGAGCAGCCACCCTGGCAACGCCTTCTGCGCGACCCTCTGCGCGACCCTCAGCGCGACCCTCAGCTAAGCCTTCCTCGCGACCTTCTGCCAGGCCTTCCTCGCGACCTTCTGCCAGGCCTTCCTCGCGACCTTCCGCCAAGCCTTCAGCGATGGCATCGGCACGGGCCTCTTCCAGCAAATCTCTTACGGTCATCACGGAGCCCACCCACTCTCTGTCCTCATTGGCCGTGGAGACTTCGGCATCCATAGCGCTCACAAGCTTGTCATCTGGCGCTACGGAGCCTCTTTGAATATATTCTAGCAGATTACGCAGCCCTTCATTGGGCGCGGCAGCGGCGGCCCGCGCGTTCAGCACCACCCACGTGGAGCCGGTCTGAGCCGCAAGGGCCGGATTCTCCCGGCAGAGACGGTCGAAGGTGTACACGGGAAGGCCTGCGCCGGGCCAGTCGAAATCACAGGCAAAGATGATGTAGCTGTCGCGCAGATCCCTCCACGACGAACCCTGGTCCAGCAACCCCGAATCGATGCTCGCTTGATAGTAGCGCAGACGGCGCCCCAAATCGGCATGGGGATTGGCCTGCATCTCCACATCGATGACGCCCAAGACCGTCTCAGCGTACACATCGAGCCGCACCCCGCGGGATGCCACGGCGGGCTGGAGCACCTGCTCCCGATTGAGATAGGAGATGGAACCCACTTCGGTACCGAGAACGCGCTCTAAAAAGCCCCGGCAAATATCCTCGCGGCAGAGCACGCGTCCGAACATGAAGTTGTTGGATATGGTAATACGGCTGGTCATGGCAGCCCCCTTTCTTCTCGGCGGCTGTCCCCGTTTCCGGGTTAGGGGCTCCCCAGCCTCAGGTTCACCTCTGGTGAACCTGTAAGAACATTTGTTCTATTATAGAATCTTGAGTTAATAATTGCAAGAGGGGAAAGCGGTCATTTGAAAAGCCAGCCCCTTTCCGACGAAGGGCCGCCCCTCTCAGGACGACCCTTCGCAGCACAAGGCAAAATTGACGATCTCGCTTCCCTACCCCAGCTTCTTCGCCAGCAGCTCGTTGATGATCTTGGGATTGCCCTGGCCGCGCATGGCCTTCATGCACTGGCCCACGAAGAACCCGATGACCTTGGTGTTGCCCTCGCGGTAGCGGGCCACCTCGTCGGGGTTGGCGGCGATTACCTCGTCCACCACGGCCTCGATGGCCCCGGCGTCGGACACCTGCTTCATGCCGCGGGCCTCCACGATAGCCGCCGGCTCGGCGTCCTCGTCCATCATGGTCGCGAACACCTCCTTGCCCTGCTTGGAAGAGATGGCCTCGCTCGCGATGAGCTTCACCAGCGCGAGCGCCCGGGCGGCCGTCAGCGGCGTGTCGGCCAGAGCGGTGTCCTCGTGGGCGTTCAGCCAGGCGGTCACATCGTTGATGATGAGGTTCGCAAGGGGCTTGGCGAACTTGCTGCCGCCCTTCTCGGCGACAGCCAGCGCCATGCACTCGTCGAAGAAGTCCGCCGTGGTCCGATGGTCCACCAGGTGGCGCGCATCATAGGCCGTCAACCCGAAATCGGCGGCGTAGCGGGCCGCCTTCTGGTCGGGCAGCTCGGGCAGCTTGGCCCGCACCCCCTCGATGAACTCGTCGGTGAGATCGTAGGGCGCCAGATCGGGCTCGGGGAACAGGCGGTAGTCGTCGGCGGTCTCCTTCACGCGCATGACGATGGTGCGCTTGGCCGACGGGTCCCAGTGGCGCGTCTCCTGGTAGATGACGCCCCCCTCTTCCAGCACCTCGGCCTGGCGGCAGATCTCGTAGGCCAAACCGTCGTGGAGGTTCTTGAAGGAGTTCATGTTCTTCAGCTCGGTCTTGGTGCCGAAGGCGGTGGTACCGCGGCGGCGCAGGGACACGTTGCCGTCGCAGCGCAGGGACCCCTCCTCCATGGAGCAGTCGGAAATGCCAATGGCCAGATAGATCTGGCGCAGCTTCTGCATGAACAGGCGCGCCTCCTCGGGCGTGCGCAGGTCGGGCTCGGTCACCAGCTCGATGAGCGGGGTGCCGGCGCGGTTGTAGTCCACAAGCGACTGGGTGGCCCCGGCGATGCGGCCCTCGCCGCCGCCCAGGTGCACCATCTTGCCGGCGTCCTCCTCCATGTGGATGCGGGTGATGCCCACATGGGCCACATAGCCGTCCTCGGTGCGGGTGATGTTGCCGTCGCGCTCGCCGGGCGCAAGGGCGTCCAGGCGGTAGCGCTCGGCGGCCCCGCGGCCGTCCACGTCCAGATCCAAGTGGCCGCGCATGCAGAAGGCGATGGGGCCCTGGGTGGTCTGGAAGTTCTTCGCCATATCGGGGTACATGTAGTTCTTACGGTAGAACATCGAGTGCTTCTCGATATCGCAGTTGGTGGCCAGGCCCGCCAGCACGATGGACTCGATGGCGGCGCGGTTGGGCACGGGAAGCGCCCCGGGCAGCCCCAGGCACACCGGGCAGGTGTGGGTGTTGGGGGCCGCGCCGAACTCCAGCTTGCAGCCGCAGAACATCTTCGTCTCCAGGGTGGTCAGCTCGGCGTGGATCTCCAGGCCGATGACGGCCTCCCAAGTCTCGAATACCTCTTCCAGGGTCTTCATTTACGCACCCACCTTTCCGTCGGCATAGTCGGGGGCCACGGGCGCCGGGCCGTAGACGGTCTCCAGGGCCGCTGCGGCGCGGAACATGTTCGCGTCCTTGAAAGGCGGCGCGATAAGCTGGACGCCCACGGGCAGGCCCGTGTCGGCGCCGAGGCCCACCGGCACGGACATGCCGCCGTTGCCGGCGATGTTGATGGAGATGGTGAACATGTCGCCCAGATACATCTCGGTGGGATCGCCGATCTCGCCCAGCTTGAAAGCCGTGCGCGGGGCCACCGGCGTGAGGATGCAATCCACCGACTCGTAGGCGGCGGCGTAGTCGCGAGTGATGAGGGTGCGCACCTGCTGGGCCGGGTAGTAGTACCTGTCGTAGACGCCGGCCGACAGCAAGTAACTGCCGAGCATGATGCGGCGGCGCGCTTCGGGCCCGAAGCCGCGGGCGCGGCTGGCCTCGTACTGGCTGCCCAGATCCTTGTGGCCCGGATCGCAGTAGCCGTAGCGCACCGAGTCGAAGCGGGCCAGGTTGCTGAAGGCCTCGCAGGGGCCCAGCACATAGTAGGCGCTCATGGCGGCCTGGGCGTGGGGCAGCTCCACTTCCACGAGCTCGGCGCCCATCTTCTCCAGGGCCAGGGCGGCCTCCTGGGCCTTGGCCTTCACCTCGGGGGCGAGGCCGGCGGCCTCCAGGAAGGCGGGCACAATGCCGATTCTCATGCCGCGCACCCCCTCGGCAAGGTTCGCCGTGAAGTCCACGTCGCTCGGCTGGCTCGTGCAGTCAAGCTCGTCCCGGCCGGCCAGGGCGTTCAGGGTCAGGGCGGCGTCTTCCACCGAGCGGGCGAAAGGGCCCACCTGGTCCAGCGAGCTGCCGAAGGCCACCACGCCGTAGCGCGAGACCACGCCGTAGGTGGGCTTCACGCCCACCAGGCCGCAGAAGGAGCCGGGCTGGCGGATGGAGCCGCCGGTATCGGAGCCGAGGGACACGGGCACCAAGCCCGCCGCCACGGCCGCCGCGCTGCCGCCCGAGGAGCCGCCGGGCACGCGCTCGGTATCCCACGGGTTGCGCGTGGGCCCGAAGGCGGAGGTCTCGGTGGAGCCGCCGAAGGCGAACTCGTCCATGTTCAGCTTCCCGATGGGCAATGCCCCGGCCCGCAGGGTGCGCTCCACGCAGGTGGCGGTGTAGGGCGACACGTAATCGCGCAGCATGTTCGAGGCGCAAGTGGTGTGGGTGCCCGTCAGGTTCAGGTTGTCCTTGTAACCCACGGGCACACCGGCCAGAGGCCCCATCTCGGCCAGGCGCCCCTCGGCGATGGCCCCATCGATGCGGGAGGCGGCGTCCAAGGCCAGCTTCTCGGTGGTCTCCAGGAAGGAGTGCACCACCCCGTCGGCGGCCTCGATGCGCTCGAAGGTGCCGCGGGCCACCTCGGCGGCGGAGAACTCCTTGGCGGCGAGCCCCGCTTGAAGCTCGCGGACGGACATGCTTCCGAACGGCGTTGCCATTAGCGATCACCCCCCTCGCCCAGAATGGACGGGATGAGGAAGCTGCCGTTCTCCTGCTTCGGGGCGTTCTCCAGGGCCACGGCCTGGGCGAAGCTGCCGCGCACCGTATCGTCGCGCATGACGTTCGAGAGGTCGCCGATGGGATGGAACGTGGGCTCCACACCGTCCAGATCGAACTCGGTGATGGGCGCGAGGCTGTCGATGATGGCGTTCAGGTCGGCCGTCATGGCGACGACCTCCTCCGCCGTAAGACCGATGCGGGTGTACTCGGCAATGCCCCGCACATCAGCCTCGGAAAGATGCTGCGTCATGGCTGAGCGCTCCTTCTCGATGTTCGTAAATTAACCGCCCTATGATAGCAAAAAGCGGAGCCGCGAAACGCGCCGCGCCGCCAAGTGCGAAGATTCAGCAATTGGGCAAGGTAGTTTTTTTGCGTCAAATTTAGAGTTATGAGCGTCTCGCTTCCCCGCACCGCACCGCAGCTTGGAAGACAGTCGACAAAACGCCCGATCAGAGCATTGCAGAGAGCGGTCAATCTTTCGAACATGGGCCGAGCGAACCCCCGAGACGCTCACAACTCGAGATCTGACGCATCTTCCGGCCCCTTCGTCGACCGAGACGCCTGGGCGCAAAGCCGCCCCCCTCGAGCTACAGCCTTCACGGGGGAAGGCGCCCCGAGCGGTCTACAAACCGCGGACGCGGGCAGCCTCAGCCAGGGACGCCTCGTCGATGGGCTCTCCCTCGGGCACGTAGACGGCCAGGCACGGGAAGCTCGGCTTGGCGGCCATGAGAGCGCCGGGCTCAAGGCCGAAGCGCTCTTCCAGGCCGACCAGCACGTGGCGCACGTTGGCCTTGGTCATGCCGGCCCGGCGCAAGGGAGAGACCACCCCGGCCTCGGCCAGGGCCTTGAAGCCAGGGCGCCGCCCCGGATCGTCGGAGGCGTTGGTGCCGTCCACGATCACCGCGAAGCCATCGGCCGCGGCGGCCCGACGCACCGTATCGAAGATGAAGCGCTTGCAGCGGTAGCAGCGGTCCGGCGGGTTCGCGCAGATAGCTTCCTCGGCGAGCACATCGGCTTCCACCACCGTGAGCGGAATATCCAGGGCGTCGGTCACGGCCCGAGCGTCGTTCAATTCGAAGGCCGGCTGGAAGGCGGTCTTCACCAGGTAGGCGCGCACCTCGCAGCCCGCGAGCTTCGCCGCCGCCAGCACGAGGGACGAATCGCAGCCGCCCGAGAAGGCCACGGCCAGCTTCGGCTCCCGCAGCAGGTACATCTCCAGCGGCTCTCCGAACAGGTGCTGGCCAGGGCCCACATCCTCGGTATCCTCGGCCACGCGGGCCTCGTAATCGACCGGCACGCTCTCACTCGCGCCCTCGCTCGGGTCCGTCATTTCCCCAATCTTCGCCACGTCCATGATCGTCCTTCTGCATCGCAGCGGGCGGCGCGCCACCATCGCGCACCGCCCGCCCCACTCGTCTTGCCATGCGCCCCATTCGCGCGGGGAGCCGCTCCCCTAGCGCAGGGTAATGCCCTCGGGCAGCTCCGCAGTGCGCCAGTCCTCATCCTCGTCGCGCTCCTCTTCCACGACCGCGACCGCCGGCCGCTCCGGCTCCGGCGCCCCGAAAGCAGTGCGGAAGGCGTCGGCGTGCACGCGGGGCACGGCGAACACCACCAACGGCACCGCACCGGGGTTCTCGGCGAGCCACCCCTGGATGAGCCCGATGACCTGGGCCGGGTCGTAGCCGTTGCGGCCGCAGCCGAAGGCGCCCATGATGAGCGTCTCGACGCCGTTGGCGGCCGCGATGCGGAAGATGGCCTCGATGCGGTCGGCCAGGGCCTTGTCGCACTCGCGAGGCGAGCGGTGGTTCTCCAGGGCGTAAGCGCGGGTGGGCTCGGCGATGACCAGCACGTCGGCGCGACGGGTCTCCCCGCCCCGGTTGAACAGCACGCCGGGCACGTACAGGGCGCGGTCGGTGAACAGCGAGCCGCGACGGTAATCGCGGTTCTTGTCGTAGAAGTCGCGCTTGTGGGCGCAAAGCACCGGGTACAGGTTGCTCTCGGCGCAGAGGATCTGCTCGGGCCCGAAGGCGCCGTCCTCGTAGGCCCCACCGGGGCGCGTGAAGGCGCCGGGATCCACGATCATGGTCTTGCCGGAGGCGTCGCGGTACAGCGCCTCGGGAGCGAAGGAGGTCACCACCTTGGTGGTCGTCTCGGTAGCCGAGGGAGTCGCCCCGACGGCAGCCTCAGCCGCCTCAGCAGCCGCGGTCTCAGCAGTTTCGGCAGTCTCCGCCGCCTCAGCGGCCTCTTCAGCGATCTCGACTTCGGCCGCAGCCTCCTCGTTGCCGGCCAGGGCGCCGTCGGCATCCGCCTCGGCCACCGCGGCCGCGGCCCGGGCCGCCTCGGCAGCCGCCGCGCCCCACAGAAGTGCGCGACCCTCCCCTTCTTCATAGATGCGCGCGTTCTCGATGGCCTCGTCGGTCTCGCGTCCGAAGGCCGCCTTCATGAGCCCGATATGCCGCGCCGCCTCGCGCCGGCGCTCCTCGCGCTGCTCATCCCGGCTTGGCCGCCGCTCGCCGCGGCCGCCATCGCGCCCCCTGCATTCCACCATGTCCGCTCCTTTCGCCGATCTATGCCACAGCATACAAAGAGGCGGCCCGAGCCGCCTCTTCGCCATTCCTACACGTTGAACTTGAAGTGCATGACATCGCCGTCGCGGACGACGTAGTCCTTGCCCTCCTGGCGCAGCTTGCCTGCGTCGCGGCAGCCCTTCTCGCCGCCGAGGGTCACGTAGTCCTCGTAACTGGCCGCCTCGGCCTTGATGAAGCCGCGCTCGAAGTCGGTGTGGATGACACCAGCGGCTTGGGGGGCCTTCGCGCCTACGGGGATGGTCCAGGCGCGGGTCTCGGCCACGCCGCTCGTGAAGTAGCTCTGCAGGCCCAGAAGCCCATAGGCCTCGCGGATGAGGCGGGCCAGGCCGCTCTCGGCAAGCCCCAGGGCCTCCATATACTCCTTGGCCTCCTCCGGATCCATCTCGGACAGCTCGGCGATGTCGGCCTCCACCTTCGCAGAGATGGGCACGGGCGTGCAGCCGTCGATCTCGGGCAGCTCAGCATCCACGGCGTCCTCGTCCACATTCGCGATGTAGAGCATCGGCTTCATGGTCAGCAGGTGCAGGTCGTAGATGGCCGCCTGCTCGTCGTCGGTTAGCCCCAGGGTGCGGGCGCGATGACCCTCGTTCAGGCCCTCGAGCACCTTACGCGCCGTCTCCAGCTTCGCCACGCCGGCCTTATCGCGCTTGGCCTCCTTCTCCAGGCGGGGAATGGCCTTCTCCAGGGTGGCGATGTCGGCCAGGATGAGCTCGGTCTTGATGGTGTCCACATCGGAGAGCGGGTCCACCTTGCCGGCCACGTGGGTCACGTCCGGATCGCCGAAGAAGCGCACCACCTCGGCGATGGCGTCGGTCTCGCGGATGTTCGCGAGGAACTGGTTGCCCAGGCCCTCGCCCTGGCTCGCCCCGGCCACCAGGCCGGCGATGTCCACGAACTCCACGGTGGCCGGCACGATCTTGGCCGTATGGTCGATCTCGGCCAGAGCGTAGAGCCGCTCGTCGGGCACCGGCACGATGCCCACGTTGGGCTCGATGGTGGCGAACGGGTAGTTGGCTGCCAGACCGCCCTTGTTGGTCAGCGCCGTGAACAGCGTGGACTTGCCCACATTGGGCAGCCCCACGATACCGATTGAGAGAGCCATGCACATTCCTTACTTGAAGCCAATTTCGCAGTCGAACCATTATAGAGCTTTATTTCAAGATTCACAGGTTCGCCCAAGGAAGACAGCGAGGGTCCGACAGGTGCCTGCAATCGGCCCGCCTTTCGCCCAAGCGTACTTAGGTACGCGCCGTGGAGAAAACAAGGGTCGAGTGCAGGCGCCCATCGGACCCGCAGCGTCGAGGTGAGTTAGAAAGCCGAGGCTTTCTAACTCACATGGAAAAGAAGCCGAACTGAGCGGCCACGTAGGCCACCAGGATGATGATGACGAGCACCGGAGCGATGTACTTGATCATGGCCGTCCAGGCACCGGCGGCGGTGAACTTGCTGGAGATGCGCACCTCGTCGATGATGGCCTTGGGCTTGATGATCCAGCCGACGAACACGCAGGTGAGCAGCGCCACGATGGGCATGAGCACCGAGTTGGAGATGAAGTCGGCGAAGTCGAGCATGGAGCTGCCGGCCCCGAGCGGCTCGATGAAGGAGGCCACGTTGTAGCCAGCGTTGATGATAGCACCGGCGATGACCACGAACGCGATCACGATGCCGAGGGCCTTCCCGCGGGAGCACTGCAGGCCGTCGTGCACGATGGAGACGAGGGTCTCCACGAGGGAGATGGCGCTCGTCAGCGCCGCGAACAGCACCAGCAGGAAGAACAAGAAGCCGATGATGGTGGCCATGCCGCCCATGTCGACGAACACCGTGGGCAGCGTCACGAACATGAGGGAGGGGCCGGCCTTGGCGGCCACGGCGTCACCGGAGCCCATGGCCACGAAGGCCGCGGACACAATGAGCAGGCCGGCGATGAAGGACACGCCCAAATCGAAACCGCCGATGCGCACCACCGAGGAGGTGAGGCTGTCCTGCTTGCGCATGTAGGAGCCGTAGGTGATCATGATGCCCATGGCCAGCGACAGGCTGTAGAACATCTGGCCCAGAGCGCCGATGACCAGCTCCGGCGAGAACTTGCTGAAGTCCGGCGTGAGGTAGTACAGCGCGCCCTCCACGGCACCGGGCATGGTGAGCGTGTAGATGGCGATGCCGATGGCCATGATGATGAGCGCCGGCATCATGAACAGGTTCGCCTTCTCGATGCCGCCCTTCACGCCCAGGCCCACGACCACGAACACGATGGCCATGAACAGGAGCATCCAGATGTAGCTCTCCGCGCTCGAGGTGATGAAGCCGGTGAAGAAGTCGCCGCCGTCAGCGAGGGCAGCCGGGCCGTTCACCAGGTAAGCGGCCGTGTACTTCGTCACCCAGCCGCCGATGATGCAGTAGTACGGCGTGATGATGAAGGGCACCGCCGAGGCCAGGATGCCGATGAAGGCGTACTTCTTGCCGAAGCTCTTGAAGGCGCCGATGGCGGACTGGCCGGTCTTGCGGCCCAGGGCCGTCTCCAGCAGCAACAGCGACACGCCGAAGGTGAACACGAGCACCATATACGTGATGAGGAAGGTGCCGCCGCCGTACTTCGCCGCCAGATAGGGGAAGCGCCACATGTTCCCCAGACCCACCGCCGAGGCGGCCGCGGCCAGAATAAAGGCCCACTT